>ONUG01000075.1 GCA_900320965.1 uncultured Bacteroidales bacterium | reverse complement strand
ATAATGACCTGCCTCCAAGGTTCGATCGGCGACAGCAAATGGGGATGGGCTGGTGGCATCACTTATTGGAACATGAACACCGGTCACGCCACAAACAAGGGCCTGGATGCGATGAACGACCTTTCCCTATACGACCTTTACGTCGTACATAACGTGATTCCACAAAAGGAAATCACTGGAGGACAGCACATTGAATTCAAGGCCGGAGTGGTGTATGACAGCCGCGACCATGAGAACAACCCCTCCAGAGGAGCCAACCTGGAGATCTACGCCTTCGGCTCGCCGGACATCATCTCCAAGCACGACAACAGTTACATCAAACTGGCCGCTCACTGGAAGCAGTTCTTACCGGTGGTCAAGAATAGACTTACTTTCGGGTATCACCTCGCCTATCAGGGCCTTGTGGCCGGAAACGCCCCGTACTATCTGCTCCAAAACATCCAGTCACTGAACATGAAGCAAATCAACACCGAAGGACTCGGGTCGACTTGCACGGTTCGAGGCACGACTTCCAACCGTCTGATGGGAAACAGTTATGCCTGGTCCAATTTCGAACTTCGCTGGAGTTTCGCGAAGTTCCGCTGGATCAACCAGAACTGGACCCTGGCAACCAACCCGTTCTTTGATGCGGGAATGATTGTCAGCCCCTACAGGGAAGAGGAGATGAAGAGCCTTCTTGGAGACAAGACAGTGGTCGCCAAAGTTGACGGCAAGGAGTACACCGCGGCTGATTTCTACACTTCTGAGGCCGAGAAACTGCACATGGGAGTCGGAGCCGGACTGCACATCATCATGAACCAGAACTTCAACATCAACTTCGAGGTCGGGAAGTGCCTGGATCCAAACGATGGCAATATCGGAGTCAACGTCGGACTGAACTATATCTTCTAAGAATCCTACCGCATGTCGCGGAGGCGAACATCAATCCCTGGCAAACGGCCGGGGATTGATGTTATATCTGTCTGGCTGAAATGATAGGGGATCAAAACCTTAGGGCTAAAAGCCTTGGCTGCCGAAACGCACTGGTCGACAGTCATGGTATAAGGCTGGTTGACAGGCAGGAAAGCCACATCAATATTCTTAAGATCAGCCATTTCCGGGATGTCTTCAGTGTCCCCTGCGACATAGATCACGAGTCCGTCGATAGTCAGCACATAGCCGTTACCGTTGCCTTTGGGATGGAACATCTCCCTACCAGGCGTGGTGTTGTAAGCCGGGACAGCCTCAAGGTGGATCTTGCCAGAGCAAAGATCCATTGACTCTCCGTTGCGGATCACCTCTCCCCTGCCGATCTTGTCACGGCTCGTCTGATTGAGGATCAAGACTGTATTCTCCCCCGTCAGAGTAGAGATCGTGGCATCTTCAAGATGGTCGCCATGCTCATGGGTCACGAGGATGACATCCGCTTTGGGAAACTCTTTGGAATAATCAGTCAGCTTTCCAAGACCAGATACGGGATCGATCTGGATTGTCAGACCATCATAACAGATCGCCAGGGAACCATGTTTGACAAGGACGATGTCCACAGGGGCGCCGGAAGCGGTCCTGAAACGTTCGACCTCGTATTTCGTGACAGGCATCCCGGCGTCTGTCCACGCCAGATAACCTCCTTCGAGATTATTGACCTCATATCCGACCTTCTCCAAAGCAGCCGCGGCCTCGGAAGCCCGCTTTCCGCTTCTGCAATAGACATACAGAGGAGCCGACTTGTCGTAAGCTGCCGAGACCTTCTCCACAAAGGTGGAATCATACCAGTCGCAGTTGACAGCCCCGACAAGGTGACCTTGGGAATACTCCTCCGCGGTGCGGACATCAATTAACCTCACAGAAGGAAAATCTTCCACCGCGGAAGCGAATGACTTGACATCGAGCTTGTTGACAGTAGCCCCGCAAGAGAACAGCCCGAACAGGGAAAACGCCATGACAAATAATCTTAATTTATTCATATCCAAAAGTTTACTAATCAGCATTCCAATCCCGTATATCTTCCTTTTAAGCATTGATTATAAGCTATTTCCCGATCTTTTCCTTAAGATGTTTATGGTTGGGATGGCTTTTGAGGATCTCGTCGCCCAATTCAGCCCTGCGGCGCTCGTAATACTCGTGACGGGCCGGATTCTCGGGGAACCAGCCGCGAAGCACCCTCATCTCCTGGGAGATCACCTCATGGATGCCCCAGAAGCATGAGAAAGCGAAAGCCGCCAGAATGGTGGAAAGAACCATATTCTTCGTGAACAGGGAAAGGACACTGAGGATGATCCCCGCGGCGCAGAAGACCAACCAGCTTTTCCTGCCCCAGTAATATTCCATCTTAATCGTGATCGGGTGGCATATTCCTATTATAAGGAACACAGACACGCCCACTATTATTCCATTAAAATTCATTTCGTTGACATTATTTTCTGGTAGGCGAGCCTCTCGTCGCCCGACTCCAGATAGATTATGCCGCAATATGTAAAACCGTGTTTGGCTATATTGTGGCGCATTATTGAATTCTCCCTATGAGTGTCAATCCGGATGTTCGGATCCTGGGAAAAGCAGTATTCCATTATGTCCGAGAACACTCCGTGGATTTCTGGATAACTCGCTATCCGATGGATGACATGATAAGGCATCTTCTCGTCGAGCCACTCTCCCCCTTCGATGTACGAATACGTCGGCTCAGGAGAAGGCAGGAAGGCGAAGTAACCGACAATCTTGCCGCAGTCCTCCATCACAAAGCCGCCTTTCCTATGGATATCGGCCAAAATGGCCTCGCTGGAAGGATAACCGTCGGACCACTGGTTCATGTTCCCGTCAGAGCGCATTATCCCTTTAGCGGCATCCATGACGGGCATTATCGTATCCAAGTCAGCGACTTGCGCGAGCCGCACGATTCTTTCAGGTCTCATAGTTTCCCGTAAGTTATCCCCTGCCAATCATCAGTACGGAACGGATAAGCAGGCAAGCCTACCGAATTGAATAGATTGCAGACAGGATTATCCGCCCAACCATAACGGACTGCCACAGGATCGGGAACTTCCTTGCTAGAGACCACAACCTCATCCCCATTGATTACGGCGTCGGCCCAATACCAGACTTTATCCGCTCCGGCAATCTGGAAACCAGTCAGTTTCCCGCTCTCGGCTCTCTTGACAAGACCTGAGCCCACGGCGACAGATCCGTAGCGCGGCTCAGCGAACTCTCCGGAAGGCATGACTCGTAAACCGTCCGCAACGGATGTGAATTTAACCCGGATGCTCCCGCTTTCTTTGGAGAACGAGTCGAACCGCGGTCCTTCCGCCACTGTCTTCCGCCCATAATCATTAGTTAAAGCCAGAAGTGCGAGTCGGTCTCCAACTTCTATTTTACGGACCGGATGGATATCATCGGCCTCGCCCAGGTCAATCGCACATGCCACACCGACTTTTTCCAATGACTTGGAGGCGAGATCCTGAGCCTCGCGAAGTTCTGCCCAGGAGGACTCCGCCGGCGAATCTTTCACGGGGGTGTAACCAGTGAGCTGGACAATATAGAAAGGGAAATCCTCACCCCATGCGGAACGCCAATCATTTATCATCGCAGGCAAAAGATCACGATACCTGTGAGCCTTTCCAGCATTGGATTCTCCCTGGTACCAGACAGCGCCTTTGATGGAATAGGGCACCAATGGATTGATCATGGCATTATATAGGACCGACATGAGGTTCGGCTCACGAGCCGTGTTGACCGGCCTGTCCTTGAAAGAGAGGGACATCTCCACTCTCCAGTTACCGTCAAGCGGAAGTTTCTTTCCGTCAGGACCTTCCAGGAACATAAGATCCGCCGAGCCGTAAAGGCCTCCGTTTCCATGGTCGTCAGTGACCCTGATGCAAAGTACCGATTTCCCGGCCTTGACGATATTCCCGGGAACGACATATTCCCTGGCTTTGTTCCACTGGGTACCTTTTCCGACAAGGGTGCCGTCAAGGTAGGTCTCGTCAAAATCATCAATGGGACCGAGGCTGAGTGAAAGGTCCTTCCCGGCCCATGAGGCGGGAATATCCACCTCTTTCCTGAACCAGAACACACCATTCAGATCAGGCCAGAGGGTCTGCACTTTCTCAGGCAGCCTCATGATCTTCCAGGAGGAATCGTCAAATCCAGGAGCCGCCCAAAGAGGCTTGTCACCGTCGAGCCCCTTGTCGTCAGTTTTTTCCTTAGCTACAAACCGGTCCATCTCTTTGCGGAAGGTGTTTTCCCGGTCAATCTCGGACTCGGACAGGGTCTTAACCTTCTCTATTCCAGGCAGAGTCTCAGGAAAAGCCTTCAAGCCCCCTTCACTGATCCAAGCCTCTATTATGGTTCCTCCCCAGCAGGACTCGATGACACCAACCGGCACTTGGAGTTTTTCCTGGAGGGCTCTCCCAAAATAATATGCGACAGCTGAGAATGTCCTGACAGTCGAGGGTTCCGACTTGGTCCAGCCGTCATTCTCCGCGACGAAATTGTCTCTCGGGGACATTCCGGTTGTCTTTGTCACGTACAGAAGCCGGAGATAAGGGTAATCAGAGGCTTTCTCAATGTCTTCTTTGTTGATCCTGACCGCCCTCCAGCTCTCGACAGGCATCTCCATGTTTGACTGTCCGGAGCAGAGCCAGACCTCCCCAACAAGCACATCCTTTATGGTGACAGGATCTTTCCCGGCAGAGATAGTCAGGGTATATGAATCGTAATTACCCTCAGGAGTGTCAATATTGACCGACCATTTGCCATCCGGGTCAGCTATCGTCGTGTAGTTCTTGCCATCCCAGGAGGGGCATACCGTCACTTTCGCTTTCGGGGCCGTGGTTCCCCAGACAGGTGCCGAAGTGTTCTGCTGGAACACCATATTGTCAGTAAAAAGTGGGGGAAGTTCCACTGAAGCCTTAGGAGCGCATCCAACAACGAGGAGCGCTAAGAGGGGAAAGAATAACAAACGCTTCATAATTGGACAAATATAATCAAAATCCACGGGAAAAACTTACACTAGTTTTACCATGGAACGAATTAACGTCCTCCCACCACGACACCCTGGCCGCAAATCCATAATTGTTGGCCACCTTGAACTCATAAGGAGAACCGGCTCCATTCTTGACGAAATTGTCGCGGTCAAACATGAACGCACGTTCAGAGCCCTTGCGAAAGACTTTTGGATCCAGAACTGCTCAAGCTCAACTTCCCCACCTTTCTCAATCTCAGTCTCCCATTCGCCGGCTTCCGTATATTCCTTCTCTACAGCCGAACCCGCACCTGTGTGCTCGAACTCAATCTCGCTTTGCATCGTCCAGCCCTTGCCGAAGTCGTATCCGAGATAGATTACGGCATGGGGGATGTCAAAGCGGCCGTGGCTCTTGTCACTTTTATAATTGTCCGGGTGGGAATACCTATAAACGTTATCGCTGTAAAAGTTGCGGCTCAACGCCACTTCACCGTAACCTCCGATCGATAAGCGGCTTACATTCTCCTGCGCACTTGAAGCGAGGGCCATCAGAAGGCCAGGAATCAATAAAAACAAAACCTTTCTCATAATTCTGGCGCGAATTTCCTGTTTTAAAAGTTCCCCCACAATCCCCATTTATTGCTATTTTTTGGAGAGAACCACTATATTTGTAGCCATGCTACTCAACGATTCCAGACCACATTACGACATCCTTGACGGCCTTCGAGGAGTCGCCGCCTTGATTGTCATAGTCTATCATGTGTTCGAGCTTCTACCCGGAACGCCGGTGCCTCATGGCTACCTGGCGGTGGATTTCTTCTTCATCCTTTCCGGTTTTGTCATCGGTTATGCCTATGACGGCAGATGGGACAAGATGACCACCGACGGTTTCTTCAAACGCAGGTTGATCCGGTTGCATCCGATGGTCGTGATGGGAGCCGTCATAGGAGCCATCACATTCCTTCTGCAAGGTAGTGTACAATGGGACGGGACAAGGGTCGGAACCGGCTGGGTGATGCTCGCAATGCTGTGCGCCATGTTCATGATTCCCGCTACTCCAGGTTCTCCTTATGAGGTCCGCGGGAACGGGGAGATGTTCCCCCTCAACGGTCCCTCATGGTCCCTCTTCTTTGAATATATCGGGAATATTCTTTATGCTCTCCTGCTCAGGAGGCTTCCAAAATGGGCCCTGGCTGTCCTCTGCGCCGTCTCCGGCGTCTTGCTCGCCGGTATTGCCGCACATGACGGTTTTCTCGGTGTTGGTTGGTCATTCATAGACAATGGTTTCTGGGGAGGTCTGATCAGGATGTTATTCCCTTACACTATGGGAATGCTCATGGCAAGAGTGTTCAGACCGGCCAAAGTCAAGAAGGCTTTCTTGTTGTGCTCCGTCATGCTTCTGGCCGTCGCCTTGCTTCCCGCCATTGGCGGACAGGCTTGGCGCAACGGGCTGTTCGAAGCTTTCTGCGTGATCGCGGTCTTCCCTTGCCTGGTCTGGCTTGGAGCCTCGGACAGTTCCTATAGCGAAAGGACAAAGTCGGTCTGCTCATTCCTGGGCGACCTGTCATATCCCTTGTACATGGTTCACTACCCGGTTTTCTACCTATATTACCATTATCTTGGATTTGACGGTAACGGAGTCTCCAAATCTTTTGCCCAGGCCTGGCCGGCCGCCCTGCTGACTGTTGGTGTTAGCCTTGCCCTGGCTCTGGTGTGCATGAAATATTACGACAAACCTTTAAGACGGTTCTTATCCACAAAATAGTTTACTACCATGAGAAGATACTTGCTAGGGATCCTTACACTGGTTATTTGTCCCATCCTTTGGGATTGTTCCCATTCTGAGAAAGACCTGCTAAGTCCAGAAGAGATGGCTATTAATTTCCAGACACCTCCCCCTGACGCCAGGCCCGGAGTGTACTGGTACTTCATGGACGGGAATTTCTCCAAAGAAGGCATAACAAAAGACCTTGAGTCCATGCGAGAGCAAGGAATAGGTTATGTCGTCTTCCTTGAGGTCAACGTAGGAGTGCCTAGGGGAAAGGTAGACTTCATGAGCCCGGAATGGATAGACATTTTCTCCTATATCGTGAACGAGTGCAAACGCGTCGGGATCAAAATGGTCCTGGGCATAGGCCCCGGATGGACAGGAAGCGGAGGCCCGTGGGTAAAGGGAGAGCAATCCATGAGGCATCTTGTCGCTTCTAGGACTGATGTTTCCGGAGGCCATGAGGTCCGCGTGCAGCTTCCGGTCCCTGATCCTAATCCTCCATATTTCGGAGAAGGCGGGTTTACCCCGAAGATGCGTCAAGACTGGATTGACTTCTACAAGGACGTATGCGTGCTGGCGTTCCCTACCCCGTCAGGAGACAAAAAGATTGAGGATATTCAGGAAAAAGCGCTTTTCATCCGTCACCCCTACAGCTCAAGGGCGGGAGTTAAACCGTTCTTCCTCGCCCCGGAAGGAGAAATCTCCGGCACGACAGAGGAAGGAGCCGTGGATCTGACCAAGGTGATAGACATTTCCGACAAGATGCAGGCAGACGGGTCTCTTGTCTGGGAAGTTCCTCAGGGAGAATGGACTATCCTGAGGATGGGAGAGAGGAACAACGGGGCTAACACTCGTCCTGCTCCTGTCCCGGGAGTCGGGATGGAAAGCGACAAATTCAGTGAGGAGGCTCTAAGGGACCACTTGGCGCATTTCACTGACAAATTGTTCGAGGCGTGCGGGGAAAATCTTAACGATGAGGATGGAGGCATCGAGCTGCTGCACCTTGACAGCTGGGAGATGGGAGCTCAGAACTGGAACCAGGATTTCAGGGCAGAATTCACCAAACGCAGAGGGTACGACCCCCTGCCCTATCTGCCTTCCTACACTGGACTTATAGTGGGAGACAGCCTGAAGACAGAGAGATTCCTCTGGGATGTCAGGAAAACCGCACAGGAACTTGTCATCGAGAACCATGTCGGAGCTGTGAAGAGATATGCCAGGGAGCATGACCTTAAAGTGTCGATCGAACCTTATGACATGAATCCTACCGCCGACCTAGAGCTCGCGGTGGCCGCGGACATGCCAATGGCCGAGTTCTGGAGCGACGGGTTCGGTTTCAACACGACTTTCGCGCCGGCCGAAGGGACTTCCGCAGCCCATCTCCTAGGTCAAAACGTTGTTCCAGCCGAGTCCTTCACCGCTCAGTTCGACGGTTGGAGACAATATCCAGGAGCCATGAAGAACCAAACGGACTGGGCTCTTGCCGCAGGTATCAACCGCCTGATGTTCCACACCTTCCAGCACCAATGCCTACCCGATTCTCTCCGTCCTGGAATGACTATGGGGCCTTACGGCGTCCACTGGGACCGTGGCCAGACATGGTGGACAATGTCCAAAGGCTACCACACCTACATCGCCCGTTCGCAATATCTTCTGCAGAGAGGACGTACAGTGGCGGACATCCTTTATGTCGCCCCTGAGAGCACGCCGCACGTGTTCAGGGCTCCAGACTCAGCTTACGACGAGGCCGGGACATTCATGCCCGACCGGAAGGGTTACAATTTCGATGGGTGTCCTCCAAGCATGCTCGCGTCCGCAAAGGTCAAGGACGGTAATATTGTGTTCCCTTCCGGAGCGACCTACAGGCTGCTTGTCTTGCCGGACTATCCCACAGCTACCCCGGCCTTTATTAAAGAGATCATAAGGCTCTCCAAGGAAGGAGCCACCATCGTTGGCAAGCCTTTCAAGAATTCTCCCAGCCTGTCCGGGTACCCCGCTTGCGACGAAGAAGTCGCAAGACTTTCAGAGGAGTTGTTCGCCAGAAGTTCTGTGATAACGTACGACACACCTTCAGACAATCTTTACCCTCCCTATGATTTCACCGCGTCAGTCCTTTCCAAGATCACACCTCCGGACTTCATCTCTGAGGCCGGAAAGATCCGTTTCACACACAGGACTCTCCCTTCCGCCGAGATCTTCTTTGTGTCGAATAGGACCGCCCAAGTGGTTAGCACTGATTGCATATTCCGAGTTACTGGGAGGTCTCCTGAGCTTTGGGATCCCATGACCGGAGAAAGAGAGGCCGTCGCCACCTACTCAGATGACGGCTCAAAAACCAAAGTCAGGCTGAGGTTTGAGCCCCATGAAGGTTATTTCATCATATTCCCGGAAAAGGCTTCACCAAACCTTTCCGCTCCATTTGACCGCCTTGAGGCTGAACAGATCACGACAGTCGAAGGCCCTTGGGACGTCAGCTTTGACCCCAAATGGGGCGGCCCGGCCGAGAGTGTGACTTTCACCACATTGTCCGACTGGACGACGAATCCCGACCCAGGGATCAAATACTATTCAGGCACAGCTGTCTACAAGGCCGATTTCAACATAAAAGACCTCAATCCGGAGCTTACCTACAAGATTTGCCTCGGAGATGTCAAGAATTTGGCCCGGGTTTCCCTCAACGGGAAAGAGCTGGGGATAGTCTGGACAAGTCCATGGAGCATAAATGCCAGTGAGGCCCTTGTAGAAGGGGATAATCACTTGGAGGTGGTCGTTGCCAATCTTTGGCAAAACCGCCTAATTGGTGACGAAGCCCTTCCGGAAAAGGACAGATACACCTTTACCACCTGGCACCATTACAATGCGGATGATCCCATCCTCCCATCCGGGTTGATAGGTCCCGTGACAGTCATCGCAAACGAATAAACAAATGATAATGAAGAGAGTTTTCCTAATTATTATGGCAGTGGGCCTTATTAGTGCCCAACCATCTTTCGCCCAGAATTCCGGCAAGGTTGACAAGAAGAAGCATTACCTTTCAGCGGAGCAATTGCCTGACGCTTCCAAGTTTCTTCCGAATCCTCCCGAATTCGGCAGCGAAGCATTCAAACTGGACAGCCTCGTCTACGAGCAAGGCAAGCGCCTGAGAAACAGCGAAAGAGGTAAACTGGCCATAGAAGATGCCAAGACTTCTGTCAAATTCGTTCTCAAGCGTTTTTCCCCCGCGATGGAACGTGAATTGACACAGGAGAAGTATCCCAAAGTTGCCGAACTTATCAAGAAAAGTAACGCCACAGCAAGGCTGTCCATCGCCCACGCTAAAGAATATTACCACAGGAAGCGCCCGTACCAGTACTTTGGAGAACCTTCTTCAGTTCCGGATCAAGAAGAGCCAAATGACCTGACCTCTTATCCTTCTGGCCACACGATCAGGTTCTGGACCTCGGCTCTTGTTCTCGCCGCCTTGGATCCTGACCACCAGGAAGCTATTCTCAAGACAGGGTATGACATGGGGCAAAGCCGCACCATCGTGGGATTCCACTACCAATCGGATGTCGATGCGGCCAGGTTGGCCGCCAGCGCGGCGTTTGCCAGGATGAGTGTGGACCCTCTATGGCGTAAAGCGTTCAGGAAAGCAAAAAGAGAATTGAACAGGAAATAAATTGTCACACGCCATTAAACAGAAAAATCCCCTACAGAGCATTCTGTAAGGGATTTTTGCGGAGGCGGAGGGATTCGAACCCCCGGAACGTTGCCGTTCAACAGTTTTCAAGACTGCCGCCATCGACCACTCGGCCACACCTCCATTATTAAGCAGACGCGAAGATAAAGATAAAATCCTTCTCGCCAAAAATTATTTCACCGACTTCTCGATCTTTTCCTCAGACTCATCACTCCTTGCGAAAAACTTGTACTGGAAGAAGATCAGATACAAGGCACCGACGGTTACGCAACTGTCAGC
>ONUG01000068.1 GCA_900320965.1 uncultured Bacteroidales bacterium | reverse complement strand
AGTCGAATGACTTCATCAAAGTACTTTAGCTGTTTCTCGGTGTGTAAACGATACATTGTTAACTCGTTGTTGTGAGTCAACTTTTTTCAGGGAAAGACACCTTCCGGGGCCACCAGGACCTCCGGGGCCCATCATGGCCTGGGGATACTTCTGATTGAGCTCGAGGAGTTTCGCTCCTTGGGCCTCATCCAGTCCGAGCTCCTCGACCATCCTCTCAGTCCGCATCTTGATCATCGTGGCTTCATCCGGCCTTTCCGGCCTACCGCCTCTTTGTCTGCGGTCAGTGCCATTCTCCTGAGCGAAAGATGCCAGCGAAAGCGTCAGCGCTGCGGCGATTAAAACAAACTTTTTCATAACCATTTTCTTAATTACTGTTAAACCAATTAATTACAAACCGAAACCAACTTTTGCAAAACTTTGGCCAAAATCCTCGAGAAAGGACCCCAATTCGACGAACCGGCAAAAACTCCCGACAAAATCCCCAAACAGATCATTTTGCAACCCGGTTGCGACTTATTTCACCGACCTTTGTTCCGTAGAAGGAGATCCTTCACCGGCCCTGCCGGTTCAGGATGACAAAAATGTCATTCTGAGCGCAGCGAAGAATCTAGAAGAATCTAAAAGAAAAGAAATATGGAAAAAGAGAACAAAGAGAGACTGGTCAAGATCATCGCGGCGGCAACACTGCTGGTGGTCGCCGTCGTGGTGAGCAAAGTCACGAACCTTAAGATGTGGCAGGAACTGCTCCTGTTCCTGGTTCCCTACCTCATCGTTGGTGGCGAGACACTCAAGGAAGCCGCGGAAAAACTGCTCCATGGGGAGCTTCTGGACGAAGATTTCCTGATGAGCGTCGCCACTCTCGGAGCCCTATCTATCGGTTTCATACCCGGAGCAGAAAGCCAGTTCCCGGAAGCGGTTTTCGTCATGCTGTTCTTCCAGGTTGGAGAACTCTTCGAAGACATGGCCGAGGATAAGAGCAGGGATTCCATCACGGAACTTATGGACATCAGGCCGGACACCGCCTCGGTTGAGAGAAACGGTGGGATTGTTGTCGTCAATCCAGCGGAAATCGCTGTGGGAGAAACCATTGTGATCAAACCCGGGGATAAAGTTCCTCTTGACGGAGTGGTGCTGGAAGGAGCTTCAAGCCTCGACACAGTAGCGCTGACTGGTGAAAGTGTCCCAAGAGGAATCGGTGTCGGGGATAATATTCTTTCAGGATGCGTCAATCTTAGTGGTGTCCTCCGAGCTAGGGTTACCAAACCATTCACGGAGTCAACTGCCTCAAAGATTCTTGAGCTGGTCGAAAACGCCTCGGAGAACAAGTCCAAGAGTGAAAGCTTCATCACCCGGTTCGCTAAGGTATATACCCCTATCGTTGTCGCTCTGGCCGTCCTTCTGGCCTTCCTGCCTCCCCTCCTTTCCGGAAACTTCAGTGCCGAGTTTGCCAAATGGCTCTACAGGGCGCTCACATTCCTGATTGTCTCTTGCCCGTGCGCTCTGGTCATATCAATTCCGCTCGCCTTTTTCGGAGGCATTGGAGGAGCCGCCCGCAAAGGAATATTGGTGAAGGGATCAAATTATCTTGAGGCCCTGGCCAGGCTCGGGACCGTGGTCTTCGACAAGACCGGAACCCTGACTGAAGGTGTCTTCGAGGTAACGGCCGTCCATCCAGAGACAATCGACGAGAAGGAGCTTCTCCATCTGGCCGCCCACGTGGAGAGATATTCCACCCACCCGGTGGCGATCTCACTGCGACTGGCCTACCCCGATGAAGCGGACAGCTGCTCCGTGGAGAACGTGGAGGAAGTAGCCGGGCAGGGTGTCAAGGCCAAGGTCAACGGGAAGACAGTGTGCGTCGGCAACAGCAAGATGATGGAGGCGATAGGGGTCTCGTGGAAGGACTGCGAGAAAAAAGGGACTATCGTCCATGTCAGTTTGGACGGTGAATATGTCGGGCATATCGTGGTGTCTGACAGGATCAAGGCTGATGCGGCAGAGGCATTGAAGGCGCTGAAAGAGAACGGTGTAGACAAGACGGTGATGCTGACCGGGGACAAGGCTGATGTCGCTGCGGAGGTTGCCTCTGAGGTCGGAGTTGATGAGTTCAGGGCAGAATTGCTCCCTGCGGACAAAGTCTCTGAAGTCGAGAAACTTATCACCGGAAAGCAGGACAGCAGAAGCCTGGCGTTTGTCGGGGACGGGATCAACGACGCTCCGGTGCTGGCCAGGGCAGATGTGGGGATCGCGATGGGTGCTCTCGGATCAGACGCCGCGATCGAGGCGGCCGACGTGGTGCTGATGGATGACAAGCCCTCCAAGCTTGCCGCAGGAATCAAAGTCGCTCGAAAGACCCTGGGGATCGCCAGGCAGAACACCGTCTTCTCCATTGGGGTCAAGGTGCTGGTACTTCTTCTGGCTATGGTCGGCATGGCGACCATGTGGATGGCTGTTCTGGCGGACGTAGGAGTGATGGTCCTCGCGGTCCTCAACTCCACCCGTGCCCTTAAAGCCTGATAACATGATAATCAACAATTTCCAGAAAACGCGTAGCTAAATAAACTACGCGTTTTTTGTATGTGCTTGGCGGCGAGTGACTTGTGAATATCGTCTTCTTTTACTATTTTTGTGATATGCCAAAACAGGAAATAACACATCTTCTTGAGGAGCATGACGTTAAGGTGACCGCAAACAGGTTGCTGGTGGCCGAAGCTCTATCAGCTGCTGGAAGACCTCTGAGTCTCACTGAACTTGAGGATGAGATAGGATCGATGGATAAGTCCAGCATATTCCGCAGCCTGATGACATTCAGGGACAATCACCTCGTGCATGCCATTGAGGACATGGAAGGCACCCGCTACGAGCTGTGCCTTAGTCATGATCATGATCACGACGAGGACACCCATGTCCATTTCTACTGCGAGAAATGCCATCGGACGTATTGCCTTGAGAATATTCACATTCCTCCTGTTGTACTTCCGGGAGGATATGACGCCAGGACCTCAAACTACCTGATCAAAGGAATATGCCCCTCGTGTTCTGGCCAGTCATTAGCGTAATTACTTAATATTCAGAAATATGAAACGAACATCTTTATTAATTGCCTTGGTGCTGACAGCTTTTTCGGCTTCCGCTCAGGACATCCAACTCCCCGCCCCGCAAAAGAATGCGGAAATGACTCTCTACCAGGCCCTTCAAAACAGAGCATCAAACAGGAGCTTCTCTTCGGCCCCCATTTCTGACCAGATTCTCTCCGACCTCCTGTGGGCTGCCCAGGGAATCAACCGTGAAGACGGGAGGCTGACCGCTCCCACAGCGATGAACACCCAGGAGATCCGTCTTTATGTCTGCCGGGAGGACGGCGCTTATGAATACATAGCCAAAGAGAACAAGTTGCTGAAAGTCAGCGGGAAAGATCTCCGGGCCGATGTCGCCGGATCTCAAGCCGGGGTCGCCAACGCTCCTTTGTTCCTTGTGATCAGCTGTGACTTGAACAGATATTCACGGAAAAACGACCACTCGAGAGTCATGGGGGCTGTCGATGTTGGCTACGTGTCGCAGAACATCTGTCTTGCATGCGTGGCGCTTGGGCTCTCCACCGTCCCCAGGGCCGGAATGAACCAGGAAGTCCTCCGCAAGGAGCTCGGCCTGGCAGAAGACCATCTCCTTCTAATCAACCATCCTGTCGGCTACAAAAAGTAACGATTCCGGAAGCAATTCACTCTCAATAGTTTATAAAAAACGCGTAGCTTATTTAGCTACGCGTTTTCTGGAAATGCTTGATTGTGAGCAGATTTACTTCTTGTCGATGGCCTGGCCGATGAAGTAGCAGCAGGCGGCGACAACCATTCCGTTGATGGAAGGGATACCCCACTTTACAAGGTTGGCGACGACGGCTCCGAGAATCACTCCGATCACAGCGGCCCAGTTGACCTGACGGGTGGGTACATTGTCCTCCTGATAAGCTTTTCTATGGGTGAAATAGCTGCAGATCAGAATGATACCAACAGGTGGAAGGGTGCAGTTCAGAACGTTCAGCCAGTCGCAGAAGTTCCAGTAGAGCCACACAGCGGCAATGGTGCCGATGAGTCCACCAAGCAGAACCATGGACTTCTTGGAAAGCCCGAAAATATTCGAAAGCCCAAGACCGGAGGTGTAGAGGGCATTGTCATTGGTGGTCCAGATATTCAGGCCAAGAACCAGGATGGCTACATAGAAGAGGTTGAGGTTGAGCATCACCTCAAAGATGTCGTTACCTCCCACATAGATGCTGGAGACGGCTCCGAAGAAGAACATCAGGGAGTTGCCGATGAAGAAAGCTATGACCGTCACGATCATGCCGATTGAAGGGGTCTTGGCAAATCTCGCGAAATTCGGTGTGGCCGTTCCTCCCGAGACGAAGCTTCCTATGACCAGACCGGCTCCGGCGATGATTCCGAGATCCTTGGTCCCCTTGGCAAACTGCTCCACAAGGCCTGAGTCTCCGTTCTTGACAGCCATGATCATGGCCACAGTGCCAAGTATCGCTACCAGCGGGACTGCGATGTAGCTGATGATCGTGAGGCTCTTGATACCGTAATATGCGCTGGCGGTCATGAGAATACCGGCTATCAAGACAAGAAGATAACCCTGCCACGGCATGTGGTCGGGAGTCACCTCCAGACCCATGATCTCCTTGGCTACCGGGATGGCGAACATCGCCAGGCCGACTCCGAACCAGCCGATCTGCGTGAAGCTGATCATCGCGCTGGGAAGATAGCTGCCTTTCTCGCCGAAACTACGGCGGGCGAGCATGTCAAGGGTCAGACCGCTCTCTGCTCCGATCCAACCCAAGGTGCCGGTGTAGGCTCCGAGGATGAGACCACCAAGAAGGAGAGCCCAGATGAAGCCGGAGAAATCCAAGCCAGCGGCCAGGTTCTGGCCAGCCCACATGGAGGCTGAGAAGAAGGTGAAGCCAAGCATCACCATGAACATGCTGAGGGTGCTCTTGCGCCCGGCAGCGTCGACCCGCCTGTTGGTGTAGTCGATGTCGACTTTTTGGTTTTGTTTACTCATATCCAATTAGAGTTTGTTTGATTTGTTCCAGTCTCTTAGTAGCTACCTCCCTAAGGGTCAAGGCCTTGGCCTTAGCCAGGAAGACCCTCTCATCGCTATAGAGGACACTCTGATCCCCAAGCTCCGAGAAGCCGGTGACTTTCAGCCAGTCCTCATAGGAGATTGGCGCCTCGTACCCCAGCCGCTCATGCGTCAGATCCATGATGTCGACCCTGGAAGAAGCCTCAAGAACCTCCTCCCAATAAGCCACCACTTCCTTATAATGGTCAGGGATCTCATAACGCCTCGCCCCTCCGTCATAAATAATGCATTTCTCGTACAAGGAATAGCCATGGGCGACAACATATTCACGGAACTCGGGACTGATGAGCCCGCCGCCCCAGTAGAAATCGATGTCCGGAACTTGGAAGCCGAGGCAGCCGCGATCCTGATACACATTGAATATTCCTTCGTAAAAGAAGCATGTGAAGCCTTCAAAGTCCGGTGAGAAACTCTTGACTTTGGGCACAAGATCTTCCATGAAATCAATGGCGTTGGAGCCGCCTATGGTGAAAAATATGATACGCTTGAAGGATCCGCCATGATCCTTGAACCAGCCGATCACATGCTCCATGCACATCCCGAGAGTCGCTCCTGAGGCTATGATGTCTCCGACAATCAACACGCAGTCCTTGCACGTGCGGACCTTCTGGTAACGCACGTCAAGGCCCTTGATCACATCGTTCTCGATAATTCTCTCGCAAGAAAGGAAATCCATGTTGGTAACCCTAAGGCCAGCCCGGAAAGCGCACTCCTCGATAGGATAGTTCAGTCCGCCACGGAGAATCGTGAGGATGTTGACATTCTTGTCGATACCGTTATCGACAAGGTACTGCATTCCTTTCATCGTGGCTGGAACCATGCTCTGGTAAGAGCCGAAACCCACTACCTCAGGCGAGGCCATAAGCCTCCTGGTACCGTCACCACTGACAACGAGATACTCGTTGCGGAGTCCCTCTTGCCTTAACTTGTAGACACTTTGATGCCCGGTCTTCAAAAGGACCGCATCATCCAGATTATGTTTCATTGGTAATTCCGATTAGTCCTAACCGGGTTACAAATTTAATATAACAAACCCGGAATTGCCAGAAGACCGGAAAGAGGTTACTAACAAAGTTATCAACCGGATGGAATTATGTTTTTTTCGTATATTAGCAGGATCAAAGTTAAATGGGTAATGAGTGTCATAATCAAGCAAGTGACTGATAGAAAGGGACTAAGACGATTTGCCAAGTTCCCCAACGACCTTTATAGAGGTAACAAGTTCTTTGTCCCTCAGATTGTTTCCATGGACATGGACACCTTTGATCCAAGGAAAAACAGGGCCTTTGAAGTCTGCGAGGGAGAGTACTGGCTTGCACAGGACGAGACCGGAAAAATAGTCGGAAGGATTGCCGGGATCATCAATCACAAGTACAACGAGAAAGTCGGCCAGAAGATCTGTCGTTTCGGATGGATCGACTTCATCGATTCGCAGGAAGTGGCTTCGGCACTTCTCGCGAAAGTTGAGGAATACGCCCGGAACAAGGGAATGGACTTCGTCGAGGGTCCGGTCGGGTTCCTTGAGTTTGATGTCGCCGGTGTGCTTGTCGACGGATTCGACCAGATTCCGACTGCCTACGGGAAATACAATGACCCGTACTACGAGCCGATGATCCTTAAAGAAGGCTACACGAAATCCACCGACTTCGTCGAGTACTTGATCACGGTTCCGGAGAATGTTGACCGTTACATCAAACTTGGAGAGCTCGTCGGCGAGCGTTACGGCTTCCGCCAAGGCGAGTTCAAGAACAAAAAGGAACTTGTCCGGAAATATGTCGACGGAATATTCAGCTGCCTTAACCGCTGCTACTCCCCTCTTCACGGATTTTCCGAGCTAACCCCTGCCCAGTGCGAGGATCTCAAGAACCAGTTCATCTCCAACCTGCAGCTCGATTTCGTCTCTGTCGTGGTGGACAAAGATGACAAGGTCATCGGGTTCGGGATCACCCTTCCATCCCTGTCCAAAGCCCTGCAAAAAGCGAACGGGAGCCTGTTCCCGTTCGGATTCATCCACATACTCCGGGCTTTGAAGAAAAATGACACAATCGACGCCCTTCTGATCGCGATCCTGCCAGAATACCAGGACAAGGGAGTCAACTCAATGATTTTCAGCAAGATTGGCGGAGGAATGATCAAACACGGAATAAAGTACGTGGAGAGCACCCGCGAGCTGGAAGACAACCACAGCGTCCAGAACATCTGGGGACGTTTCGAACATCACCTCCACAAAAGAGCGAGGGTCTACATCAAATCTCTTAAGTAGTATTATTCAAACTGCCTTATGCCCGTAAAAAACGCCGTAAGAATACAGAACTCACTCCTGAATGGAATGGAGAAAAAAGCCCTGACATGGCTCGCTGCCAGACAACCCGGATGGGTGGTCTCTGACATGCTCACTGTGGTGGGAATCTTCGGAGCGGCCATGATCGGAGCGGGATTCATCCTCTGCTGCCACAACATCCACTGGCTCTGGCTCTCCATCGCCGGTTTTATAGTCAACTGGTACGGAGACTCGCTTGACGGCAGCCTGGCCAGGTACAGGAACACCCAGAGGCCAATCTATGGCTACTACCTCGACCACACGGTCGATGTCATCAACGAGGCATTCATGTTCTTCGGAGTAGGTCTTTCCTGTCTGATGAGACTTGACATAGCCTTGATGATATTCATCGCTTATCTGTGCATCACTTTGAATGTCAGCATCAATGCCCATCTCAAAAGTGAATTCAAACTGACCTATGGCAAGTTGGGGCCGACAGAATTCAGGGTTATAGCCTGCATCCTGATCATGGTTATCATTTTCGTTCCCGCCTTGAGAGATTTCCACACGACCTTGAGCCTGTTCGGTCAAGAAATTCCTCTCGGGCCGCTGGACATTCCCGGAATCGTGATATTCATAGTCCTGATGGTCATCTACATCTGCTCGGTAATATCCGACGCGAAAGACTATTCCCTAAGGGACCCGTTGCCGAAATCCGATAACTGACGATGCCTCTTCTTCCTGTCAGCCAACTGGAAAGGATGACTCCTTTATTCAAGGGCAAGGCTGGTAACGCCTTCGCCTCCTTATTAAGGAAGTTGTTCTCTGTGAGTAGGTTATCAGATCTCTACGATGAGTGCTGTCATCTTCAGGGGCCAGACTTCGCCGCCGCGGTGATCAAGCGCCTCGGGATAAAGCTTGAGATCGGAGACGCCTTCAGGCTCCACCAGCTCCCGGAAGGCCCTTTTATCACCGTAAGCAAGCAACCATCCGTACGGCGGAATGGACGGAATAATTCTCCTTGACCTCATCGGTCATCAAAGAGAAGGTTTCAAGGTGATGGTCAATGAGTTCCTTGATCTGATCGAACCCTTTCGCCAGTCGTGGATAACGGTGAATCCCAAGAACAATGATTCCAATGGTGTGACACAGAAGAATATTCAGGGAGTAAAAGAAGTTTTTCAAACGCTCAGGAACGGCAAACCTGTCGGCTTCTTCCCTTCCGGGGCTGTCTCAGACTTCAGTATAAAAGAACTGAGGATTCGTGACCGGCAGTGGCAAGAACCCTTGATCAGACTTATACGGAAAGCTCGGGTCCCGATCGTTCCGATCCGATTTCTTGACAGGAACTCGGCGTTCTTTTACTTTCTAGGACTGATCAATTGGAAAATCCGTACCTTACGTCTCCCGAAAGAGGTGATCAACAAGGAAGGATCGACAATAAGGGTAGCGGTCGGTGAGACTATAAGCGTCGCGCGACAGGACCAGCACAAGGATTTCAAGGGGTTCCGAGATTTGCTGAGAAACAGTGTGTATGAGATGCCGGTACCCGAGACATTCACCGGATATGAGGATTTTTTATTAAAAAGTAGGTAAAAAAGACAGAAAATGACACTTTAAAGCAGTATTTCTTAACTATTTTAAAGAATATTCGAAAAAAAACACTATATTTGCTAATCATTTACGGGGTATTAGCTCAGCTGGTAGAGCGCCAGGTTCGCAATCTGGAGGTCAGGAGTTCGATCCTCCTATGCTCCACAAGGAGGCTGTAACGCAATAATTACACCCCCCTTTTTTAAATTGACCTGAGTATGAAATACATGAGATTTACGGCGATTTGCCTGACTCTCCTGGGGATCATTTCAATTTCCGCCTCATGCGGAGGGCCGGCCAAAGAGGCTGACGCCCTCTTGACAACTTTTGGAACAGTCTCTGGAGTTGTCGTCAAGTACAACCAAATCATTGATGGAGAGAGTGTCACTCCCGAGTCTTTTGAGATCCAAGGGAAGATAATCACCTCTCTTTTTGTGTCGGACTCCAATCCTTTCAAGAAAGATGCCGGCAAACAGGAGAAAGCCGGGGAGAATAACGGGCACTACGTTATCATCTTCGTTAAGGATGATCCGTCTGCCGGAGTCATTTACGCTCCCATCGAGATTTCTATTGGCGATGAGGCCCCGAAGGTCGACGTACGGATCAAGCAGATCGCACCCGTCAACACTGCGGCCGGAAAGGTCATTGAACCCTGGGACGAAGAAATCGTGACCAAGAAGTCCTTCTTTGTCGCCGGTGGCCCAGCTTAGCAATAAACAATTATAAACCATTTTATTACTTACTGTTTAACAAAACCATTTATGAAAATCAACAAAGCTATCTCTGCGATGCGTTCCCTGCTAGTTGTCGTGGCGATGTTCGCGGGAATGACCGCATTCGCTCAGACAACCGCCAGAGGCGTTATCAAAGGAGATGACGGTGAGCCCCTGATTGGAGCTTCCGTTATGATTGATGGTACTTCCACAGGCGCCGTGACCGATGTCAACGGAGCCTTCACCCTCCCGGGTGTACGGAATGGCCAGAAACTGAAGATTGACTGCCTTGGTTATACTTCCCAGACGGTGGTGTTCAACGGTCAGCCGATCAATGTTACCCTCGCCACAGACGCTACGATGCTCGATGATGTCGTCGTCACGGCTCTCGGTATGAAGCGTTCCACAAAAGCCCTCGGTTACGCTATGACCGAAATCAAGGGCGAGGACCTCAACCCGAACCTCATCAGCCCGATCTCCGCCCTCCAGGGTAAGGTCGCCGGTGTCGAGATCAACGCCTCCGACGGTGGTATGTTCGGCCACAACAAGATCCTCATCCGTGGTGCTTCTACCCTCGGTGCCAACAACCAGCCTATCTTCGTCGTCGACGGAGTCATCCTCGACAATGAGACTTTCGACGAGAGCGCTGATTGGGGTGCCAACAACCTCGACTACGGTAACTCCCTCAAGAACCTCAACCCGGACGATTTCGAGTCCGTGTCTGTCTTGAAGGGTGCCGCCGCTACCGCTCTCTACGGTTCCCGCGGTCTTAACGGTGCCATCATCATCACGACCAAGAGCGGCCGCGGTACCAAGGGTCTCGGCGTTTCTTTCACCCAGACTGTCGGTATCGACCAGGTCACCAGCCAGCCTACTTTCCAGAATGTGTTCATGGAAGGTTACTTCAGTGGCTATGGTAACTACTTTGGCTGCGCCTCCGAGTACGATATTCACCACATGAATGTCTGGGCCGACGGCACAACCAATGTTCCTTCACTCTACAAATTGGAGAATGAGATCGGCGCCACCGGACTTTCCTTCGGTAACCGTTTCGACGATTACGAGCAGATCGAGTGGTTCGACAAGAGCCTCATTCCTTCAAAGGCTAAGGAGAACAACTTCAGGGACGCTTACAACCTTGGTTTCAACACCAACACCAACGTCACTCTCTCAGGCGGCAATGAAAGGAGCTCCATCTACGCTTCCATTTCCGAGAAGTACTCGACCGGTACCCTGCCCAACAACAGCTTCAACCGTTTCAGCACTCTCATCAAGGCCGCCCACAAGCTTAACGACTCTATCGAGGTCGAGGCTTCAATGACCCTCGCCAACTCAAGCCCTCGTAACGCCCAGCCCAACATCGGTGAGTACTTCATCGATGGTTCTTGGGATCGTACCTACGATGCCAAGTACTTCCGCGACAAGTACAAGGGAGACCATGGCGGACTCGCCCAGCTTGCCTATGGCGACGAATGGGGCGCTATCCCCGGCCGCGGTGTCTGGTGGGGCATCTGGGAGAACGAGACCATCCAGAAGGAGACTGTCGTCCGCCCGAACGTCAAAGTCACCGTCCAGTTCACCCCTTGGCTCAAGTGGGTCACCGACGGTAGCTTGAACTACTACTACACCCGTCGCGAGAGCAAGGGTAAGGACTCCGGCTACGCCAACAACTCCGGCGGCGGTTCCTATTACAACAACTACAACTTCGCGACAGCCGCCTCGACTAACGGTGGTTTGATCGTTCCTCTGCAGTATTACATCGCCAACTCCCGCAACACTGTCAACGGTTCCGGTTCCATTAGCGGCACAAAGACCATGCTTTCCGCTGTTGGCCAGTTCACCGCTGCTTGGAGAGAGCAGGTGTTCCTTGAAGTCACCGGACGTAACGACTGGTCTTCCTCCCTTGTCTATGCCGACAAGCACGGTAACTATTCTTACTTCTATCCTTCCTTCAGCGCCTCCTGGCTTGTCCACGAGACTCTTGACCTCCCGAAATCCATCTCCTTCTGGAAACTGCGCGCCTCGATCGCCCAGGTCGGTAACGACACCGATCCTTACTACATCAACAGCGCCTACTCCGTGACCCAGGTCAAGCACGACGGCAACTCGTCATACTACATGACCATCCCCGGGTCTGTCAAGGACTTCAACCTGAAGCCTGAGCGCAAGACCTCATGGGAGATTGGTACTGACTACCGCATGTTCAACAACCGTGTCGGTATGGACCTTACCTATTATAAGGAGAACACCCGTGACCAGATCATGAGTGTCAGCGTTCCTGCCGCCTCCGGTGTCACCAGCGCCCTTATCAACGCCGGTAACATCCAGAACTCCGGATTCGAGCTCGCTCTCAACACCATTCCGATCGAGACCAAGGACTTCAGCTGGGATCTCAACTTCACTTGGACAAAGAACTGGTCCAAGATTGTTGAGCTTTCCGACCTCGTCGCCAGCTACATCAAGCTGCAGGGTGATGCCGACTACGGTAACTACCGTATCGGATCTGTCGCCAAGGTCGGTGGCACTTACGGACTCCTCATGTCCGACAAGATGCCCATGAAGGACTACAACTACGATGACGACGGCAACATCACCGGTGGTTCCGGTCTGCCTGTCTTCGCCGGTTACTCCAAGGGTACTGGTACCACATACTATCGCCGCGCCGGTAAGGTCGAGGAGATCGGAAACGCCGTTCCTGACTTCCTTGGATCAGCCAACACGACCCTCCGCTACAAGAGACTCAGCCTCCGCGCTTCGTTCGACGCCCGCTTCGGCGGTTATGTGGCCTCCTACGGTTCTCACTACGGAACAGCCTACGGTTACCTCGCCACATCTCTCCGTGGAGCTGACGCCGCTCACGGCGGTGTCACCTACACCTCCCGCTGGGATGGTCTCAGCTATGATGACGGTATCATCCCTGAGGGTATCTTCCTCAAGGGCACCTCGATCCCTCAGCCTAACGGTAATCCTTACGTTGTCCAGTCAGGACCTACAAGCGAGAATGGTGAGACCTATCAGGAGCTCATCGACAAGAACCTGATCGATCTGGCTTCCTACGTGGGCTGCCCGGTGTTCAACACCGAACCGTATCTGTGGCTGCTGCTGGGCATCACGGCCTCCGCGTCGGCGGGCGGTGTACCGCTCGTGTGCGCGGATACGGAGACGGAAGCGGAGGAAGAAGAACTTCCGCCGACTTGGCTCACGCGCATCCTGCGCGCTTTCCCACGGCACTGTGAAGGCATGGCCTTCGGTCTGCTTCTGGCATGGTGCCTGCTGCCGGTGGCCGTCAGCATCCTCTACCTCATCACCGGAGCCCTCGGCAAATACCCGACGGAGGAACAGATCCTGAGCATGGGCCTGGTCGTTGGAAACGTCAATTACGTATCTGCCCTCAGGACCTATCAGACGCTGTTTTACATCCTGGGTGCGCTTACGGTCCTCTATGCGCTTTCGTGTCTGGCCCTCTGCCGCAGGGAGGTGTTCAGCCGTGAATCTCTCCGGCAGAGACCGTGGTACTGCATCTTCGCCGCTCTGCTCACCTGGGCGGTCATCTCCTCCTTTGCTTCCGATTATTTTTATCACGCCTTCCTCGGCGGCAGCTATGTCCGCGACGGTCTGGCGAGCTATTTCATTTACGCCGCCCTGTTCCTATGTGCATCGGTCATCCGCAGGGAAGACCGGCGCAGACACATTCTTCGCTGCTTTGCAGGGGTGATGTGCTATCTGGCTTTGATCATGCTTGTGCAGGAGACGGCGGATAATCGCTTCCTCAACTACGTTTTCTCTTCGCGCCGGGCTACGGTGTTCAATCAGTTCAACCACTTCGGCTACATGCTGTGCATGGCCTTCGCCTGCGTGACGGGCCTGTTCTTCCATGACCGGCGTGATGGGAAGCCGCTTCCTGTGGTGCAGGATCTGCGGGATCACGTCGGAGCCGCCCAGACTCGCGCCGCACCGAATCACGATGCCGATTCCAACGCCCATCAGAATGCCGCCGCAAACGGTGGATACGAATGGGTCCTCCACCATGTGATCGATGCCGGGCATCCTTTCAAAGACGCCCATCAGGAGAGGATACATGATCGATCCGTAGACGATCGATACCGCATAACTCCTTCCCAGAAATATCAGTGCTGCCAGGAGCAGGACCAGGTTGGCTGCAAGTACGCCGGTAGATACCGTGACTGGCGTGAAGTGAGCGATGATCCTGCCGATTCCTGTGGATCCGCCTACCAGAATGTTGAATGGCAGGCAGAATGCTTCAACTGCGAACGCGTTCAGGGCGATCCGCTCTGGATTCCGGAATCCCTCGGCTACTTCCGGGCCATGATCGATTCGCTTCGCTGAAAGAGGTCTTGGACATGAAGGCGGAATGGGTGGATCTCCAGATCAACGGCTACGGCGGCGTGGATTTCAACGCGCCGGGGTTGACGGTGGAGCAGGTGGTTGCGGTCACGGAGCGTCTGGA
>ONUG01000077.1 GCA_900320965.1 uncultured Bacteroidales bacterium | reverse complement strand
TTATAATGGCCTCAACCTCCTCAGGGTAGATGTTCTGTCCATTCGCCGTAAGGATCATAGATTTGCTACGGCCCTTGATAAAAATATTCCCATCCTTGTCCATGATGCCAAGATCACCCGTACGAAGATACCCGTCCTCGGTGAAAGCGTTCGCGGAGGCTTCAGGGTTCTTGTAATAACCGATGCAGATGTTGTCTCCCTTGGCCTGGATCTCTCCAGCGATGTGCTCAGGATCCTCAGAGTCGATACGCACATCCGCGCAAGTGACAGGTTTCCCGCAGGATCCGGCGACATAGTCTTTGTAACCGATATAAGCCAGAAGAGGAGTCGCCTCAGTCATGCCGTACCCGACCATGTAAGGCAACTTAATCAGTTTGAACCACTTCTCCACCTCAGGACTGACAGGGGCGCCTCCAAGGATAAACTCCTGCACCTCACCGCCGAAGGCATCTATCATCTTGTCATGGATCTTCTTGAATATCAACTTGTTGATTCCAGGGACCTTGCACAAGAATTTAATCGGCTGCTTGTCGACGATAGGCTTTACTTTAGACTTGAAAATCTTCTCCATGACAAGCGGTACCGTGATCAGCTGGTAAGGCTTGACCTGCTGGAAAGCCTTCATCAGGGTCGAAGGAGTGGGAGTCTTGCCCAACCAATAGATCGAGGTTCCGTAGCAGAGAGGGTAAATGAACTCGGTGACAAGTCCATACATGTGCGCCATAGGCAGCATGGAGATCATCCTCTGGTGCTCGTTAGTCGGCCTGTTGACTTGGCTGAACTCGATCGTGGCACAGAAGTTCCTGTAAGTCAGCATAACACCCTTTGGATTGCCGGTCGAACCGGAGGTGTAATTGATGACTGCCAGATCGTCCCAGTTGTCGGTCGGATAGACCACATTCTCGGGTCCGAAACCGTCGGGATACTTTTCGGCGAAAAGATTGTCAATATTGTTCCATATTCCTTTTATCGCGGGATCAGAGCAATAGAGGACTTTCAAGTTGTCCACATCCATCGCGAATCGGATCCCAGGAGTCTTGGAAAGATCAAGCTTGTTGAACTTATCCCGATTTGTCAAGAGGGCGACACTGTCAGAGTGATCAAGCAGGAACTCGACATTCTCCGGGGTGAAGTCAGCCAGAATCGGCACCACCACGGTCTCGTAGGTGTTCACTGCCAGGTAAGACATGCCCCAGCGGGCGCTGTTCCTGGCCCAGAGAGCTATGTGCTCCCCTTTCTTGAGGCCTATTGTCTCAAAGAACAAGTGGAACTTGGCGATCAATGTCGCCATTTGGGAATAGGTGAATGATTCGCCGTCGATTGTGTTCAACGCGGACTTGTCCCAGAACTTGCGGGTTGCCTGCTGAAGGAGATACAGATAATGATCCATAAGTTAGATTGTAGTTTAGGCAAAAATACTTAACGGGAATGAAAATTCAAATCCATTAATGTGTTATCTTTGCGGAGAACGGCCGCTAATCCGCGAAAAAGGCGTATTTGTGGCGAAATCAAGACCAGAATATGAAAAAGAAACCGATTGTCGCACTTATCTATGACTTTGACGGGACCCTCTCTCCGGGCAATATGCAAGAGTTCGGATTTATCCAGGCGATCGGCAAGACCCCACAGGAATTCTGGACGATGAGCGACGGATTGGCAGCCGGACAGGACGCCAGTAATGTGCTCTCGTACATGAAGATGATGAAGGACGAAGCCGGGAAGCACAGCATACCGCTCAGGAGAGAGAACCTCCGGAAGTTCGGTGGCGACATAGAGTTGTTCGAGGGCGTTAAGGAATGGTTCTCCCTCGTCAACGAATATGGCAAAAGCAAAGGTGTGAGGATCGAGCACTACATCAACTCCTCCGGTCTCAAGGAAATAATAGAGGGCTCTCCCATCGCCTCAGAATTCAAGTACATATTCGCTTGCAGCTACATCTACAACGAAGAGGGAGAGGCAGTCTGGCCAGGAATAGCCGTCGACTACACAGCAAAGACACAGTTCCTTTTCAAGATCAGCAAGGGAATATTCAGCGCGCACGACAATAAGAAAGTCAACGAGAGCGTGGCTGATGAGAAGAAAAGAATCCCCTACCCCCACATGATTTACTTTGGTGACGGAGAGACTGACATCCCGAGCATGAAGGTAGTCTCGATGTTCGGAGGCCATTCTATCGCCGTCTATAACCCTAAGATTCAGAAAAAGAAGGCGTTCGCCCAGAAGCTTTTGCGCCAGGGACGGGTAGGTTTCGCGGTCCCCGCGGACTACCGCAAGGAGAGCCGTACCTTCGAAGTCGTGTGCGCGATCATCGACAAGATCAAGGCCGACTACGACTTGCGTAACGCATAGAGCGGGATGCGGGCAAGGTAGATGGCGGCTTTGCCGGGGACACCAGCCGTGGAATAATAGCTGACCCAAAGCTCCTTGCCGACGACAAGAAGGCCCGGATAACTGGTGTCGCCATCAGACGGAAGGACAAACACTTCCTCGAAACCGCCTTCGGCTGTTCCCCGCAAAATAATTGTCTTACAATGGTTTCCGACAAAATACGACCTGGTTCCAACCAGGACAGTCCCATCATCTAGAATCACGAAGTCTTGGCCGCCGACTTGGAGCGGCATATTGCTGATCGACCAGTCTTTGTACGGAGGTTCCGCGACTCCCCACAGTCCGATCCTGTCATCCGCATCCCGGCGGACCATCATCAACATCCGTCCATCAGGGAGGAAACGAAGCGTGGTCTCATTGGGAAATCCGTCAAAATCAAACGATTTCAGCTGGCTATAATTGACCCCATCCTTTGTATTATAGAGGATCAGCGTCCTGCCCGCAGAACCGAAACCATAAGCCACTCCATAACCTGTGTCCCCATTCCACGTCACCCTCCACAACCAGTTGCTATCATTCACCGGATCAGTATTCAGGACAATCTTCTGGGGATCAGTAAATGTCCTTCCATCGGAAGAAAACATCACATACCCCTGCTGACCTTTCAGCTCCCGGTTCCTGTACATCGACCCGCCAAAGAGAAGCATCAGTCTCCCATCCGGAGTGACAGAGAGTTTCGGATCCCTGCAATCAATCCCTTCAATACCTTCGTCAAGTATTGGTTTCCAATTCTTTCCGTTCTTGGATTCCAGAATCCTGATCCTCCCTTCAGCATTTCCATCTTGGTCAAAAATATGACTGTAGCCTTCCCTGAAGGTGATGTAGTACTTCCCTTTGAATTCAACAAGAGAGGTGAAAGCGGCATGAGTCCCTTTATCCCAGATTTTCTCGACGGAGTAAGTAAACTTGCCCTCCTGGGCCTTGACCTCGCCAGAGCTGAGGAAAAACACCATCAAAGCGGAAAAAACTCCTGTGAGCGATAATAATTTTCGAATCATAATCCAAAAAGCCGAAAAAACTATGGATTAATTGAGAGCCTGTGGTACACCAGGCCAAAACGTCTAGAAGCCTCAGCGTCAAGGGCTTCCCTATCGTCCGGATGCGCGATCGAGATGAGAGCCTTAGCCCTTTCCGCAAGGTTCTTGTTGCGAAGATACACACAGCCATATTCGGTAACAACATATTGTGTCTGGAACCGTGTTGTGACAACACCCGCCCCTGAAGTCAACCGAGGAACAATTTTGGCTTTCCCCTTTGCGGTCCTGGAAGGCATGGCGATAAAGGTTTTCCCTCCCTCGGACAGAGAAGCGCCATACATAAAGTCATGCTGACCTCCAACAGATGAGAAAATCTTTTCCCCGATACTGTCAGCGCAGATCTGCCCTGTCAGGTCTACCTCGATCGCCGAATTGATCGCGACGGCCTTGGGGTTCATCCTTATCAACGAAGGATCATTGGTGACTCCCACATCGAAGAACACGCAATCCTTGTTGTGGTCGATGAAATCATACATTTCCTTGGAGCCAAGGGCCAAAGAAGCCACGCTACGGCCAGGCTCATATTTCTTCAGCGAGTTGTCGATAACACCTGCCCTCATCAGACGAAAAACCCCATCGGTCATCGCTTCAGTGTGGAGCCCCAGGTGACGATGGTCCATAAGCCCGTTCAAAGTGGCATTTGGAATGCCTCCAACGCCGATCTGCAAGGTCGCTCCGTCTGGAATCTCAGCAGCGATGTGCTTGCCGATCGCTGCCTCGATCTCCGTCGGAGGGCCAAACCGCATGTCCACAGGAGGGTCGTCGCACTCGATGGCGGCAGTAATGGCACTCTCATGGATCATGGCTGATCCATAGAGGTAAGGAATACTTTTATTGACCTGGGCGATAACGACTCTGGCGACATCGACAGCAGGCTGGGCCAGATCGGCCGAGATGTTATAGCTGCACCAGCCATTCTCATCAGGAAGGGAGCAATTGATACACGCCACATCAATCGGAATCTCACGGCGCCTGATAAGTCCCGGGAGGTCACTGAGGAAACCAGGGATCAGACTACCATAGCCCTGGGCGACATACTCGCGCTGGTCGGCACACAAAAAAAGACTGTTGACGACGAAGGAATCCTTGTACTCGGGCTTGCAGAAAGGGGCGACCCCCTTTGTCACATTGAAGCCGGAAACGATCTTGACGTCCCGAAGTTCCTCATGGCGCCTCGCCAATGCTTCCTGAATAATTACGGGGACAGAAGTGCTGCCCTGGAAAAAGATCCAGTCACCGGACCTGACCAGAGAGACAGCCTCGTCGGCGGAAACATATCTCATATCGACTTTATTTTCAGTTTATTCCTCACTCCGGATCTTTACAAACAACCCGAGCCGATCATCCAGAGCCGTGAAATCATCGTCGGTGTTAAGCATTGAGACGCAGACCCTTATCCCCTGCTGGTCACTCCTGGTCGCCGTCAGTGTAATAGCACTGATTCCGCATCGCATGAGGTTGTAAAGAAGCTCATCGCCTCTCATCCCCTCGTAGCCGATCGTGAAGAAAAAGCCATCACTGACATCCTTGTCAAGATCTTTTTCGTAGACGAGCGAGAAACCATGCTTGAAGAATATCTCTTTCGCCCTATGGGCTCTCCTGGCATATTCACGGAGCTCTCCGACGAAATCATATTTCCCGCTGACCGAAGCCTCCATCATCTCGGACATAGCGTTTTGGGCGGAGCGGGAGCAACCTGACGAGTTGACGTAGATAAAGGTCAAGACAAAGTTATCTCCGAATTTTCCGAGGCCATACCTTTGCTGCAAGGCAGGATACTCTCTCTCATAGAGTTTGTTGGAGATGGCCGCGAAGCCGATTCTCTCTCCAGCGTAACTGAATATCTTCGAAGCGGAGATCATCAGGGCGAAGTTGTCGGTGTAGCGTCCTATAGTAGGCTGGTAAGGCGGGGCGAAAGGAACCGACCTGTCCTTGCGGAAATCCATGCACATATACGCCATGTCCTCCAGGGCGATAACGTCATATTCAGTGCAGAGTTCTCCCATAATCATGAGCTCTTCCTCAGTCAGGCAAGCCCATGTCGGGTTGTTTGGATTCGAATAGAGCATGGCGCAGACCTTGCCATCAGCCATCTTCTCTTCTATCGCGGCCCTCAACTTCTCTCCTCGGCAATTATAGATGTCCAGGATCCTGGCCTCAAGGCCAAGGACTTTTGATTGGAGATAATGCGAAGGGAATCCCGGGCTCATGTACAGCACGGCGTTCCGCCCCTCATGGAGCTGCGAACATTCCATCAGAAGGTTGAAACAGCCCTGCATGGACCCGACCGTAGGAATCACACATTCCGGGGATATCCCGATTCCGACAAAGGCGTTGATGAAGGCCGACGCGTTCCACTTGAACTCCGGGATGCCTCCAGTCGGAGGATAAACGGCGGCTATACCAGCATCCAGGGCCAATTTCTGCATGTCGACTCCGATCTGCGGAGCCTTGATTCCGGGGACTCCGAACTCAAGGTGGACGAACTTCTCGCCGGAGATCCTTTCCAGTTCCTTGGTGGCATTGACACACTGACGGATAGTGGCCACGGACAAGCCCTTTATCTCCATCCGGGAAAGGACATCATCCATTACGCTTTTTTCTACCGCTCTCATAACATCATTTTTTTGACAATTCAAAACCGGCTTCAAATGCCGCGAGATTCGCTTCCACGACAGCGGAACCTTTACGGGAGAAGACAGCCGCTATCCCATCCTTGAGCTTCTTGGGGTCAAGAATATCACTCAATGCGGTCGCCGCGGCCCCGAGAAGGATCATGTTGGCCCCGCGTGGAGAGCCGGCCGAGCGCGCCGCCGCATCACAATCCAGAACGACGACATTCTTCACAACCCTCACTTCCTCAAGGACTTCCTCGACAGGAGGATAATCAGGAATATTCACAAAAGGAGCCGAATTGGTGACAACCCATCCTTCCGGAGACAACCAGGGAAGGTAGCGTAGGGCTTCCATCGGCTCAAGGGAAAGGATGAGGTCACACTCCCCTTTCGGAATCAAATCACTGAATATGGGTTCAGTAGAGAGACGCAGATTGCTCTGGACATCTCCGCCCCTTTGGCTCATGCCATGGACCTCCGCCTGTTTGAGGTGGAGATTGTCCTCCAGGGCCGCTTTCCCGATAACTGTGGCGATCGAGAGGATTCCTTGTCCTCCAACGCCCGATAGTATGATATCTTTTTTCATATTCATTTCGCTTTGGCCGAGGCGGCGTGACGCTTGGCGGTCTGGATGCACTCTCTCCGGCAGACGACTACCGAGACCCCGTGATAGTTGATCTCTTCCTCAATCACCCTTTCCATCTCGGGGTAATTCTTAGGAAGAGGGATGATCGTCCGGATGTGCTCAGGGGCCACACCGATCGCCTCACAGATAGCTTCCAGCTTGCCTGTTCCGGCGGAATCCTGGCCTCCTGTCATACCGGTAGTGAGATTGTCTGAAATACACAGGGTGATGTCCGCACCCGAATTGACGGCATCAAGCAGGCCTGTCATTCCGCTGTGGGTGAACGTCGAATCCCCGATAACCCCCACGGAAGGCCAGACACCGGAATTGGCGGCGCCAATCGCCATTGTAAGTGAAGCGCCCATCTCCACACAAGAATGGATAGCGTGGAAAGGAGGCATGTAACCGAGAGTGTAACAGCCGATATCCCCGAAAACCCTGGACCCTTCATACTTACGAAGCACATTGTTAAGAGCGGTGTAAAAATCCCTGTGACCGCAACCCTGACAAAGCGCGGGAGGTCTCGGAACAGTGGTTTTCGCGGCTTGGAACACCTGGAGAGGCTCCATTCCGAGAGCTACCCTCAGCAGGTCAGGGTTGAGTTCCCCCGTCCGCGGCAGGGTTCCGTCCAAGCGGCCTTTGACCCTCACGGAACCATTGCCCTTGAATTCATCATAAAGAAGTCCCCGCATCCTTTCCTCGATGAGAGGCTGGCCTTCCTCGACCACAAGGATGGTCCCACAAGAGGCCGTCATCTTCTTCAGAAGAGCCACCGGGAAAGGATACCGTGTGACCTTAAGCACAGGATACGGGCATCCTGAAGGGAAGTTCTCCATCAGATAATTAAAAGCGATGCCACATGTCACGATCCCGAGACTATGGTCCGGACCGTCAACGAGAAGATTATCCGCTGATTCTTCGGAATCGCGACGGAATTTATACTGATCCTCAGCGAGTTCCTTGATTCTGACTTTAGAAATTCCAGGAAGGGTGACCCAGAATCTGGCCCTGTCTTCTGAAGGGAAATGCATTTCGTTCTGGCAGATCGGCCCTCCCTCGATCGTACTCACCTCAGCCCTAGAATGAGCCATCCTGGTAGTCAACCTCACCAGTACCGGGATATGGTTGGCTTCTGAATATTCAAATGCCTCACGAGTCATGTCATACGCCTCCTGCTGATTTGAAGGCTCAAAGCAAGGCATCATGGCGAAATCCGCATAAAACCGGGAATCCTGCTCATTCTGCGAGGAATGTTGGGAAGGATCGTCACAAGCGGCTATGACAAGGCCTCCATTCGCCCCGGTAACAGCCGAATTCACGAAAGCGTCCGCACAAACATTCATTCCGACATGCTTCATGCAGACCAGGGCCCTTTTCCCCGCATAAGACACCCCGAGAGCCGCCTCCATAGCGGTCTTCTCATTGGCGCACCAATCACTGTGGATCCCTCTCTCGAGGGTAAGCGGATGATTTTGGATAAACTCGGTGATCTCTGTTGAAGGTGTGCCCGGATAAGCGTACACGCCGGATAGTCCCGCATGCAACGCACCAAGAGCAAGCGCCTCATCACCAAGAAGAAGGTGTTTCTCTGTCATTGGTTTAAAGTTTTCGTGTTATTCGGGTTTTAAGTTATAAATAAATATTCAAAAATCCAATTTTTATTTCAGTTCACAACACTTTTGGTTATTTTCGCGAAGATGAAATTCCGTCTTGAATCCACTTACAAGCCCTCCGGCGACCAGCCTGAGGCGATCGATGGTCTTTGCCAGGCCCTCCAGCAGGGGGTCAGCGATGTGACCTTGCTAGGAGTAACCGGCTCGGGAAAAACTTTCACTATGGCGAATGTCATCGAAAAGCTCCAGAGACCGGCGCTTATCCTCAGCCACAACAAGACCCTCGCGGCGCAGCTCTACGGAGAGTTCAAGAGCTTTTTCCCGTCGAACGCCGTTGAGTATTTCGTGTCTTACTATGATTACTACCAGCCGGAAGCTTACCTGCCCACGACGGACACTTACATCGAGAAAGACCTCAGTATCAATGACCAGATCGACAAACTCCGGCTTAGCGCGGCATCCGCTTTGATGTCGGGCCGAAGGGACGTGATCGTGGTCTCAAGTGTCTCGTGCCTTTACGGCATCGGCAACCCCGAGGACTTCCATGCGCAATCGGTCCTGGTCAAAAGGGGCGAGACAAGATCCTTGACAAGACTTCTCTACCACCTGGTGGATGCTAATTACAGCCGGACTGAAGTTGATTTCAAACGCGGCACATTCAGAGTTAGAGGTGACACTGTCGACGTGTTCCTGGGTGGCTCAGACGAGGCCGTGAGAATCGAGTTTTTCGGAGATGAAGTGGAAAGCCTCTCGCTGATCGACCCAGTCACAGGTGCCAGGATCGAGGATCTGGACGAAGTCCCGATATTCCCCGCCACCAATTTCGTCACGACCAGGGAAAGGAGCATCAAGGCGGTCAGCCTGATCCAGGACGATCTGAAGGCCCAGATAGACTACTTTAACGAGATCGGTAAAGGGCTGGAAGCCAAGCGTTTGCAGCAAAGGGTCGAAAACGACCTCGAGATGATAAAAGAGATGGGATACTGCCCCGGGATTGAGAACTACTCGCGATACCTTGACGGCCGCAAACCAGGACAGAGACCTTTCTGCCTGATTGATTACTTCCCTAGCGACTTCATTACCTTCATCGACGAGAGCCACGTCACCATTCCGCAGATCAGGGCGATGTATGGAGGTGACCACTCCCGGAAATCAGTGCTTGTGGAATATGGTTTCCGACTCCCGGCCGCGGCGGACAACCGTCCTCTCAAATTCGAGGAGTTCAACGCGATCACCGGGCAGAAGGTATATGTCAGCGCGACGCCTGCCGATTATGAGCTTGAGCGCTCGGAAGGTCTTGTGATTGAACAAGTTGTCAGGCCGACCGGACTTCTTGACCCGCCGATCGAGGTACGCCCGACGAAAAACCAGGTTGACGACCTGGTCGAGGAGATTCGCAAAAGGGCTGAACTGGACGAGAGGATCCTCGTTACAACCCTGACAAAAAGGATGGCCGAGGAGCTTACCGACTACCTGGACAGGATCGGAGTCAGAGTCAGGTACATCCACTCGGACGTGGACACTGCCGAAAGGGTCGAGATCATAGAGGACTTCAAGAACGGGCTGTTCGACGTGCTCGTTGGAGTCAATCTCCTGAGAGAAGGCCTGGACATTCCCACTGTCTCTCTCGTAGCCATCCTGGATGCTGACAAGGAGGGTTTCCTTCGGTCCGGCAGGGCGCTCACCCAGACCGCCGGCAGGGCCGCGAGGAATGTCAACGGACTGGTCATCATGTATGCGGACACGGTCACGGACTCCATGGAAGAGACGATCAGGGAAACGAACCGCCGTCGCACCAAGCAGATGGAATACAACAAGATCCACGGGATAACTCCGACCCAGGTGGAGGTCAAGATGAATGTGCTGGCCTCGAAGAAGCTCGACGAGATCACCGACTTCTACAGCAAGATGATTGCCGGTGAAATCTACAAGGTGCAGCACGACTGCTCGTCGGTATTGCAAAACGAGCACTACTTCTCGATGGCAGGAAAAGAAGGCAACACGGCCTATGTCGATGGTTACGTCAAGGCGGATCTTGCGGCGGTACTCCAAGACCCTGTCATCAGGGCCATGAGCCGGGAACAGATCGAGAAGACAATCGCGGAAGACAAACGCAGGATGGAACACTCCGCAGCCGAACTGGATTTCAGCCAGGCCGCGAAGTACCGCGACGAGATGTGGGCGCTTCAGGAATATCTCAAAGTCTGGAAAAACTAGACTCTGCTGACTTTGACAACATGCCGGAGATTCTTGACCTGGGATATCACCTTGTCAAGCTCCATGTTGGACGGAACACTGATCCTCATCGTGATCTCATAAGTGCCGTTGCGGTTGTTTTCAGCCACATTGAATGATCTCAAGGATGCCTTGAAGGAACCGACCACTTCCGTAATACGTCCGATCACAGATGGCTCTATTCCCGTGACCACCTTCAATGTACCCTGGAAACTGCCGCCTGACGGTGTGTCAGCCCACCGGACTTTCTGGATCCTGTAAGGGTAGGTGCTGATCAGCCTGGAGGCATTAGGACATGAGATCCGATGTATCTTGATTCCTTCCGTCCTGGTGACAAACCCGAACACATCGTCTCCGAAGACCGGGTGGCAACATTTGGCCATCTTATAATCAAGGCCTTTCAGATCCCTGGCATTCAGGACAAGAATATCATCGGACGCCTGCCTGCCCTCCCACTCTTCTGACCTTGTGTTGATCCTGGCAGCCTCGGCCTCCTTGGCGGCATCCACCGCAAGTGCGGCCATCTTGTCGTGCTCCTGAATAAAAGCCTTGACATCATTGACATCTATAACCGAGTCAGCCACAGCCGCATAGAAGGAATTCTGGGTGGTGAACCTGATCTTCTTGAGATATTCGGCGATCATGTCGTCCGGGAACTCCAGTTTCCAGTTCTTGAGCCGCCTTTCAAGAAGCTCCCTTCCCACCGCCGCCTTCTTGTACTCCTCCTCATCCAGCTCTTTCTTGATCCTGCTCCTGGCCTTGGAGGTCACAACGAAATTCAGCCAGTCATGCGAAGGCTTCTGGTTTTTGCCAGACATGATCTCAACCACATCCCCGGTCTTGAGTCGCTCCCGGATAGAGACAACCTTCCCATTGACCCTGGCTCCGGTGCAGCGCACTCCCAATCCGGTGTGGATATTGAAAGCGAAATCAAGTACGGTGGCCCCTGCGGAAAGGATCCGCAATTCCCCGGTCGGGGTGAACACGAATATTTCCTTGCTAGGTGGTTCCGGCAAATCCTCGGGATTGCCTTCGCTGGGATGCTCGAGGGCATACCTTACCGAAGTCAGCCACTTGTCCATCTGGGCCTCATGCCGCACCCCCTTATAGGACCAGTGAGCGGCCTGTCCGTTCTCAGCCTCCTCATCCATCCTCCTGGTACGGATCTGCACCTCGACATAAGCCCCTCGCCTATTCTTGACTGTAATATGCAAGGACTCATAACCGTTTGGCTTCGGATTGGTTATCCAGTCGCGCAGACGTCCTGTGTCCTGCTCGTACTCTTTAGTGACGTATGAGAACACCTTCCAGCAGAGATCTTTCTCAACCTTGGGATCCGGATCGCAGTCGATTATGAAGCGAATCGCGAAAACGTCGAAGACTCCCTCGAAAGGCACCTTCTGCTTGCGCATTTTCGTCCAGATAGAATATGCGGCCTTAGTCCTGATCTTGAGTTTATACTTGATGCCTTCGTCCGAGAGTTCTTTTTTAAGCGGCTGGATGAACTCCATCATCAGCCTCTCACGGTCTCTCTCCGTCGCCTTGAGCTTATTCGTAATAGCCCTGTACTCAACTGGTTCTGTGTAACGGAAATAAATATCCTCCATCTCCCGTTTGATGTTGTACAGCCCGAGCTGGTGTGCCAGCGGGATGTAAAGCATCAGAGTCTCGAGAATCTTGTTCTCCCTGGAACTTTTAGGGAAAATATCAAGGTTGCGCATGACCTCGAGCCTGTCCGCGATCTTGAGGACCGTGACTCGGGGATCCGTCGAGTACTGCACAATCAGTTTCTTGTAGTTCTCGGCTTCAAGACGAGTGTCTTTCGGCTTGATTGTCGAGATCTTGTTGAGCCCCTCAACCATCTTGACAACATCATCCGGGAATGATGCCAGAACAGATCCTTCGCTTCGCTCAGGATGACAGGAACCCATGCGGATGGCCTCGTGAAGGAAAACAGCCGCGGCACACTCAGCCGGCAGGCCTATCTCGTCAGTGGCGATCAGAGCGACGTTAACCGGATGGTCCAGGAACGGACGGCCATTAAACCGGGTCAAGCCATCCAGCGCATTGGAAGCCACACTGTATGCCCGTTCGACAAGAGCCAACCCGGCCTTGTCGAACTGAGGGAACAATCTGACCACTATTTCTCTCGCGTCGGACACCAGCAAGCCCCCCTTACTTGAATGACTTCTTTAGCACAGCGACGGAACCTGGAGAGATAGCGATGTCAGAAGTGATCTCCTTCTCAATAATGGTTGCCTCGGCATCTTTCATAAAAACACTTTTAATTATTTGAACAACAGTTATTTCCCACTATCAATTCGACACTCTCAAGTCGAGGGCACGCTGGAATTCCCGGGCATTACGGCTATGCTCAGCGAGGGTGGCGGCGAACTTATGAGTACCATCCATCGCAGCGCTGGCACAGAAGAAGAGATAACCGTGCCTGTCAGGATTCAGGACAGCCTCCAGGCTCGCCCGGTCAGGCACACAAATCGGTCCGGGAGGCAACCCGGCGTACAGATAGGTGTTATATGGGGAATCAAATTCCAGATGCTTGTAGAGAATCCTGTTGAGAGTGTAACCAAAACAAAACGCGACAGTCGGATCAGCCTGTAACTTCATCCCCTGACGAAGCCTGTTGAGATAAACTCCGGCGATAGAAGGGTACTCAGGCTCATAATTGGACTCTGACTTCACGATCGAAGCCACAATAGAGATCTCTTTAGGAGACAGTCCCTGGGCACTGGCCAAGCGAAGATTGTCAGCGGTCCAGAAGGCGTCATAAGCGGCCTTCTGCTTATCCAGAATCTCTTTCATCGAGTCAGTCCAATAGACCTGGTAAGTGTCCGGCATAATCAGGGAGAACACATCCTGTGGAGTAAACCCGTAAGAGGCAAGAAGATCCTTATCCTCCAAGGCTGCCGCTACAGTGACCGAGTCAATCATCATCTGACGGGATATTTTCCTGGCTATCGCGCCTTTCTGGCGCATCATCCCGGAGAGAGTAAGGTTGACCGGAGTCTGCCATCCAGCCCTGAGCATCCTCGGAACATAGACACTTGGTTTCCCTTTTTCAATCACATAGTGGCCGGGTTTAATAGCAGAGTCAGGGATCGCCCTCATGACTCTCCGGAGACTTCTGGGGCGAGAAACCACACTGTCCGAAATCGAGGCGATAACCTCGGCGACAGTAGTCCCGGGATAGACATATAGGTCCGCGTTCCCCGTGAAATTAGGCTTCTTGTTATCACCGTACCATCTCCCACCAACCGCGCCGGCAGCGACAACTCCGGCAAGGACAGCAAAGAGGATCAGCAGTTTCCAGATTTTCATCTCTTATTCTTCTTTTTTCCGCGAAGCAGGATGGTGTCGCCTTCTCCGGGCTGATAACCGGCAGAGAAACCGTTCATCTTCATCACGCTGGACATCTTGACTCCAAACCTCTGGCAAATGTCCCTGAGAGACTGGGAGTCATCATCCACGATAAACTTATCCAAACCTTTCTGGCTCTGGTTCTTCTTGGATTGCAGATAGACCACGGTACCTGGAAGAAGCTCCTGGGGAGCAGCCAAATCGTTATACTTCAAAATCTCTTTCAGGAACAATCCGTACCTGGCGGCAATTGTCGCATAAGTCTCACCTTCCTGGGAAGTCACGAACGGGACCCCATTCTTGGAATAGGCCTCCCTTGACAAGGAGAATTTGAACTCCTCAAGCTGGCTCTTATCTATCCTCTTAGGCTCTTCAAGCGCGAGAGGTGACTTGGGAATCTCACCTGTCAACTCATCCTCGACAGAAGCTTTTTTCCTAGCCTTCTTCTTAGAATCCTTCACTGACTTCTTGTTCTGCTTGGCTTTCTCCTTTTCCTTTACCTTGACAGCATGATCCTCGGGCTTCACCTCCTTGCCGGCAGCCTCTGTCACGGACTCAGCCTTCCGCTCCAAACCGCCCACGCTGGCAAGTTCCATGGTATCATATTCATAGAGTTTGTAGTCCTCGATGTACTTGATCAGTTTCCCAGGGTAGCCCGGATCTGTGGCATAGCCAGCTTTTTTAAGACCATAAGCCCATGATTTATAGTCAGTTGTCTCAAAATCAAAGAGGAACTTGTAGCGATCCCTGTAGCGAAGGAAATCAGAATGGTCCCTGAAGGACTCATCGGCCGTATCATACACCCTGAAGCACTCTCCCTTGGCATCATCATCATAGTACTGCTTCTTCCCGGTCCAGTCCTTATGACATTTTATTCCGAAATGATTGTTCCCGTCCGCGGCAAGTGTCGACAAACCATACCTTGACTCAAGGATCCCCTGAGCCAAAGTTATGCTGGCCGGAAC
>ONUG01000165.1 GCA_900320965.1 uncultured Bacteroidales bacterium | reverse complement strand
GAACGGAGGACAGTCCGAGAGGATTCGGCCTGAACGGAGACCGGCTCGCGAACACCCCGACCCTCCGGTTCCCGCCCAAACGAGGAGGTCTAACTGTCGCCTGGAAAGCTACGGCTTCTGCCAGTCTGGCAGGCTCAACCCATGCCACCCTCGGCACTGTAAGAGGGGGGACCGGAGCTTCGCTTTGCGAAGCGAGCGGTGGGGCCGAGCGGAGCGAGGCGGTTGAGCCGCCAGAGCTGGCAGAAGTCGGCCGGTTCCCAGAAAACTCCCAGATTAGCCAAAGGTAATCGAAGCCATCGAGGCCGCGGAGCGCGTCTGCGGAGCGGTATTCGGGTTCGAAGACGATACGGCCGCGAAGGGCCGGAGCCAGACCAGCCTGCCTCGGGATTCCGAACTTTTCCGGAAAAGGTGACCGGAAATATGCGATAGGTTTAATTTCCATATTCAAAGCTATTTAACTACCCTCACCGGAACCCCCGCTCCACTCTTGACCTCCCCCATGACAAAGAAACTGTTAAGTCCCCCGATGCAATCAAGATCACCCAGGATCCGGAGGACGAACCTCTGATACTCCTTCATGCTTGAGACATAAACTTTCATCAGGAAATCATAGTCTCCTGAGATATTGTAACACTCCCCGACTTCGCTGAGATCCTGGACCGCATCCATCAAGGCCTTCGCGTTCTCGAAAGTATGCTGCTTGAGCTTGATGAAGCAGAACGCCACAAACGAGCAGTCCAGTTTGTCGGTGTCGAGCACAGCGGCTACTTTTTTAATATAACCCTGCTCCCGAAGGCGCTTGACCCGCTCGAACACAGGCGTGGGCGAGAGATGCACCTTGGCGGCGAGTTCCTTGTTAGTCACGTCGGCGTTCTCCTGAAGGGCCTTGAGAATGGCGACGTCTTTCTCATCCAATCCGTTCATCGTGAAAAAATTCTATTAATTCGGGTCTGCAAGGAATATATCCGAAAATATTCCTACTTGTTTCTACAAAAATAGTAAAATTTCCTAAAGTTACGAAACTTCTTGGAATCATTTTCCAAACCCGATACCTTTGCGAAAGAACTTTTCAAACACACAACATCATGAGCGAGACTAAATTACACATTGAGACCTTGGCTATCCACGCCGGGCAGGAAACCCCGGATCCGGTAAGCGACTCCAGAGCGGTTCCCATATACCAGACAACATCATACGTGTTCCACAACAGCGCCCATGCGGCCGACAGGTTCGGACTAAGGGATCCGGGCAATATATACGGACGCCTGACCAATTCGACGCAGGATGTTTTCGAGACAAGGATAGCTGCCCTCGAAGGAGGTGTCGCCGCCCTGGCGGTAGCCTCCGGCGCCGCTGCTGTCACCTACGCGTTGCAGAACATAGCCAGGGCCGGCGACCACATCATCGCCGCCGACAACCTCTACGGAGGCTCATTCAACCTCATCACCCACACCCTATCCACTCAGGGAATCAGCAACACCATCCTCAAAGTCAACGACTTGGAGGCCCTTGAGAAAGCCATACAGCCCAATACCAAAGCCATTTACGCCGAGACTTTCGGCAATCCCAACTCGGATGTGACCGACCTGGAAGCCATCTCTAAAGTTGCCCACGCCCACGGGATCGCCGTGATTGTGGACAACACTTTCGCCCCTCTGATATTCAGGCCATTGGAGCATGGAGCGGACATAGTGGTCCATTCCGCCACAAAGTTCATAGGCGGCCACGGGACCACCCTCGGAGGAGTAATTGTGGACGGCGGGAAATTCGACTGGAAAAAGAACGCCGACAGGTATCCTTCCATCGCGAAGCCTGATCCCAGTTATCATGGGGCGGTATTCGCCGATGTCGCCGGACCCGCGGCCTTTGTCACGAGGATACGGGCTGTCATCTTGCGGGACACAGGGGCCTGCGTCAGCCCTATCTCGGCATGGATCCTGCTGCAAGGCGTAGAGTCTCTCCCCTTGCGGATCGAGCGCCATGTCCAAAACGCCCTCAAGGTCGTGAAATACATGGAGGCCCATCCGAAGGTAGCGAAGGTCAACCATCCCTCGCTTCCGAGTCACCCGGACAACGCCCTGTACAACAAGTACTTCCCGAACGGAGGAGGATCAATATTCACCTTTGAGATAAAAGGCGGTAAGGAAGACGCCTGGAAATTCATCGACAACCTGAAGATCTTCTCCCTGCTCGCCAATGTGGCCGACGTCAAGAGCCTTGTGATCCATCCGGCTTCTACGACGCACTCCCAAATGACACCGGAAGAACTTGAGCAGCAGCATATTACGCCGACTACAATCCGCCTCTCCATCGGAGTGGAGCACATCGATGACATAATCGCCGATCTTGACCAGGCTTTTGATTCAATCTGAAATTCATTATATTTGGATAAAATAAAAAAGAACTTGACAAAGAACACCAGACCATACGTTTCCCTGGAGATAGTACCGCCTCTGAAGGGAATGACCAAATCTGAACTGCTGGATGAGATCCGGCAGTTCATGGAGTTTAATCCCAGGTACATAAATGTGACCTGCCACCGGGACGAGGTGGCCTTTGAGGAGCGTCCTGACGGAACCTTTACCAAGCGGCTGGTGCGCAAACGCGTGAGCGAGAGCGCCGTCTGCGGAGCGATCCAGTCGGAATTCAAGGTCGATGTGGTGCCGCACATCATCTGCGGAGGGTCCACCGCTGAAGAGATCGAGTTCCAGCTTCAGGACTTCAAGTTCATGGAGATATCCAACGTGCTGGCCCTCAGGGGGGACTGCCTCACGGGAGAAAAACGCTTCACGCCCACTCCAGGAGGGTATTCCCACGCCAACGAGCTTGTTTGTGCCATCCGTTCTTTCGAGAGGGAGAACGGTTGCGAGGGATTCTTCAACATCGGGGTGGGATGTTACCCCGAGAAGCATTTCGAGGCCGCCAATCTCGACGACGACATCGCCGCCATGAAGCGGAAGGTGGACGCCGGAGCCAACTACATGGTCACCCAGATGTTCTTCGACAACGAGGTGTATTACGAATATGTCGCCCGCTGCCGGGAGGCCGGAATCACCGTCCCGATCATCCCCGGGCTCAAGCCCCTTTCCACCTACAAGCAGGTCCGGACCCTTCCAGAGACCTTCTCGATTGATATTCCAAAAGTACTGACCCGGGAGCTGGAGGCCCACAAGGACGACAAGGAGGCAGTGTACCGGATTGGTCAGGAATGGTGCGAGGCGCAGTGCAGGGACCTTCTCGCGCATGGAGTCCCGGCCGTGCATTTCTACACCATGGGCAAGACGGCCAACGTGGTCGGAATACTCAGGAACTGTTTTTAGGCAATGGAAGACATCCATCTCGCGTTAAGGGAAAGGATCCTCATCCTGGACGGGGCTATGGGCACGGTACTCCAGGGCCGAGGCCTTCAGGGCAACAGCGAACTGTTCAACCTGTCCCATCCTGAAATAGTCGAGGATATTCATTCTGAATATATTAAAGCTGGAGCTGATATAATAAGCACCAACTCGTTCGGAGCCAATAAGATATCCCAATACGAACTAGGCCTTTCCCAGAAAGCTTCCGACATGGCCGAGGCGGCGGCGAGAATAGCCCGGCGGGCAGCGGACAAGGCCGGTCGAAAGGTCTGGGTCGCCGGAAGCGTTGGGCCGACCGGGAAGTCGCTCACGCTTGCCCAGAACATTGGTGACCCTGTTTTCCGGCCATATTCATTCGATGAGATGGCTTCCGCCTACGAGGAACAGATAAGGGCTCTTGTCGCCGGTGGCGTGGACTTGCTGCTGCTCGAGACGTGCTTTGACTCGCTGAATGCCAAGGCTGCCTTATACGCAGTCTCGAAACTTGAGAATATTCCACCCATAATGATCTCAGTGTCACTGGGTGACAAGTCCGGGAGGACGCTTACCGGCCAGACTCCGGAGGCTTTCTACCGTTCCGTACGGCACTGCTCTCCCCTCTCTTTCGGGCTTAATTGCTCGCTGGGGTCCAGGGAGATGATCCCTCTGATCGCCGAAGTGGCTCGCTTTGTGGACGGCGCTGTCAGTTGCTACCCGAATGCGGGTCTTCCGGATGCCATGGGGGCTTATGATGAGTCGCCCCAGGTCATGGCTGCGGCCATCCGTGAGATGGCCCTCCAGGGGTCCGTCAACATCGTCGGAGGCTGCTGCGGCACCACTCCGGCCCATATCGCCGCCATCGCCGCCGCCGTCCATGGCCTACCACCAAGAATCGTCCAGGCATGGCAGGAGGAGACACTGGCGGCTCGGACCAACACTATCCTCCCCAGCTCGACAGAGAATTCATGGAAGCCGTTGTATGTGAGCGGTTTGGAAAGCGTGGAGATTGACCGGAGCAGGAACTTCACGAATGTCGGCGAGAGGACAAATGTGGCTGGATCCAGGAAATTCGCGCGCTTGATCGCATCGGGAGACTACGAGGAGGCCTTGCGGATCGCCGCCGGACAGATAGAAAACGGAGCTGACGTCATCGACATCAACATGGACGACGCCATGCTGGACTCCGCCAAAGAGATGGAGACATTCCTCCGGTATATAGCCGGAGAGCCGGAGGTCGCCAAGGCCGCGATAATGATCGACTCGTCCCATTGGGAGACCATAGTCACCGGCTTGAAGAACACCCAGGGCAAGTGCATCGTCAACTC
>ONUG01000114.1 GCA_900320965.1 uncultured Bacteroidales bacterium | reverse complement strand
GACATCGCAAGTTCCACAATCGCAGGTGTCCTCCTGGCCGAAATAGCGAAGCAGATAGCGGGACCGGCACTCGGCGGTCTCAGAAGCATAATCCAGCATCGCCTTCGAACGAGCTACATAATTGTCTTTCAACATCTTATGACGCTCTGGCATAAGGTCCACATTGCCAGGCCGAAGCCTGTCATGATGCAGGAAAACCACGTCCGAGTGGACAGCTGGCACGTAGGAGATGACGTGCTCCAGCGACAAAGAATACAGGAGCTGCCGAAGCTGCGGGACCGAGGTGTCCATGCGGCCTGCCACATATTCCTCATCAATGGTCTGAAGGAAAGAGAATATTCCAGTGTAGGTCCTCATCAGGATTTCCAGCAGGGAAGCCATCTCCTGACTAGGCAAGTCAATGTCATAGAGCGACTTCCGCTCGACCGAAATCTTCACCTTCGTCGGGATGTCGACGTCTTCGGAATATGTCAGGTGGCCCGAGCGCTCAAGATATTCCAAGGCATGGAAGACCGGAGCTCTCTGGAAGGAATACGCCTTGCAGAAGTCCTCGAGGGAAAACTTCAGTTGGCGGCCGATGCCGGACTCATAAGGGATCTCGAAAAAGGCATGGAGCTTCTGGTAGACATCTTCTATGAACTCGAGCGGGGGAAAAGACACGGTCCCGATCTGGCTGGCACGTCTCAGATCCGTCCCGTTCCAAAGCAAGAGGGCATACGAACGCTTCCCGTCGCGTCCGGCCCTGCCAGCCTCCTGGAAATATGCCTCGGGACTGTCAGGCAAGTCATGGTGGACCACAAAACGGACGTCACTCTTGTCTATTCCCATACCGAAGGCGTTGGTGCAGACCATCACCTGGATCTGTCCTCTCTTCCACTCCTCCTGTTTCTGGGAGCGGGTCCTCGGCCCTAGGCCGGCATGGTAGAAATCAGCATTGATCCCCTCAGCCTTTAGCATAGCGGCCAATTCCTCGCACTTCAGACGGTTCCGGGCATAAACAATCCCGCTGCCGGGGACTCCCCTGCAGACAGCCAGGACCTGGGACCTCTTGTCCTCCACATTACGGACAATGTAACTAAGATTAGGCCTCTCGAAACCACTCTTGAGGACAAGCTTTTCCTTGAAAGCGAGTTTATCCATTATGTCCTCGGCGACAGAAGGCGTCGCAGTCGCCGTCAAGGCGATCACCGGAGCGTCGACACGCTCCCTCAACTCCCCGATCTTGAGGTAGTCAGGCCTGAAATCGTAGCCCCACTGGGAGATACAATGAGCCTCATCAATCACTAAATAGCTGATGTCCAGCACATCCAGATAAGACTGGAACAACCTGGTTCCCAGGCGCTCGGGAGACAAGTAAAGAAATTTGTAGTCGCCGTAGGCGGCATTGTTAAGAGCCAAATCCACCTCATGGCGGGACATCCCGGCATGGATCGCCAGGGCCCTCACTCCCCTGCTTTCCAGGTTCTGCACCTGGTCTTTCATCAGGGCAATCAATGGTGTGACCACCAGCGTGATCCCGTCCGCCATCAATCCGGGGACCTGGAAGCAAACTGACTTCCCGCCACCGGTGGGCATGATCGCCAGCACATCCTTTCCCTCGATGGCGGCACGGATGATCTCCTCCTGCATAGGCCGGAACCCATCGTACCCCCAATATTCTTTCAACACTTCTAGCGGTGACATTCGATTAAAAATTTTAAATCGTTTTATCACAATTATTTGCGAGCCCGTTGGCAAATAATTTGCAGGAAAAAATCCTGCTTTGACAAATGTACGAAAATAATCGTCAACAGGTTTGAGTAATGCGCGTTTTTTACTTAAATTCGCGTCACATTTAAAACAGATTAAGGTTTAACTCAATAAAATTTTAAATTTTTTAATTATGTCAAAAATGGAATTACGCAAGTACGGTATCAAGAGAGTGAAGGAAGTCCTTTACAATCCTACCTACGAGGTTCTCTACAACGAGGAGACCAAGCCCGGGCTGACCGGCTATGAGAAAGGACAGGTTACCGAACTTGGCGCCATCAACGTCATGACAGGTGTCTTCACCGGCCGTTCTCCTAAGGACAAGTACATTGTCATGGACAAGAACTCCAAGAACACCGTCTGGTGGAACACTCCTGAATATCCCAACGACAACCACGAGATGTCCGAGAGCGTCTGGAAAGAGGTCAAGAAACTCGCCCAGGAGCAGCTCTCCGGCAAGAGGCTTTTCGTTGTCGATGGTTTCTGCGGCACCCATAAGGACACCAGGATGAAGGTCCGCTTCATCATGGAGGTCGCATGGCAGGCTCACTTCGTGACCAATATGTTCATCCGCCCGAAGAACCAGGCCGAGTTTGACCAGGATCCTGATTTCGTGGTCTACTGCGCCTCCAAGGCCAAGGTTGAGAACTACAAGGAGCTTGGTCTTCGCAGCGACACCTGCGTTGCTTTCAACGTGACTTCCCGCGAGCAGGTTATCCTCAACACCTGGTACGGTGGTGAGATGAAGAAGGGTATGTTCTCCATGATGAACTACTACCTCCCTCTGAAGGGCATCGCCTCTATGCACTGCTCCGCCAACACCGATATGAATGGCGAGAACACCGCCATCTTCTTCGGTCTGTCCGGAACCGGCAAGACCACCCTCTCCACCGATCCTAAGCGTAAGCTCATCGGCGACGACGAGCACGGCTGGGACAACAAGGGTGTCTTCAACTTCGAGGGCGGCTGCTATGCCAAGGTCATCAAGCTCGACAAAGAGTCCGAGCCCGACATCTACAACGCTATCCGCAGGGACGCTCTTCTTGAGAACGTCACCGTCGATGAGAACGGCAAGATCGACTTCAACGACAAGAGTGTCACTGAGAACACCCGCGTCTCCTACCCGATCTACCACATCAACAACATCGTCCGCCCGGACAGCCACGGACCCGCAGCGAAGCAGGTTATCTTCCTGTCAGCCGATGCTTTCGGTGTTCTTCCTCCGGTCTCCATCCTTGACTCCGAGCAGACCAAGTACTACTTCCTATCCGGCTTCACCGCCAAGCTCGCCGGTACTGAGCGCGGCATCACCGAGCCCACTCCGACCTTCTCAGCCTGCTTCGGCCAGGCCTTCCTTGAGCTCCACCCGACCAAGTACGCCGAGGAGCTTGTCAAGAGGATGAAGAAGAGCGGTGCCAAGGCTTACCTCGTGAACACCGGCTGGAACGGAACTGGCAAGAGGATCTCGATCCGCGACACCCGCGGAATCATCGACGCCATCCTCAACCACAGCATCGACAAGGCCCCGACCAAGGTGATCCCTTACTTCAACTTCACCGTCCCTACCAAGCTTGAGGGAGTTGACACAGGCATCCTTGATCCTCGCGACACCTACGCCGATCCCGCCCAGTGGGAGGAGAAAGCCAAGGATCTCGCCGGCAGGTTCATCAAGAACTTCGTCAAGTACGAGTCCAACAAGGCTGGTAAGGCCCTCGTCAAGGCTGGCCCTCAGCTTTAATCTGTTCTGACATAATAACCGGGCCCGAACAACCCAGATTCGGGCCCGGTTTTTTATTTTACTCCAATCCTGGCCCAATGATAAGCAAACCATAAGCCCCCGGGACAGGTTACCGAGATTTTTGCTATATTTACGTGAAATAGCCAATCACATCATGAGAACACTTAAGGGAATCATCATCGCTGGGCTGGCCATTCTGGCCCTGGCATCATGCGGAAAGAAGGACACACCTATCCGCTTCTGCAACTACAACATGAGAGTCATCATGAGCCAGGACAGCCTTGAAAGGGACTTTTACCAACGTAAACCTTTCATTCTCAAGAGAATCGCCGACCATGACTTCGACATGATCGGAGCCCAGGAAGTCGACGACGAGATGAAAGCCGCCTTGGCGGAAGATCTCAAAGACACCTATTCCGTTGTTGGCGAAGGACGCCGCGCGGACCGAAAGGGCGAAGGAACTCCCATATTTTACAAGACAGCCCGCTTCGAGCTCCTTGATTGGGGAAGTTTCTGGCTTTCAAAGACTCCCGACGTGCCCGGAAGCAAGGACTGGGACGCTTCACAGGAGAGGATCGCCACCTGGACAAAGTTCAAGGACAAGGTGACCGGCAAGAAGTTCTTCTACATCAACACCCATTTCGATCACCGGGGTCCTGTCTCCCGCACAGAGGCCGCGAAGATCCTTCTCGAGAAAGCGAGAGAGCTCCATGACGACCTTCCCGTGTTCTTTACCGGAGATCTCAACACTAATTCCCAGACAGAGGCCATTGCCATCCTATCCGACAATGAGCTCGTCAAGGACAGCTACACCTCCACCGAGACCGCTCCGACCGGCCGCAAGAGTCCTTATTACGCCTTCGACTTCGACAGGCCCGACAGTGACAGGGGCGATTACATATTCGTTCCCAAAGACGCTGTCGTACACTCGTACGCATGCATAGACGACGACATCAAGGACCGGCAGTACTCTTCCGACCACTGCCCTGTCCTAGCAATAGTAACAATCAAATAGTATTTTATCATGGCACTCGAACAACAGATCCAGGAAGACATCAAGACCGCGATGAAGGCCAAGGATGCCGTGGCGACTGCCGCCACAAGAGCCATCAAAGGCGAGATTCTCCTTTTCAAGACCTCTGAGGGAGGAAGCAAGGAAGTCACTGATGGTGATATACTTAAGATGATTCAAAAACTTATCAAGCAGCGCAAGGAGTCAGCGGAGCAGTTCACTGCCGCAGGCCGTCAGGAACTGGCGGACAATGAGCTTGCGGAGGCCGCAGTGATGGAGAAATATCTTCCAAAACAGCTTTCCGAAGCTGAGGTCGAGGAGAAGATCAAGGCTATAATAGCCGAAGTCGGAGCGACTTCCATCAAGGACATGGGCAAGGTCATGGGAGCCGCCAACAAGGCCCTCGCCGGCCAGTCGGACGGGCGCACCATCTCGACGGTTGTCAAGAGACTGTTGTCCTCTTGCTAGATATTCTGTGACTGATCAAGTTCCAAGCATCATTTGTAAACTTTACGGATCAGCTTGAGAATCTTGCCGTAAGGCGGCTTCAGCAAGTCGATATTCAGCCAGGAGGACTTGATGAGCATTGACTTTTTGTGGGAGAAGGTGTCGAAACTGGCCTTGCCGTGATAGGCGCCCATGCCGGAATTGCCGACTCCGCCGAAAGGCAGGTTATCGTTGCCGAGATGCATCACGGTGTCGTTGACGCATCCGCCTCCGAAGGAGACCTGCGACAGCACCGAGCGGATCTCCCGACGTTTTTTCGAGAATATGTAAAGCGATAGGGGTTTCTCCCCCGCCCTGACCTTGTCAATAACCTCAGCCTGAAGGTCTTTGTACACTATCACAGGCAGCACCGGGCCGAAAATCTCCTCCTTCATCGCCGGGTCGTCCCACCCGCAATTGTCTATCACCGTCGGCGAAATGTAATTAATCGCCTCATCCACATATCCTCCAATAGCGACACTCGCCTCGGAGACAGGTCGGAAAAGGGAAACAACACGCTCGAAGTGACGTTTAGTGGCGAGAAGCGTCATGTCGGCGGGACGGGTCTGGATGTCGCCGAAGAAGTCATTGATAACGGATCTCATGGTGGAGATAAACTCTTCGTGAACCGACTGATGGACAAGCACATAGTCCGGAGCGACACAAGTCTGCCCGGCATTCAGGAACTTCCCCTTCGCAATCCTCTCGCAAGCGAGCCGCACATCCGCCGACTCGCACACGATGGCGGGACTCTTGCCGCCAAGCTCAAGCGTCACAGGAGTCAGGTTCTTGGAAGCGGCCTCCATCACAATCTTTCCCACACGAGGACTACCGGTGAAGAATATGTAGTCGTACCGGCGGGCAAGCATCTCATCATTAGAAAGCCCCATATCCACAACCTCAACCACCTCAGGGTCAAAAACTTCCTTAAGCATATCGGCAAGAACCCCAGAAACCTCGGGAGTCTGTCGGGAAAGTTTCACGACAGCGGTGTTTCCTGCCGACAGAGCCGCAGCCAACGGAGCCGCGACAAGATGAAGAGGATAATTGAACGGCCCGATTATCAACGCCTTCCCATAAGGCTCGGACATAATACGACTTTTAGCAGGCCATAGCACTATCGGAGTCGGTACAGCCTCAGGCTCCATCCAGTCCCTGAGCCTGGAGAGGATATGGCGGAAGTCGGTGTAAAGGTAGCCTATCTCGGTGGTGTAAGCCTCAAACTCCCCTTTCCCGAAGTCTTTCTCGAATGCCGCAAAGAACTCGCTCTCACGCGCTTTGATGGCGTCCCAAAGGGCCAGGATCCGCTTCACCCTGACCCCATAATCAGTCTTTTCCAAATCGTGGATCTCAACCGCGAGAAGCGACAAGGAGACAAGCATCTGGGCGGCCATGTAGGTTGACATCACGATGAGCCCATGGTAAGGAATCTTGAGGTCCGTGAAGGCACCGATCGCTACGAAGGTGTCCGAGAAGGCGAAAACCATGAATCCCAAAGCGGTCAGGAAGTACAGGGGGCGACGCCTGTCAATGGCGGCGATGACGCTAGCGTGGATCAGAAAGGCGAATGCGCAGGCATAGACCTTAACCGATATGCCCATTACTCCTTCCGCCGGGAAGCGGCTGGCCAGAGTGAGAACTCCGGTGAGAAGGACCGCCAGGAGCAGAAGGGAGAGGATCTTCCCGGAGAGGCCCTTGACTTTCCAGGGGGATGGTAAGACGCTGAAATACAGGATGTGACCAATAAGGAAAGCGAACATTCCGGAGATGAACCATCCTCCGCCTCCAGCCATCAACAATGTGTCGCCGAGGGCTCCGAATAAAAGGGCGAGGACAATAAGCTTTACTCTCCTGTCCCGAATGTCATGCTCCTTCGCCAATATGAATACAGATAGTGCCAGAAGGGGCATAAGCAACGGTTTGGAGACCAGTTCCAAGGCCCTTGACCCGATGGTCACAGCCACCAGGTTCAACACAACGGGCACCCAAAAAACATATTTAAAAAACCTCATAATTATTAATTGTCTTCCGACCGGCACTTCCAAATATAGGAATATTCGTCGAGGAAAGAAGAAAGTTTGTCGATTACGGTTCTGAAAGATAGACATTTGTGGTAGCTTTGGCAAAGCATAGGATAAAAAATGAAAACATGATGAGTTATTGGAAATTTCTTACAGCCACTGTTCCTGTCCTGTTTCTTGGAGCGGCCATTCATGGCCAGACCAAAGCGTGGACGCTGCAGGATTGCATCGAATACGCTATCGACAACAACATTACCCTCCAACAGAGCAGGAACAGTTTTTTATCAGGCCTTGAAGACACCTATCAAGCGAAGGCAGCAATGCTCCCGTCGGTCAGCGCCTCGACCAGCCAAGGCCTCTCCAACAATCGGTGTCCTTCTCGGAATAGTCGCG
>ONUG01000078.1 GCA_900320965.1 uncultured Bacteroidales bacterium | reverse complement strand
ATCCAGTTCCCTGACGCGACGGTACAAAGACCCACAACGCTCGAGAAGTGAGCCGTTCCCGGCGAAGCTGTCAAGCATGCTAAGCTGGAAGGACTTGTCTGAAAGCATCAAGGTCTGATGCTGGGAATGGATGTCCACAAGCCGTGATGTGACACTTTGGAGGATCTGGAGAGAGACGGGAGAATCATTAATGAACGATCTGGAACGGCCGGTCGACGAAACCACCCTGCGGATGAGCAGTTCCCCGGAATCATCATCCAAATCATTTTCATGAAGAAGATCCCGCATGACCGAATCACTTTCAGGAACCCTAAAAAGCGCCTCGACGACACAATTGTCTCCATGAGAGCCGATCACAGATGTGTCAGCCTTGGAGCCAAGCAACAACGACAGAGCCCCGAGCAGGATGGATTTTCCCGCTCCGGTCTGTCCTGTAATAATGACGAGACCCTCCGGAAAAACGACATCCAGAGAGTCTATCAGAACGTAATTCCTAATCTGAAGGGACTTGAGCATGGACAGGGCTAACGCTCGCCCTCTTCCTTGCCGGCCATCCTGTAGTAAAGATCGCCGTCCTCAAACTCGGTAATGGCGATAAGATCGGGTTTGGGAAGTTTCTCGTAATACTTGGAGATCTCAATCTGCTCCCTGTTCTCGAACACCTCATCCATGGTGTCCCTGTCGGTGCGGAAATCCTCAAGTTTCTTTGCCAGTTCTTTCTTCTCAGCAAGGGAGATCTGGTTGGCTCTCTTGGAGAGCAAAACCACTGTCTCGTAGATGTTTCCAGTGGGCTCGGCGAGATACTTCACGTCACGCGTGATAGTGTTGGTCGGTGTTTTCTTCTTTATATCCATCTTGTCAAAATATATCTTCCTTATATTCTACTTACCGTTCTCCTCGGATTGTTTCAATAATTTTTTTCTTTCTTTCTCGAAATCCTTTTCCCGGGCCTCCAGGTCTTCCTCGGTGCCGGAATATCTTCCAAGAGCTTTCTGGGCGCGTTTGTACAGTACGTCCAGTTCTTTGCGGTATGGAGAATCAGTGACTTCGCCTATGAAGTTGTAGTAATCATCAACGAAAGTGAGATAACGCTCACGCTGCTTGGACTCCACGCTGAGATGGGCGTAATTGTAAGAGGACATGGCGATGTAGTACAAGATATCCTCACGGTAGATGTTATCCGCATCGTCTTTTAGGATATTCCTGAACGCCACCCTGGAGGCACGGTAATCTTCCTGCTTATAGTAGAGTTTGGCGTTGTCAAAGGCTTTCTTGTCAAGCCTGTCGTTGAGTTCTTTCATCATCCGGCGGCAAGTCGGCGCATGAGTGCTGTTCGGATTCTCGATAAGATACTGAGTCATGACAGCCAATGCGGTGTAGGTCGGCTTCTGGTCGAGTTCAGAACGGTATGTGGACCTGTAAAGACAATCAATCCTCAGGAAAGCGGCCTCATCGGAGAACGGGCTTCTCGGGAAATTCGTGAGGAACTTCGAAAAGTTGGTCTCCGCCGTGTAATAGTCCTTGTAACGGTAATTGCTCATCCCCCAGTAGAACTGGACAGTGTCATCTTTCGCTGAGCCAGAGGTCTGGACAGCGAGACTCTCGAACAACCTGGCGGCCTTGTTGAACTTGCCGTGGTTGAAATAATTGAAAGCGGCGTTGTATTTCTGGTCGACGTCAGTGCTGTTCAGGAGAGCGTCGTACTCGGATTTGCAAGACTGGAACAAAGCCACGAGCAAAACGACCGCGGCAGCCAGCATTTTGACAGTCTTAGACTTTAACATACCTTTAATCAGACATTAGGAATTTCTCCACCTCCAGGGCCGCCTTACATCCGGAAGCTGCCGCTGTGACAGCCTGACGGAATGAAGGATCCTGCACATCCCCGGCGGCGAAAACACCCTCGACGTTAGTCTTAGAAGACTTGCCGGAAGTGATGATGTAGCCGTTCTCATCCGTGTCGATAAACTCCTTGAACACGTCAGAGTTGGGATGGTGACCTATGGCCAGGAAAAATCCGTCGACCTTGACATCAAAAATCTTACCATCTTTCCTGACGACACGTACACCCGTGACGCCCGAATCATCACCAAGGACTTCTTGCGTCTGACAATTCCAGAGGATTTCGATGTTAGGAGTGTTCTTTACCCTTTCCTGCATCGCGAGGGAAGCCCTGAAGACATCCCTGCGGACAATCATGTAGACTTTGGAACAGATATTGGCTAGATATGTGGCTTCCTCGCAAGCCGTGTCGCCTCCACCGACCACGGCGACCTCTTTCTTCCTGTAGAAGAATCCGTCGCAAGTGGCGCAAGCGCTGACCCCCATCCCGCGGAATTTCCTTTCGGAAGGAAGTCCAAGATACTTGGCGGCGGCACCGGTCGCGATTATAACCGCCTGGGCTTCAATCTCTGTCTCAGAATCGATCACAAGATGGAAAGGCCTTTTTGAGAAGTCGACGGAAGTGACAGTTCCACGCCGGATGTCCGCTCCGAATCTCGCAGCCTGGGCACGCATGTCACTCATAAGCTGGTTAGCGTCGACTCCCTCCGGAAATCCGGGAAAGTTTTCAACGATTGTCGTGGTGGTGAGTTGTCCTCCCGGCTCCATTCCCTCATAAAGAACGGGGTTGAGGCCGGCCCTGGAGGCGTAAATGGCAGCGGTGTACCCGGCAGGGCCTCCACCTATGATAAGACATCTGATGCTTTCCATATCCTTTTAAAATAATAATCTACAAATATAATCATAAAATCCTTACTCTGACTCCTGTCTGTCGAAGGCCTTCACAATCTTTGTGACCAGGGGATGACGGACAATGTCCTCATTTGTGAAAAAGACTGTCTCTATGCCCTTGATACCCTTTAATAATGTAATTCCCTTAAGGAGTCCTGAATCTTCTTTCTTCGGCAGATCCACCTGAGTGGCATCACCTGTGACGATGAACTTCGCGTTGACTCCCATCCTGGTGAGGAACATTTTCAACTGCGACAGATTCGTGTTCTGCGCCTCATCAAGGATAACGCACGCCCTGTCAAGCGTACGTCCTCTCATGTAAGCCAGAGGAGCGATCTGGATGATCCCGTCTTCCATAAAGTCCTGAAGCCTTTTTGGAGGGATCATGTCCCCAAGGGCGTCATACAACGGCTGCAGATAAGGATCAAGCTTATCTTTCAAGTCTCCAGGAAGGAAGCCAAGCCTCTCCCCCGCTTCCACCGCTGGGCGGGTAAGGATAATCCTCTTTATTTCCCTATTCTTCAATGCTCTGACCGCCAAAGCGATAGCCACGTAAGTCTTTCCGGTTCCAGCGGGTCCGACAGCGAACACGAGGTCGTTATCGAAATACGCCTTGACCATCTTCTTTTGGTTCTCGTTACGAGCCTTTATGGGCTTGCCGTCGGTGGTGTGGACGATAATCGCATCTCCGGTGACCCGGAAACGATCGGCGGAGCTTTCGCCGTCGAATATGTCCTCGACATCGAAAACCGTAAGATTCATCTTATGATGGCGTCTGTGCACCAATTCGTTGAACTTCAGCTCAAATTCTTTGATATCATCTTCCTTGCCCTCAAGGTGGATCTCGTTACCCCGAGCGACAGCTTTCAAGCCCGGAAAATAGGAAATGAACTCCTCAAGGATCTTGTTTCCCACACCGAATATCTCAACTGGATCCGTGGTTTCAAGAGTGATGGTTCTCTTCATTGGCAGAGTCTTTAATCTTTTATTCCTGTTGTAGTTTTAACCCGATCGTATGAACGCCTCATATTTTCAAAGTCCGAGGGAGCCCTCCAAAGATCCCTTTTGCCAAGGAATTCCTTGATGGGAACGGTGGAGTAGCTGTCGGTGAGAGTACCTGGCCTTGTGCACCACGTAAAGACGAGCTCCGGCTCAAGCATCGACTTCTTCCCCTCTTCATCTGTAACGATTCTGAGCAGTGCCATGAGGCCGACCTGGGTGTTGGTCGCGCTCATGTTTGAGACAATATTACCCAGCGAATAGACAACTGGGACAGTTTTCAACCTGCCATCAGTGAACGCGGCCACTCTCTCATAATCCTGGACCACATGGGGATGTGCCCCCACAACCGCATCGCATCCAACCGAGACAAGCCAGTCGGCAAGTTCCTCCTGGGCCTTCGAATGTCTCAACACATACTCTGTCCCCCAGTGAGGGAGAGCTATGACAAACTCAGCACCGATCCTACGAGCCCTGAGGACTGCAGCCTCGATCTCTTCCTTATCAGTCAAGTGGACCTTCGGATAACCTCCGTCACCTTTAATATTAGTCCCGTAAGTGAAATTGATCAATGCGACCCTCGTGCCCCGGACAGCCATGACCAATGGAAAACGTCTCCTGTCATCCTCTTCTGTGACAGACACGCCGGTGAACTTCACGACTCCCGCATCCTCCATCGCGCCATACCTCGACAAAGTCCTTTCCAGGCCAGGCTTCCCCTTATCAAGGATATGGTTGTTCGCCATCAAGAAGACGTCAACCCCCATTGAGGCGACATAGTCCTCGTAACCGTCCGGAGCGGAAAAGCACGGATACCCCGAATACGGCTTTCCTGCCAGCGTGAACTCCATATTAGCGACCGCCAAGTCCGCGCCCTTGATCACATCACCGATGTGCGTGAAATAGGTTGAGAAGTCGTACTGGCCATCAGGACGAGCGGAATTTGAGATCTGGTCCCGATGCATCATGACATCTCCCATTATGAGAATCGTGGCTGTGTCAGGAAGCTGCGTTAATGGTCTGGCAGGCGGCAAAGACACCGCGATCTGAGCCAATGACGCTGCCTGGAGTAAAAAAAAGAGGGCGAAAGTCAAAAATATCCGCATACGCGAAGATAATTATTATTCAGAAATTCTTGTATAGAAAGAATTTTTTGTATCTTTGCAACCTCTAACACGGTGCGATTAGTTCAGTTGGTAGAGCACCAGATTGTGGTTCTGGGTGTCGTGGGTTCGAGCCCCACATCGCACCCCAAGTGGGTCTGAGAGCGATTTTTCGAATCGCTCTTTTTTTTATTGCCCTGTTCTTTATCATAAAAAAAGGGCCGGCTCGTTTTCGAGCCAGCCCCATATCATAAGTGAAATACGATCTACTGGGTGAGAATCTTGGTGTACTTTTCGTAACCGGCCATGAACTTGGGATCCTCATCGCGGAAGCGGTAATAAGCCTGCTTGAGGTACTCTGCGATGCTGGCCTTGATACTCTCATCCTTGCTCAAAGCGTAAGCCTTCTCGAAAGGCTCGATGCAGCCCTTAAGAGAGGTCTCAAACTTCTGGACAAGAGCCATATACTTGTTGTCATCAAGCTCATTCTTAGCCTCTTCCTGGATCTTGGCGGCCTCATTGTAGAACATGATACCCTCACCAATGAATCCATACTCGTAGTTAGGATCGACCTCAACACACTTCTCGTAAGCCTTGACAGCCTCGTCGATCTGGCCGAGCTGAGCACGGGCGTTACCCTCAACATAGTAGAGAGAAGCGTTACCAGGCTCATTGACCTTGGCGGCATCGATCAGAGAGAAGAGTTTGTCGGTGTCATCACCGCTCTTGATGTAGTAGTTGATCAAGCCGATCATGATGCTCTGGCTCTGAGGGAACTTGGCGAATCCCTTCTCGAGGTAATCCTTCTGGAGAGCCTTGCCAGCGGCGGTGGTGTCAAGATTGGCGACACAGTCAGCGAGTTTGGAGAACGTCTCACCATCCTTGGCGAAATAACCAAGGTCGAGGCACTTCTCAAAATAACCTTTCGCCTTATCATACATTCCGGCGCCATAAGTCACGAAGCCGGCATTGTAAAGAGAGCTGGTGTCTATAGCGGCTGAAGGCTTCTGGTTAGAAGCGTTGAACGCTTTCGAGAAGAAAGACTCAGCGCCCTTGGAGTCACCAAAGGTGTAGGAATTGTAAGCCTCGGTGTTGTACTTGTCGACAATGCTCTTGATTCCAGCGGTGATCTCCTTGACCTTAGTGGCCTTGGTGTCGATTTCATAAGCTTTCTTATAAGCCTCGAGAGCCTTGTCCAGGGCATTCTCAACAATCGGCTTAGTCACTTCAATGATCTCAAGCTGATTGTTAGCGTTGAAATAGAGGTTCTTGTTGTCGAAAATCTGCTTGACATACGGTGCGCCACCCAAGGTCACATTCTCGACCGAGGAGGGTTTCTCGTTACCCATGGCGAGCTTGAGCTCGGGTTCGGTAGCGCCAACCCACACATTGCTTGCAGGAGCGTTGTAAGCCTCAACATAAGTCTCAGCCAGTTTGAGCCAAGTCGCGACCTTGGTCGCCTTCTTAGCGTTCTGGGATGCCGCGAGAGCTGCGTCAAGAGCCTTCTTGGCCGCTGCGGGGCCTCCCTGGGCATTCGCGACCTGGAAGGAAGCGAGCAATGCCAAAACAATCATTAACTTTTTCATGATTATCGGATTTAGTTGTTGAAATCTTAATTCTCTGTATTGTCAGTATTGTCAGTATTCTCGGTTATTTCCGCACTATCAGCGTTCTCCTCATTCTCTTCGTTTTTGGCGACCGTGGAGAGAGAAGCGATCGAATCACCTTCCTTGATGTTGATCAGTTTCACACCCTGTGTGGCTCTTCCCGCCACGCGGATATCCGAAACCGCCATCCTGATCGTCAGACCGGACTTCTCAATGATCATAAGGTCATCGTTCTCGGTCACATTCTTTATGGCGATCAACTTCCCGGTCTTCTCGGTGATATTGATGGTCTTGACTCCCTTGCCACCTCTCTTGGTGATTCTGTACTCGTCAAAATCAGTTCTCTTGCCGAAACCGTTCTCACTCACAACCAGAACCGTGTGGTCCTGAGCGTCCTCTGCGGCCGGATTATAGTTGATAGCGCCGATTACCTCATCGTCATCCTCAATATTTATGCCACGGACTCCTGTGGAAGTACGGCCCATCTCACGGGCATCCTTCTCATTGAAGCGGCAGCAGCGTCCCTCACGAGCGGCGATGAGGATCTCATCATCACCTCCGGTGAGCAGAGCCTCGACAAGGACGTCGCCATCGCGCAGGTTGACGGCATTGACGCCGGCGGCCCTTGGATGCGAATAAGCGGACAAGGCAGTCTTCTTGATCACTCCCCTCTTCGTCACAAGGGCGATGCTATGACCATTGACATAATCCTCATCTTTCAATGTCTTCACATTGATGTATGCCTTGATCTTGTCGTCAGGGATGCTGAGCACATTCTGGATGGCGCGCCCCTTTGAGGCCCTGGAGCCTTCAGGAATCTCGTAAACCTTTAACCAATAGCACCTTCCACTCTGCGTGAACAGCAACATCGTTGAGTGCATATTCGCGATGTAGATGTGCTCGATAAAGTCCTCGTCACGAGTGGAGCTGCCCTTCATGCCGACTCCGCCCCTGGCCTGGGTACGGTATTCGGTCAGAGGTGTACGCTTGATGTAGCCAAGATGGGAGATCGTGATCACGACATCCTCATCGGCATAGAAATCCTCCGGATTGAACTCTTCTTCGGAAGGGCGGATCTCAGTGCGCCGGGGATCAGCATACTTGCTCTTGATCTCCAAAGTCTCAGCCTTGACGATCTTGAGCTGCTCCTCCACGCTGCCAAGGATCTCCTGGCACCTGGCGATGAACTTCTCCAGCTCGTCGTACTCCGCCTGGAGCTTCTCCCTCTCGAGTCCGGTCAGTTGGCGGAGCCTCATCTCGACGATCGCTGTCGCCTGGATTTCCGTGAAGTCGAAACGCCTGATAAGCTCAGCCTTGGCCTCGTCCACATTCTCGGAATGACGGATGATGTGGATGATCTCATCAATAACGTCGATGGCTTTCAACAATCCCTCGAGGATATGGGCCCTCTTCTGCGCCTTGTCAAGCTCAAACTTTGTCCTGCGGACTATCACCTCATGGCGGAAATCCACAAAGTTGGAGATCAACTCCTTGAGCGACAATGTCTTGGGCCTTCCGTTCACGAGGGCGACATTGTTGAAGGCGAAGCTGGACTGGAGCTGGGTATATTTAAACAGAGTGTTCAGGACCACATTGGAGTTGAAACCCTGCTTGACCCTCAGGATCACGCGGACACCTTCCCTGGAAGTCTCGTCGTTGATGTAGGTGATGCCTTCGAGCTTCTTGTCCTCGACCATCTGGCCGATCTTCTCGATCATCTCCTTCTTGTTGACCATGTACGGGACCTCAGTCACGACGATGGTCTCACGGCCATTGTCAGCCACCTCGATCTCGGTCTTGCTCCTGACGACAACCCTACCGCGGCCGGTCTCGTAAGCTTCCTTGATGCCGCTCATACCCATGATGATGCCGCCGGTCGGGAAGTCGGGGCCTTTGATGTATTTCATCAGGCCTTCAGTGTCGATGTCCGGGTTATCAATATAGGCACAGATAGCATCGCAGCACTCCCCGAGATTATGGGGAGCCATGTTGGTAGCCATACCGACAGCGATACCTGCCGAACCGTTGAGAAGAAGCAACGGGAGTTTGGTGGGAAGGACCGTCGGCTCTTTCTCCGTGTCATCGAAGTTGTTGACCATGTCCACGGTGTCCTTGTCGATGTCACCGAGAATCTCTTCGGTGATTTTCTGGAGCTTGGCCTCGGTGTACCTCATGGCCGCGACAGGATCGCCGTCCATGGATCCGAAGTTACCCTGGCCGAACACGGTGGGATACCTCTGGTTCCAAGGCTGAGCGAGCCTTGCCAAGGCGTCATACACGCTTGAATCTCCATGGGGATGGTACTTTCCAAGCACCTCGCCGACTATCTTGGCGCACTTACGTGTCGGACCCGAATAAGGCAAGCCGAGTCCATCCATGCCATAAAGAACTCTTCTCTGAACCGGCTTGAGACCATCCCTCACATCGGGAAGGGCCCTGGAAACGATCACGGACATCGAATAGTCGATGTATGCGGAGCGCATTTCCTGGTCAATCTCAACCGGTTCGATAACGCCTGTCTGTCCTTCTACAATCTTTTCCTCACTATCCATAAAAATGCTTTGTGATTACCTTTTACTTAAACATGCAAATATAATCAAAAATTACGATATGGGCAATAGTGACAAAGTGGCAGACTTAAACAACTCGCATGGATGTTGCATAAATGGGCGATAATTGTTAATATTGCCTTATATTCCTGCCTTGAAAATATGGAAATCAAGATATCTGACGAGCTCAACAGCATTATCCGTTACGCCCGCGAGGAGGCAATGCGGACCGGCAGCTACGGAATAGGACCGGATCACCTTTTCCTCGGAATGATGCGCCAAGCAGACAATGATGCCTGCAAGGTCTTATCTGCCTTGGGTGTCGACGCGGACGCCTTCAAGCGCTTCATCGACAGCCACATATTCACCAACGAGTCAATCCCATACTCCGAAGCTGACAAGATCTCCTTCTCGAGATATGCCCAGAACGTCCTGAGTATCACAGTGATGGAGGCCTCAAAAATGAACTCCGCAGAAGCCAACTCACTTCATCTTCTGTTGGCGCTATGCCGTACGACAGAGAATTACGGCCAAGCCTATCTGAGGCAGCATGGTGTGGATTACGGCAGGCTTCTCGCCCACATGAGGGACGAGGGGCTTTTCGGACAGGCCGGAAGCAAACCCCAACAGGGTGAGGCACCCGGCGCCGATGAGGATTCCGACGGAGAGGAGGGCGCCCAGGCTGGCAACAACCCTTCCGGGAAGGTCAACCTTGAGGATTTCGGCTTCGACCTCACCAAAGCCGCGGCCGAAGGGAAGCTTGATCCTGTTGTCGGAAGAGACGTTGAGATCGCGAGAGTGATCGAGATCCTCGGACGGCGCAAGAAGAACAACCCGATGCTGATCGGAGAGCCAGGGGTCGGAAAGTCCGCGATTGTCGAGGGAATAGCCCAGAGAATAGCCGGCGGCAGCATCTCTCCTGTCCTGGCCAAGAAACGGTTGATTTCCTTGGACATAGCCTCAGTTGTCGCCGGGACGAAATACCGTGGCGACTTCGAGAAAAGGCTCAAGGCCATCATTAAGGAGGCCAGCACCAATCCGGACATAATCCTCTTCATCGACGAGTTCCACACTATCGTCGGAGCCGGAGGGGCCCAGGGCAGCCTGGACGCGGCGAATATGCTTAAACCCGCGCTGGCCCGAGGTGAGCTGCAGTGCATCGGTGCGACCACCATGGACGAATTCGCCAAGATCGTCGAGAAGGACGGGGCTCTCGACCGCAG
>ONUG01000086.1 GCA_900320965.1 uncultured Bacteroidales bacterium | reverse complement strand
TCCTACAACACCCGTTTCAAGGCTGGTTACCAGGTAGCCCCCTGGCTCAAGATCAACGACAACATCGAGATGGCGTACAACAAGTACTACAACCCGATGACGTTCTCCGAGGGATCCGGTGGAATCTGGAGGAATATCGCCGATGAGGGCCACCCTTCCTCACCTATTTACAATGAGGACGGCACCATCACCTACTGCGGTGTCTACACCGTCGGAGACCTCCTCCACGGCCGCAGTGGAATGACGACCGTCAATGAGGTGTTCCGCAACACGGCCTCCTTCAACGCCAAATTCCTTGACAATCGTCTGAGATTCAATGGTGACTTCACCTACAAGAAGACCACCTTCGACCGCACGATCAAGAGGGTAAGGAGCCAGTATTCCAAGGGCGTTGACGGCAATGGCGATCCTCTTCTCGAGACCATCGCTTCCGCCCCGCAGACCTCTCTTGCCGAGTACGTTGACAACACCCGCTACCTCGCCACGAACATCTACGGCGAGTTCGAGGACACCTTCGCCGAGAAGCACTACTTCAAGGCCATGGCCGGCTGGAACTACGAGCAGTCCCGCTACAAGAGGGTCTACGCCTACAATACCGACCTCCTTACCCCTGACGTTGAGAACATCAACCTGACATTCGGAACCGACACGAAGAGCATCACCTCATCCTGGTCGGCGTTCGACTTCGGCGGATTCTTCGGCAGGCTCAACTACGCTTTCGACAACCGTTACCTCATCGAGATCAACGGCCGTTACGACGTCTCCTCAAGGTTCCCGGCGAACCACCGCTGGGCCTTCTTCCCTTCGGTCTCCCTCGGTTGGAGGGTGACGGAGGAGCCGTGGTGGCATGTCAGCCCCGCCGCGATCTCGCAGCTGAAGGTCAGGGCCTCCTACGGATCCCTGGGTAACGCTAGGGGACTGGGCAACTACCAGTACAAGCAGACCCTCAGCGTCTCGACCTCGAGCTACATTCTCGATGGCCTTAAGCAGCGCTATCTTTCCTCACCCGCGGCCCTGCCCGAGGACCTTACCTGGGAGACCGCTACGACTTACAACGGCGGTATCGACTTCGGCTTCCTGAACGGTCGTCTCTCCGGTTCTGCTGACTACTATGTCCGCCGTACGACCGACATGATCGTTGCCGGTCCGACCGTCCCGGATGTGTTCGGAGCCGCATCGCCTAAGGGCAACTACGCCGACCTCTCGACCTATGGCTTCGAGGTGACCCTCGGCTGGAAGGACTCCTTCGACCTCGGCGGCAAGCCTTTCAATTACAACATCAGGGCCTCCCTGTCCGACTACTACTCGATCATCGACAAGTACAACAACGAGCTGAAGAACCTGAATAACAACGCCAACCAGTCCCTTGCCGGCAACTACTACGAGGGCATGAGGATCGGCGAGCTGTGGGGCTTCGTCTCGAACGGTCTCTGGCAGGACCAGGCGGCGATCGACGCCGCCGAGGCTGGCGCCAAGGCTGCCGGACAGTCCTATTTCAACCCCCTCATCAGGGCCACGAAGGACTACAAGACCCGTCTCGGTGACACCAAGTACGAGGACCTGAACGGCAACGGCTACATTGACCGCGGCAAGAACCGTGTCGGTGACTCCGGCGACCGCAAGATCATCGGAAACGAGGAGCCGAGGTTCATGTACAGCCTCAACCTCGGTTTTGACTGGAACAATATCTGGTTCACGGCGTTCTTCCAGGGAGTCGGGAAACAGGACTGGTACCCTTCCAACGAGGCCTCGATGATGTGGGGCCAGTATAACCGTCCTTACGGTTACCTGCCGAAGTGGCATATCGGGAACTACTGGACCGAGGATAACACCGACGCCTACCTTCCCCGTTACTCCGGTTACAACGACACGTTCTACAAGGGCACCTGGGCGGCCAACACCCGTTACCTTCAGAACGTGGCCTACATCCGTCTGAAGAACATCCAGCTTGGTTACAACCTCCCGAAGTCCTGGACCCGCAAGGTCGGACTCGAGCAGGTCGGGATCTATTTCTCCGGCGAGAACCTCTGGACCTGGTCTCCTCTCTACAAGCTCACCAAGGACATCAACGTCTCCAACATCGGAACCTCTGACGTTGACTTCAACTCAGGTCGTGGAGACGCCTACAACTACCCGATGATGAGCACTGTGTCACTTGGTCTTAACATTACCTTCTAAATGACGAAAGCGATGAAAAAGAGTATATTCACTTTGCTTGCCCTCGGAGCCCTGTTCGCCACAGCCTGCAACTTTGACGAGGAGCCCAAGTCCAATGCCAGCGTCGATATGGTTTTCAGTTCTGAAGGAGGCTTGAAGACTTACGCTTACTCCTTCTACAACGTCCTCCCGACGAATGATGACGCCGCCCACCGTAGCGCCACGCTCGACTACGGCGCGAAGCAGTCCATCAGCGGCATGGAGGTCGGAGCCTACACCGTGTCATCTTCGAACAGCTGGTCCTGGACCGCGTTGAGGAACATCAACTTCTTCCTTGAGAACAACAAGAATGAGAAGGTTCCTGAAGCTGTACGTAACAACTACAACGGTATAGCCCGCCTGTTCAGGGCCCGTTTCTACTTTGACAAGCTCGTCCAGTACGGTCCCGTGCCGTGGATCGACAAGGTGTTCAACTCCCCTGAGGATGAGGACCTTCTCAAGGGCCAGGACAGCAGGGACGTGATCATCTCCAAGATTATTGAAGATCTTGACTACGCCTACAACAACATTACTGTCGTTTCTACATGGAATGCGGCAATGGTCACAAAATGGATGGCAATGGGCTTCAAGTCCAGGGTCTGCCTGTTCGAGGCCGCGTGGAGGAAGTACCACGCCCAGGACGAGCTTGACATAGCGCGCACGGGCTGCAGCCAGTACTCTCCAGCCGACCTTTACGCTCTCGCAGCCTCGGCCGCGAAGGAGGTCATCGACAAGGGTCCCTACAAACTTCACGGCGGCACCGCCTACAAGGGCGGCGGCACGGGAGCCTACAGGGAGCTGTTCACCTCGATCGACACCCAGACTGACGAGGTCATGTTCGCTATCGTGGCCGACGCGGCCATCGACCTTGGTGAGCAGAACTGGTGGTGGAACTCATCGACGTACGGACCTCACCTCTGCATGACGAGGAAGTTCGCGAAGACTTACCTTAACATCGACGGTACCCCTTATAACGAGTTCAATGAGGACGGCACCTACAAGACATTCGATGTCGAGACAAAGGGCCGCGACACCCGTATGAACCAGACCTTGAGGGCTTACGACTACACCCGCACCCTCGCGACCGGAGCGGTTGTCCTGACCCCGGCGAACTTCCAGGGCCACTCCCTGACCGGTTACCAGGTGACGAAGTTCGTCATGGATGACGTGACATACGACGACGCGGCGACCAACGACAACAACACCCCTTTGATGCGTTACGCCGAGATCCTTCTGAACTACGCCGAGGCGAGGGCCGAGCTCGGCCAGCTGACCGACGCTGACTGGGCTATGACGGTCGGCGCCCTCAGGGCCAGGGCCGGCATCACCGGAGGAACCGATGAGACCGGTACCCTTACCACGGCTCCGAAGAAGGCCGAGCCTTACATCGCGTCATACTATCCTAAGATGGCGGGTAACCCCGCTTTGCTGGAGATCATGCGCGAGAGGGAGATCGAGCTGGCGTTCGAGGGCTTCCGCCTTACCGACCTCAAGCGCTGGGCACTCTGCGACCTTTGGGTTAGCGATCCTTGGGAAGGAATATTCATCCCCGCGATCAACGCCCCTGTGGACCTTAACGGAGACGGCACCGCCGACGCTTACTTCTACGACACGGACGCCATCGGCGATGACACATACGCATCAATTGGAGTCTACGTGGGTACTAAGAAGAGTAACTACCTTAATGTCAAGCCTGTTAACGGTGGTTACCTTGTGTACTTCTCCATGCCTGGTCGTGCCTGGCCTGCGAGGCAGTACCTCTACCCGATCCCCGAGACCGTGCTGAACCTCTATTCCGACAAGAACCAGCTCAAACAGAATCCTGGCTGGTAGCCGTTGGTAAACAATAATCGGGCTTGCCTTTCGGGGCAGGCCCTTTTTTATTATATTTGTTGGAGTTAAGATCATGAAGACTGTGAGACGAGCTAAGTTATTCATTATCCTTTCTGTAATCCTTCTTCCAGCCGTTTTTGGGTGCGACAAAAAGAAGGACTATGAGTTGGATGTGCCTGATGTCGAGTACCATGATTCAAAGCTGAAGAAATATCCCGGTGAAGGGGAGATCAAGATACTGAGTTTCAATGTCAGGTACGGGACCGCGAAAGAAACCAACTCCTCCAACAACTGGTCCAACCGAAAGTCGGCGTGCGTAGCGATGATAAAAGACCAGAAACCATCCTGCATCGGTTTCCAGGAGGCTGTCTATGACATCCAGTTCGAGTATTTCAAAGACCAGCTCAAAGATGAGTATGATGGTTACGGAGTGGGACGCGACGACTGGAAACGCTCAGGGGAATGCATGGGGATCCTCTGGCGCAAGTCCGAAATCAAGATGATTGACATCGGTACTTTCTGGCTGTCTCCGACTCCGGACACACCTTCCAAAGCGGACTCATGGGATGCCGCTTGTTTCCGCTCGGCGACATGGGGCATTTTCGAGGTGATCTCGACCGGACAGCGTTTCTGCTACATCAACACCCATCTGGATCATAAGGGAGCAAAGGCTAGGGAAGAGTCCATGAAGCTGATCTCCAAGAGGTTCGAGCAATATAACCCAGGCCGTCTGCCACAGATCCTTTCGGCGGATTTCAACGCGTCTCCCTCTTCGGCGATATTCGGCAACCTGTCCGGAATGTACAATTCCAGGAATATGGCTCCGACCGGTTATTCCGATGAGAACACCACTTACCATGCCTGGGGGACTACGGCAGGCTCACAGATTGACAACATCCTGTTCTCGTATCCAGCAACGCCAAAAGAATATCACACTATTGTCGAGCCTTACGAGAGCGTCGCCTATCTGTCAGACCATTACCCGATTTACGCCATATTCGCTTTTTAATCAAGAATAAAATGAAAAAGATCTTCCTTCTAATCATCGCTGGTGTCTTCACTGTCTTTCTGTCTGCCCAGGATGTCAGGTCTCTGGCCTGGTCGTATAAGGCATATCCGGATGTCGAGACTCCTTGGACTAAGGCTCCGGCAGGGTACAAGCCTTTCTATCTCGCTAATTTCGCTCGCCACGGAAGCCGTTACCTTCTGTCTGACAATAATTACTCGAAGCCATTGGAGATACTTCAGGAGGCGGAAAGAAAAGGATATCTGACGGAGATGGGAAAGGAACTTCTCGAGGATGTCGGGAAGATCGCCGCGGACGCTGACGGCAACCTTGGCATGCTTCTTCCCCGAGGAGGCAGGGAACATCGCCATATTATGGAAAGGACAATCGCGAGGTATCCGGAAATATTCAAGGGAAAAGATTGCAAGATAGATGTTTACGCCTCGACTGTCCAGCGTTGCATCATGAGTATGGCCTACAGTCTTGACGCTATCACGGCCAAGAACCCGAGGGTCTGGTACGACCGCCATTGCGGGACCAAGGTGCAGGCGACTGTATTCAATACTCCGCATGTTTCACCTGCGGCTAAAGAGGCGGGCTTTGACTTTGACACAAGGCTCTATGCCGAGACAGACAACGACGCCCTTTTCGCCAAGATATTCACTTGCGATGAGAAGCAGAAGCAAGAGTTCTTGAGCACATCAGATAGGGTCAACTTCTTGAGGTGGATCTGGGAGCTGGCCATTGACAACGCCCTGAACGATGAACTTGGGGTAGATCTATTTAAGTATTTCGACTACAATGACTTCTATAAAGCATGGAGAGTCAATAACTGGAAAGAGTACTATGTCATGGGCCCTTCAAAAGAGTTCAGCGACATTGTCCGCAGGGGGGCTGCGGTTGATCTGAAACATATCATCGAGCACGCCGACAAAGCCCTTGCGGGAGGTGAGTACAGGGCCACACTGCGTTATGGTCACGATTCCCAACTCACCCCTTTGGCTGTGGTGATGGACATCGAGGGAGCCTGCTCACCGGTGGTCGATCCTGATCATCCGGAGGCTTCCTGGATCCTGGATAACATTTGCCCGATGGGCGCGAATATCCAGTTGGTGTTTTTCCGGAAAAAGCGTTCCGATGATATTCTCGTGAAGGTCTTGCTCAATGAGAGGGAGTCCCGGATAGTCGGAATAGAAACTGACCAGTGGCCTTTCTACCACTGGTCAGATCTTCGAGCCCATTATATTAGCGTTATAGACGCTCTAACGGCTGAATAGAAGTATCCCCTCCAGAACCCATGCCACCCTCGGCACTGTAAGAGGGGGGACCGGAGCGTAGCGAGCGGTGGGGCCGCGCAGCGGCGGTTCGGGAGGGGATACTTCTATTCAGCGTCTTTGTGACAGTCGCCGTGGTGGCAGCAGTCGCCGTCACCGTGGTGCTTGCAGGGGTGTCCCTTCTGGAGCTCCTTCTCGGTCGCGTCACGGACAGCGATAACCTTGCCAGTGAAATTGAGAGTCTTTCCAGCCATGGGGTGGTTGAAATTCATGGTGACTTTGCTGTCGGTAACCTCATGGACAATGCCATTGACCACCTGGCCCGCGTCATTCATCATAGGAATCATCTTCCCGACGACCAGAAGGTCATCCCTGACCTTTCCGTCCATCATGAACGCCTCCATCGGAAGAGCGACAAGCATCCTCTCGTCGAATGTGCCGTAACCTTCCTCAGGAGTAAGTGTGAAGGCGAATTCCTCACCAGGTTCCTTGCCCTCGACCTCGCTCTCAAACTTGGGGAGGAGCATTCCGGTGCCATGGATGTAATCAAGGGGACGAGTCTCATCGGCCTTGTCAGCCAGGGCTCCGTCCACGATCAGCTCATAGGTCAAGCTGACGACTTTGTTCTTTTCTGCTTTCATAAAATATAATATAATCAATATTAGGCGCTGAAATCCACATCCTTAAACGCTATCGTCGGGATGATCTTCGACTTGCAGAGACGAGCGTCATCACCTGCGGCCAGCAAGTTGTTCCACAAGGTCTTGAGGTTGCCGGTGATAAGGGTTTCCCTGACCGGGTGGACAATCTTTCCCTCCTTGAACAAAAATCCTTCCACACCGAAAGAAAAATCGCCTGTGGCTGAGTTGCTGTTGCCACCGTTGAAACCTGTGACAAGGATGCCGTCGCCCACTAGGGCCATGATGCTATCCCTGTCCAGTTTCGATGGCTTCTCAAGCCCAGGCGCCACGCACGGCTCAAGCGCTGGCCTCATGACATCCTCAATTGTCGGGGCGATCCCCATCTTTCTGGACATGTAGGTGTTGACGAAATATTCCTTGACGACACCGTTCAGGATAACGGGCGTCTCTTTAGCCGCGACTCCTTCCGAGTCGAACAGTCTAGAGCCTGTCTGGCCATTGGCTAATGGCTTGTCGATCAGTGTCATCCATTCCGGGAAGACCTTTTTCCCGAGGGTATCCAGTAGGAAAGAGTTCTTCTGCTGCAAGGCAAAAGCACCCAGGGCGGATGTGAGGGGAGTGATGAGCCTTGAAGAGTTCTCGCTGTCCACGACCATCGTGTATTTCCCTGAAGTGATACTTTTTGGACCGATCTGCGCCATAGCGCGCTTGTACGCTGTCTCGGCACAGGTGGTTATCTCCAGGTCGGAAAGCCTGGGTTTGGAATCCCACCAATAGCCGCTGTAGCGGTTGCCTTCAGAGTCCTTTATGGTGGACTCGACACCATATTCAAAAGAAGTCTCAGTGTGGCGGCAACGAAGGCCGTTTGAGTCAAGGGTCAGCGTGTCGAAGATCGAGTCTGAATATTCTCCCTCCTCGGAGATAAGACCATCGTTCTTATGTCTCTCGAACACAGATGCTTCCATCGCCATTTTCAGCCTCTGAGAAGACGTTAGGGAAGGGTAGGCGGGGTCGTATAGGCCAAGCTCCTTTCCCGTCTTGGCGTCCTTGGCGGTCCTCTCCGGATCGGGAAGATCCCTGCATGGATCTTCGGCGAGCATTCTGACGGTGGCGATGGATTTGGCAAGGAAGTCATCCAACTCGTTTTCAACCAGTCGGTTCGTGGAGAAAGAGCCGTACTTTCCATCTGCGAAAAGGCAGACGCTCATCGAGCGGTCCAGACAGTGGCTCACCTTGTCCAGCACACCGTCGAGGGTCCCGAACAGCTCCATGAGGCTCTTGTTCAGAGTCACCCTGACTTTGGACGCTCCAAGGGCAAGCGCTTTCTCGACACATTTGTCAGCTATCCTTATCTCCTCAGCCGACAACATTCCGGTGATATTCTCTTCCATACCTATTCTCCTCCTACAGTCAGATTGTTAACAAGCACGGTCGGTATCCCGCATGAGACCGGGCAGCTCTGCCCTTTCCCGCAAGTCCAAGCCCCGTCGTCCACCTTGGGATCGTTACCGACAGCCGTTATGTCGGCCAAGGCCTGAGGTCCGTTGCCTATTATATTAATATCCTTGACAGGCATTGTCAGGCGACCATCCTCGATCAGGAAGCCGCTCTTGACGAAGAAGGTGAAGTCGCCTTCTCCGATCTGTACCTGTCCGTTGCTGAACTGGTCGACGTATATTCCTTTCTTCACGGAGGCAATGATGTCTTCTTTTGTGGACTTGCCTCCGAGCATGTAAGTGGCTCTCATCCTTGGGATTGGGGCGTACCGGAAGCTCTCCCTGCGACCGTTTCCGGTGGGTGCGACCCCGAAATGGGCGGCGCTTATCCGGTCGTGGAGATAGGATTCCAACACTCCGTTCCTGACCATGAAGGTGTTCTGCCCGGGAACTCCTTCGTCATCGAAATTGACGGCGCCCCTGTTGCCGGGGATGGTCCCGTCATCGACTATCGAGATCTCCTCCCTGCAGACTTTCTCTCCGATCCTTCCGCTGAATATGGACTGGCCTTTACGGTTGAAATCAGCTTCGAAAGCGTGGCCCATGGCTTCGTGGAGGAGGATTCCGGATGCTCCGGCACCCATAACGACAGGCATCTGGCCGCCTTTTGGTCTTCTGGCGGCGAATCTTTCGTCAATCCCACTGACAGCCTCCGAGGCGATCTCGTCGAGAAGCTCCTGGGTGAGCATTTCCGCTCCGGTACGGAAACTCCTGGAAACGGTCTTGTTCTCGACTATCCCGTCGCTGCCGAATACGACTGAGACGGCGATTGTGCCCATCGGGCGGGTGTCGAAGGTGAGTTCGCCGAGGGAGTTGTACATCATGATGTCGCTGACTTGGTCAGACAGGGAGACAATGACTTTCAAGACTCGCTGGTCCGCTGCGCTGATCTTCCTTTGCAGGCTCTCCATAAACGGCACGAACCCACTAGCCTCCGCGGCCCTCCAATCCCGCTCGAACGGATAGTAGTCCGTTGTGAATTGCCGGCTCGGGGTTTGGGCGCCTTGGGGGCAAAGGGCGTCGATGCTCCCTACGCTTCGCGCCCTATCCGGGTAAATGTCCGCATCGACGCATTGCCCCCCTCGGCGCAGCTGGTCTTGCCGGAGCCGACCTTGGCCACCGGCCGTACTCAGCCGCAGCGGTCCCTGAGCGGAGTCGAAGGGTGCGAGGATGGAC
>ONUG01000076.1 GCA_900320965.1 uncultured Bacteroidales bacterium | reverse complement strand
ATATTATTGACATAATTTTTAAAGATAAAATATATTTGTAAATTTGAGAGGAGAATTAAATGAACGAAATATTACAATGTACAATAGGAATTTTAATTCCTTTTTTGGGAACTACACTGCGGCTCTGCTGTTGTATTCTTTTTTAAAAACGAAGCAAGTAGTAAAGTCCAAAAAATATTTTTAGGTTTTGCTGCGCGGTGTAATGTTTGCTGCTGCCGTTTGGTCTTTAATTATTCCAGCTGTTGAACTTGCTGAAGAACACACCGTTGCCTCCAACGTCAGTTATGTCGCAGTTCTTTATGTGGCAGTCCTCGGTCCCTTCGAGGAAGATGGCACCGCCCCTGTAAATTGTCCAATCGGAGCGCAGCAAAGGCTCATATTCCTCCATGAATGTTCTTGCGGCATGCCGGAAAGATATTCCCTCGAAGGTCACGTTTCTGACCGGACTCTCTTTGGTGCCTTTTATGGTCACCAGATTCTTGAGACTCGCGGTCTCGAAATACGTCAGCTCAGGATCCTCGCCGACCAGGGGGTAGTAATATAAGGTGCTGGAGGTCTTGTCGAAATACCATTCCCCGGGAGAGTCAAGCTCCTCGAAAATGTTCTCCACCATCCGGTTGTCCTTATGGATCCCCATGGGGCGGTTATTCTGCCAGCCTCCTTCAAGTTTGAGGTTCCCGTCGCTGTCCTTGCCGGTGATCCTGTAGTGGAAGTCCCCCCAGTCCTCCTTGTGCATGGCGTGGAGGAAACCTCCTTCGGGATTTTTCCAACCTTTGACTCTTTCGGGCGAAGTCGCGTCGGCCGATGTGCCATGGAACCTGATGGCTTTCAGGTCATAGTTGGGGAACCTTGCCATTGTGAGCAACATGCCTCCGTCGCCGAAGAGCATGTCGATTTGGGAAACTCCGCTGATCTTGGTCTTCATGATTCCGCCTTTATGCTCCCTCCAGTCCGTTTTTAAGGCGGTCCCTCCTGAGATGATCGCTTTTTCGCCAGGGAAGGAGCTGATAGTAAGCGAATGACGCTCGTTTCCCATGGCCGGGGTCACGACGATGGGTTCAGAGATGTAATGTACACCTCCCCTGAGGTAAATCGTTGTGGAGCCTTGAGCGCCTTCACATTTTTTGAGCGCTTCCTTGAGAGAACCGAATGGCTTGTGGATGGATCCGTCCCCGCTTTCCCTCGCTTTGTTTGACACGTAAATGATGTTTTGCGCTCCGCAGTCCAAGATGAGGAGAAGGCTTGCCAGAGCGGCACAAAAGAGTCTTGAGAAGTGCTTCATGTGACAAAAATAATATTTATTTTTGGCAATAAGTTTGCAGCGGCCTCTTCCGGATGCTAATTGAAGAATACATAACCTATCTGTCCCAAGTCAGACGTTACTCGCCGAGAACCAAAGAGATCTATTCGGACATCCTGAATGAGTTCTCATATTTCAGCGAGGGAGACCTTCTGGAGTCTCTCACCCCATCTGTCATCCGGTCCTACGAGGTTTATCTTCTTGACAAGAAAAAGGAGGATCCAAGGACAGTCAACCTTCATCTTAGTGTCCTGTCAGGTTTCTGCCGTTACCTTATGAAAGACGGTCGCCTTAAGGCTAATCCGGCCCGTCTGGTCTCAAGGCCCAAGACGGAAAAACGGCTGCCTGTTTTCTACAGGGAGGACTCGATGCGGGATTATTTTGAGATGACTAGCCATGACGCTTCCGAAGAGACTCTCAGCCTTATCACAGGCGGGGACAAGGTCTCGAAGGAACTGTATTCCAGGAGATTGTCCCGTCTGGTCATTTCGATCCTGTACTCTACGGGAATCCGCCGCTCAGAGCTGGTCGGACTATCTGTCGGCAACGTTGATTTGTCCCGCCGGGTGATGAGAGTAAAAGGAAAAGGAGACAAGACCAGAGAAATTCCCCTTGTTCCTTCATTATGTAAGGAAATTTCGTTATATTTACAATCGGTTGAATCGATGGAAGGTAGGTCGCGGACCGCGTCTGACCCCTTGTTGGTGACCCCGGGCGGAAACAAGCTTTATCCGGTTTTCGTTGACAGGGTGGTCAAGAGCGAGCTGGGAAAGGTTGCCGGCATCACGGGGAGGAAATCCCCACATGTTTTGAGGCACTCTCTGGCTACCGGACTGTTGAACGAAGGAGCCGATCTCAATTCGATAAAAGAGTTGCTCGGACACTCTTCTCTGGCCGCGACGCAGGTCTACACACACAATTCCATCGAGAAACTGAAAAAAGTTTATGTTAACGCCCATCCAAGGGCAAAAAGCGGAGGTAAAAATGGAGATTAGAATCAAATCCTTGAAGTTCGACGCTGATCAGAAGCTGCTCGACTATGTCGAGAAGAAAGTCGCCAAACTTTCCAGATTCAGCGACCATCTCGACGAGGTGGATGTCACTCTTTCCTTGCTCAACGAGCCAGACAACAAGGAAGTCAAGATCCAGACAAGGACTTATGGTCAGGACTTGTTGATCGAAAGGAGCGCCTCTACGTTTGAGGATGCCATCACAGTGGCTGTCGACCTCATGAAAGAAAAGATCGTGAGGACCAAAGAGAAGAAATTCGAAGCATAATGAATCAGTGAGAGAGTCGGTCAGCACAGCGTCCCGAAGCCGTGAGTTGATCGACAAGATCAAAGCCGGAGAGTTCTCCCCCATCTATCTTCTGATGGGGGATGAACCTTATTATTTAGACCTTGTTTGTGATGCGGTGATCGAGAACGCTCTGGACGAGTTCTCCAGGGACTTCAACGAGACAATCTGCTATGGGGCGGATGTGGACTCTGACACCGTCATTACAGCCGCCAGGCGTTTCCCGATGATGGCTGAGCGTCAGCTTGTGGTTGTCAAGGAAGCCCAGGCTATGAGTGACCTTGAGAAGCTTGCGGTCTACTGTGAGAATCCGCTGGACTCGACGGTCCTGGTTCTCCTGATGCGGGGAGCCTCCGCTGACAAGCGTAAGTCGCTCTATAAGAATTGCTCCAAGAATGGTGTGGTCCTCGAGTCCAATGCCCTGAGGGATTATGAGATGCCGGGTTGGATCAGCCAGTACTATTCCTCCAGAGGGTTGGAGATATCCCCGGATGCCGCCGCTTTGATGGCGGAATATGCCGGGACTGACATGGGAAAGATTGTCATCGAGACCGACAAACTGATGAAGAACCTTCCGGAAGGGACATCCAAGGTCTCCGCTTCCGATGTCGAGAGAAATGTCGGGATAAGCAGGGAATATAGTGTCTTCGAGCTCACAAAGGAACTCTCCCGCAAGAATTCCCCGAGGGCTATCGCTGTCGCCACGAGGATCGGAGAGTCTCCCAGGTTCGCCATGCCCATGGCAGTGAGCGCTTTATACACTCATTTCTCCCGGATCCTGAGGTATGCGGCCCTGAAGGAAAAGAATCGTTTCCCGGACAAGACCCAGACCGCTGCCGCCTTGCAAGGGGTCAATCCTTATTTCTGGAGAGAATATGATGAGGCCGTGGCCAATTATCCCGTCCGCAAGGCTATGGCCGCGATGTCCCTGCTTTGTGACTATGACTACAAAGGCAAAGGCGGGGATGCCGGTGAGGCGACGCCGGGAGAATTGCTTCTCGAACTGGTTCTACGCTTGCTTAACCTTTAGAAATTTTTTAATTATTTATTGTAATTCGATAATTATTTATTATATTTGCGGAAACTACAAGTAATATGGGACTAATCGAATGTAAAGGAATCAGCAAGCGTTTCGGAGAGAAAGTCGCTCTGGACAACTTGTCTGTCGACATTCCCAAAGGGAAGATTTTCGGTCTTCTGGGACCTAACGGTGCGGGAAAGACCACTTTGATCCGTATTATCAACCGCATAACTATCCCGAACAGCGGAGAGGTTTTTTTTGATGGGCGTCCTATCAAGCAGTCCGATGTCGAGAAGATAGGTTATCTTCCGGAAGAGAGGGGACTCTACCGCAAAATGGAGGTAGGGGACCAGGCGATGTATCTTGCCCAGCTTAAGGGCATGAGTGCTTCCGAAGCCAGGAAGGAGCTGAAACAGTGGTTTATACGTTTCGGCATCCAGGATTGGTGGAAAAAGAAAGTCGAGGAGCTCTCCAAGGGAATGGCCCAAAAACTCCAGTTCATCACGACTGTCGTTCACAGGCCTTCGTTGATGATCCTTGACGAGCCTTTCTCAGGATTTGACCCTGTCAATGCCGAGTTGATCCGCCAGGAGATCCTGAAGCTTAACGCTGAGGGATCAACCGTGATTCTCTCAACCCACAACATGGAGTCTGTCGAGGAACTGTGCGACAGTATCGCGCTTCTTAATAAGTCCCACTTGGTCATTACCGGAGGAGTCGATGAGATCCGTCGCCGCTACGGCAACAACAACATCGAGCTCGTCTACACCGGATCCGGAAAGGTGAGTGACTCGGAAGGGGTGTTCAGCGTTCTCTCAGACGAGGACAACGCCGGGAGGCACACCGCGGTCTTAAGCTTAGTTGAAGGCGTTTCTTCCAATGAGGCCCTTGGTGCCCTGCTGCAAGAGGGAATCCAGGTCAACTCGTTCAAGGAGCTCATCCCAAGGATGAATGACATATTTATCAAATTAGTCACAGAGGAGGCATAGTCATGGATTTCAGGATCATCAAGACAGTCATTTCACGCGAGTACACGACCCGCGTCAAGAAAAAGTCATTCCTCGTGACCACCTTCCTGGTTCCGATCCTTTTTGCTGCCATGATGGTAGTTATCTTCCTTATCATGGGGAACACAAAGGAAAGGAAGATGGATGTGGCCGTTGTCGACCAGTCCGGAATAGTCATGCCGCACTTGTCCAGTGGGGATCGAGTCACATACTCCGACTTTTCCACTGAGAATCCGGACTCGATCAAGGCACATCTGAAAGATTACGGCAAGACCGCCCTTGTGGTGGTCTCTCCGCTCGACACAGTCAAGAAGACGGTCTCAGTCCAGGCTTACTCCAAAGACCCTCTTGGAGTGGAGTTCTCCAGCAGTCTTTCCAGCAAGGTTGATGATGCCGTGGAGGAGTACAGGGTCGCCCAATACGGGATCGAGAACCTCACCCAGATAATGGAGGAAGTCAAATCCAATGTTAGGATATCCGAATACACTTTGGATGATTCTGGTAAGGAAAGCGTCTCAGAATCAGGTATTTACATGATAGTCTCCATGCTTCTCGGAATCATCATCTGGATGTTCATCATGATGTTCGGAGGGCAAGTCATGTCAAGTGTCATTGAGGAGAAGTCCAGCAGGGTTGTAGAGGTGCTGATCTCTTCGGTAAAGGCTGTCGACCTGATGTTCGGTAAGATCATCGGAGTCGCCCTGGTGGCCTTAACCCAGTTCTTCCTCTGGATTGTCCTGACAGTTGTCTTGACTTCGGCCGCGAGCGCTTTCATCGGCAAGGATGTCCTCAAGAGTTTCTCCGGGAATCCTGAGATGATGGCCCAGACAGTCGGGATGACACCAGAGCAGATGGAAGCTATCGGAGGTGTGGCCGCCGCGGCTGACACCACAGCCGTCGCCGAGCCTCAGGGTGAGATGCAGACCATCATGGCCACCCTGTCGAATATTCCTTGGACAAGGCTGATCATCTCCTTCCTGATATTCTTCGTCCTTGGTTACCTGCTTTACGCGTCTCTTTATGCCGCGATCGGATCCGCGGCGGAGAGTGTCGAAGACACACAGCAGCTCCAGATACCGGTGACAATCCCGCTCATGATCGCATATATGATCATCCTGATGGCTTTCCAGAATCCAGACAGTGGTGTTGTCGTGTGGGGATCCATGATCCCGTTTACTTCTCCTATCGTAATGCTTGCCAGGATTCCTTATGGGGTTCCGATGTGGCAGCTTGTGCTCTCCATAGTCCTGTTGTTCCTGACCTTCCTCGGGTGCGCATGGCTTTCTGCCAAGATCTATAAAGTGGGCATCCTGATGTTTGGGAAGAAGTCCACTTTCAAAGATCTTTGGAATTGGTTAAAACAAAAGTAATAAGACACTTATGAGAAAGTTATTGTCTCTTGCCGCAGCCCTGTCCTTGTGCGTCGGGATCTCTGCCCAAACGGTGGACATCTCTTGGGCTAAAGAGCAAGTTGACGGCCATCGGACGGGTGTTGTCGCCTCAAACTCCTCGAATGTGGAAGAGGCGATGGGATTCGTCAAAGGTAAAGTTTATTATGCTCCCAATGGCCGGAAATTCCGCAGGGGTTCAACCCGCAATGTCGCGAAACTTATGATTGACGCCCAGCCCGCAATGGCTCAAGTCAAGGAAGTCATCGGCTATTCCACTGCATTCATGGACCGAACCTATCCCGAATGTCCTTTGTACGACTGGTTCATCGATGAGCTTATGAGGGCTACGGCGGACAGTCTGGATCGCAAGGTTGACATCGGTATCACCAACAGGGGAGGTGTCCGTATAGAGATGCCTGAAGGCGAGGTCTTTTATGATGACATCATGTCCATGTTCCCGTTCAAGAATAACCTCTGCTATGTGGCTCTCAAAGGGAAAGATGTAAGAGTCATCCTGGACCAGATGGCAGCCACCTCTTTCCAGATTCTTGGCGGTATCAAAGTCGTCGCGAAGAACGGAAAGATCATTTCCGCCACGGTAAATGGGGAACCTCTGGATGATGAGAAAGTCTACGGAGTCGCGACTCTCAATTTCCTTCTTGATGGGGGAGACGGGTATTTCATAGCTAAAAACGCCCTTGAAGTTCTTCAGAGCAAGGGGTGGGTCTATGACACAATGATCCCTTATGTCAAGAGCCTTACCGCCGCAGGGAAACCGATAGAATTCGAGAATAAGCATTGGATCACTATCATTAATGAGGAGGACAAGAAATGAGACGTCATATTTGTTCAATAACTTTAGCTGTAGCTTGTTCCGTGCTGTTCCTGACCGGTGCGAGCGCTCAGAAACGACTGACAATCATTCATTTCAATGACACTCACAGCCACATGGAACCGGAACGTACCGGCGAGAATGCTCGTCACGGGGGTATCATAGAACGCGCGGCTTACCGCGACAGCGTAGTCAAGGCTGATGGAAAGAAGAATGTCCTCATGCTCCATGCCGGGGACTTCAGTCAGGGTACCTCCTATTTCACGGTTCTTAAAGGTGACCTTGAGATAGATATGATCAATGCCATGCGGTACGACTGCGTCACCCTGGGCAACCATGAGTTCGATAACGGCATCGAGGAACTTGGACGTCGCCTCGCTAATCTCAAATGCCCGGTGGTCTGCGCCAATTACGATTTCTCCCAGTTCGAGGTTGGCAACTATGTCAAACCCTATGCGGTCGTGAAAAAGGCTGGGATGAGGATCGGAATAATCGGCCTCATGCCTGATATCACAACTCTTGTGTCCAAGGAGACTTCAAGCCGGATTCCTGCCTTCGATAACGCGGAGGTCGTGAACAAGTGGACCAAGGTGTTGAAAGAAGACGAGAAATGCGACCTTGTTATCGCTCTCACTCACATTGGTTATGAGGACGAGCCTTACACTGATTTTGACCTTGTGAAAAGCACCCGTGGGCTAGACATCGTTGTCGGAGGACATTCCCACACCTTTATCAAGAAGCCGGGTTATGAGACTAACCTTGACGGAGTGCCTGTTCCTATCGTCCAGAATGGCTGCTGGGGACTTGAGGTCGGTAATATGAAAGTGTACAAAAAGAAATGATATTCAGAAAGATCACGTCGGTTTTCGCCGCGCTGTTGACCCTAGCGGCTTCCGGGCTGAATGCCCAAATCAGAAGTTTACATCAGGAACAACTCAGGAATTGGTCTTTCAGCAAGGACGGATCGTCGTGGACTCAGGTAAGCGTCCCTCATTCCTACAACGCTGTTGATGGGCATTCTCCTTCCTATTACAGGGGAGAGGGTACCTACCGGCGAGATTTCAGGGTCAGTGACGTCAAACACCCGCATTATCTTCTTTTTGAGGGTGCCGCCCAGGCTGCGACAGTAAAAGTCAACGGTTCTCTTCTGGCTTCACACAAAGGAGGTTACACTCCTTTTGTCGTGGACATCACCGAGGCCATAAAGAGGGGAAATAACACTGTCGAAGTCGTTTGCGACAACTCTGTCGACCTCAACATGGTTCCGGTCTCCTCGGATTTCAACAAGAACGGAGGCCTCCATTATCCAGTCTGGATGCTCGAGATGGACGAAGTCTATCTTTCACCGGAAGCCTACGGCATGTACAGGATGCACTGCCTGACTCCGGAAGTGTCCCGCAATCGGGTTGAGACCCGAATGAGGACCAGGCTTGTCAATTCCACGGCGAAAAGTGTTGATGTCGTCGTCAGGGTCCAGTTGATTGAGTCTGATGGTACGCTCGGCTACCAGGCTGACCGTGAGCTTCGCTTGCCTCCTAAGTCAGAGACCGATTTTGAGCATGACTTCGAGGCGACTGGACTTCGCTTCTGGAACGGATTGAAGGATCCTTATCTCTACACTGCCAGAATAGAGGTGTTCAAAGGCAGGAAGATTATGGATATGGCCGAGACAAAGGTCGGCTACCGCTCCTACAAGATGGATCCGCAAAGAGGTTTCCTGCTTAACGGAGAACCTTATCCGTTGCGTGGCGTGTGCATGCACCAGGACACCTATGGTAAAGCTTCCGCTCTCGAGGAGTGGGACATAAGGCGGGATTATGGACTGGTCAAGGAGATGGGAGTCAACTTCCTGCGTCTGGCTCATTATCCCCATAATGACCTCGCTTTCAGACTCTGCGACTCTCTTGGAATCGTGGTTCAAACAGAGATTCCCTGGGTGAGTGTTTGTGGTGTCCAGGCCAAACAGGCTTATTTCAATAACATCCGCAACCAGATGGGCGAGATGGTGACTAACCTTTTCAACCATCCTAGCATCGTCTTCTGGGGCATGTGGAACGAAGTGGACACTTGGGGTAATAATGATGAATATCAGGGAGAATTCGATAGTGCGAAGGTTTTGACCGAGACGGGAAAGCTTTATGACTATGCCAAGAGCCTTGATCCTTACCGTCTTGTGGGCTTTACAGATGATTCCAGGCTATTGAGAGAGGGGTATCCCGGTCTCGCGGGTGACTTCTGTTCCCAGAATATTTATCTTGGATGGTACCAGACTCCTAACGATTTCAGTGGGTTCGCTCCCACTATGGCGGAGGTCAGGGACCGTCGGAAGGGCCCTGTCAATGTGGGTGAATATGGCGTCGGGATCAATCCCTTCTGCCACACCTGGGACCCGTCCAAAGCCAAGCGTGACCTTGAAGACGACTCATGCCATTATGAGGAATATGGGAACATGCTTCACGAGGCGTATGTCCGCCAGATACTCAAGATGCCTTGGCTCGGCTTCACCTCAGCGTGGGTTATGTTTGACTTCCCTGTGGCGAACAGGAATGAAGGCTACATGGACTGCGCCGACGGGACCCGACTTGTCACTAACGAGTCCAGAAAGTACATGAATGACAAAGGCTTGGTCACTCGTGACCGTCAGACGAAGAAAGATGTCTTCTATCTTTACAAGTCGCTCTGGAATAAGAAAGAGACAACTGTCTACATCACTTCACGCCGCCTGAGATCCTTGCCGGCAGGAAGGGATTTCACAATAAAGGTGTACAGTAACGCCAAGAGTCTGACCTTGTACCAGAACGGGAAGCAGATAGCCCGGCAAGTGAGCTCCGGAGAGGATACTGGAGTCATCTGGACTTTCCCCGGAATCCGGTTGAAGAAGGATTCTGACACTTTCAGGGTTGTGGCTAACAACGGAGTCAAGGACGAGGTCACCTGGACTAGTCTCTAATATTCCTTTTGACAGGCATTATGGCTATCAGGTAGCCTATCAATGCGACACCCGCGATTGTCAGCAGGATGTCGCTCCACTGGACGATGACCGGATAGGCGTTGACCAGGAAGTTTCCTGGCATCTTGATGAAGCCGAACTGGTGCTGAAGGAGCGCGAATCCTACCCCTATCACAAGCCCTGCGGCAAGGCCTAGGAGCGAGATGAGCCAGCCTTCAAGTGTGAAGGTCTTACGGAGCATTTTGTCTGTCGCCCCAAGACTGCGGAAGGTCTCTATGTCATCCTTTTTCTCGATAATCAACATCGTGAGACTCCCGAAAATATTGAAGGCGATGATGATTATTATGAATATCAGAATGAGGAAAATGGCCGCTTTCTCGTAGCGCATCATCTTGTAGAGGGAGGTGTTCTGACGGAAGCGGTCTAGTACCTTGAAATCCGCCCCCATGATCTCTTTTATCCCATTGATGGCTTTCCTGAGATCCTTTTTTGTGGTGCCGTCAATCATCCTCACCTCTATCCCCGACACTTCCTCGTCGTAGCCCAGAAGCTGACGAGTCTGGTCCAGGGGCATGATCATGAGTTCCTCATCAATCTGTTGGTTGACCGTGAATATTCCGGACGGTCTCATGCTGACCGATTCGATCGAGGCGGCGGGATTCGAAAGTGAGAAATTCCTGTCCCTGGCAGGAAAGAAGATCGTCGCGGACGACAGGAAAGCGGGGTTCATGCCCATCTTCTAGGCAAGGCCGGCGCCTGCTACCATCTGTGGGACCTGCCCTTTGTGAAGGGAGAATTCGCCGGCGGTCATGGGTTCCAGCAGCGGCGATTCCGCCTCGTAGGCTTCGTC
>ONUG01000081.1 GCA_900320965.1 uncultured Bacteroidales bacterium | reverse complement strand
ATCGTCATCTCCAAGTCCGGGACCACCACCGAGCCCGCGGTCGCTTTCAGGGTGGTTAAAGAATACATCGAGAAAACATACACTGACGCTTCCGAGAGGATCGTAGCTATCACAGACGCCAAGAAAGGCGCTCTCAAGACCCTGGCCACCCAGGAAGGCTACAAGACATTTGTCGTTCCTGACAATGTGGGCGGCCGTTACTCCGTTCTGACCCCTGTCGGACTCCTTCCGATCGTACTCGCCGGTTTCGACGTGCGCGAGATGCTTAAGGGAGCTCAGGAGATGGAGAAGGCTTGCGCTGTCAAGTCGGAAGACAACCCGGCAGTCAAATATGCCGCCATGAGGAATCTCCTCTATTCAGAGTTCGGCAAGAAGATCGAGATCCTTGTCGCCTATAATCCTAAACTCCAGTATCTTGGCGAGTGGTGGAAGCAGCTTTTCGGCGAGTCTGAGGGCAAAGAGCTTAAAGGAATATTCCCTGCTTCTGTCAATTTCACCACCGATCTCCACTCCATGGGTCAGTTCATCCAGGAAGGTGAGAGGATTATGTTCGAGACAGTGGTCAGTGTCGAGAAGAGCAACCGGGAGGTCGTGATCGGAAGCGATCCTCAGAACCTAGACCAGCTCAATTATCTTGCCGGCCAGCGTGTCGAGCATTGCAACGCCATGGCCCAGCTCGGAACCAAGCTCGCCCACATCGACGGTGGTGTGCCTCAGCTGGAGGTTTCTATCGAGAGGTTGTCCGCCTATAACCTCGGCGGTCTCTTCCAGTTCTTTGAGTATGCCTGCGGAATCAGCGCTTATGTGCTGGGAATCAATCCTTTCAACCAACCTGGTGTCGAGGCTTACAAGAAGAATATGTTCGCCCTGCTGGAGAAACCCGGCTACGAGGAGCAGACAAAGGCGATCAAGGAAAGATTGTAGGGCATGCGTTGTCAGGACAAATTCCGTGAGACTTACAGAAGGGAACCCGAAGGGCTCTCCTTCTGCCCGTACCGAGTCTGCCCCCTCGGTGCTCATTCCGACCATCAGCTAGGAAAGGTCACCGGACTTGCCATCGACAAAGGAATCAATATCGCATATTCGCCAAAGCAGAACGGTGTCATTGAGCTCTCTTCCCTGCAGTTTGAAAAGAGAGCCCAATGGCATGTCAGGGCTGTCCCTGAAGAGAAGCAGGGAGACTGGGCTGATTATCTCCGCGGGGCCACCAAAGAGCTCTATCAGGCCTATCCTCTCAGGATTGGTCTCAGCGGAGTGATCGAGGGGTCTCTTCCGATCGGAGGTCTCTCTTCCTCGGCTGCTGTGACAATCTCTTTCATGAAGGCCCTTTGCCGGGTCAATGACCTTCATCTTGAAGATAAGGAATTGATAACCATGGCAATGGCTGCGGAGAACAAGTATGTCGGGGTCTCTTCAGGAAAGCTTGACCAGAGCTGCGAGGTGTATTCCAGAAAGGATCATCTTCTCTATCTGGACACCTTGGACGACAGCTATGAGCTGATCCCCACTTCGCCATCCATGAAGCCCTACGACATCGCCATATTTTTCAGCGGAGTCGAGAGGACCTTGGCTGGCAGTAAGTTCAATATGAGGGTTGACGAGGTCCGTAGCGCTGCTTACGCTCTTAAGGCCTATGCCGGGATGGAATACGGCAAATTCAAGGAGACCTATCTTCGGGATGTACCGGTTGAGGTTTTCGAGCGTTTCAAAGACCGCCTTCCGGACACCTGGCGTAAGAGAGCCGAGCACTGGTACAGCGAGTTTGACCGTGTCCAACGCGGAGTTGAGGCTTGGAGGAAGGGCGATCTGGAGGAATATGGCCGCCTGAGTTTCGAGAGCGGCCGCTCGTCGATCGAGAGCTGGGAGACCGGTTCACCTGAGCTCAAGAAGATTTATGACATCATGACCCGGACGGACGGGATCTATGGAGGTCGTTTCAGCGGTGCCGGTTTCAAGGGTTGCTGCATGGCCTTGATCGATCCTTCGTTTAAAGAGAGTATATTCGAGAAAGTCCAGAAGGAGTATCTCTCTGAGTTTCCGGACCTTAAGGGACATTATTCAGCGTACGTCTGCCATAGCGCGGACGGCGTGAAGATATAAAAATAACACTACAACTATGAAGTGCCTTATCCTAGCGGCCGGTTATGCTACCAGGCTGCGGCCTTTGACAGATAATTTTCCCAAGCCCCTGCTTCCGGTAGGCGGAAAACCGATTCTTGATTGGCTGGTAGAGGATATTGCCGCTACCGGTAAAGTGGATGGCTTTGTCGTGATCAGCAATCACAAGTTTGCCTCGATCTTCGAGAAATGGTCGGCTTCCCGCCCTGAGGACATCAGGGTCGTCGACGACGGGACCTCCACCAATGAGACCCGTCTCGGAGCCGTACGGGACATCCAGTTTGCCATCGAAGCCCTTGATCTGGAGGATGACTTCCTAGTGATTGCGGGAGATAACCTATTGGATTTCAGCCTGTCTGAATTCTTGGAATATTCATCTTTAAAAGGGACTTCCTGCGTCATGAGGTATTACGAACCCTTGGATGAGAAGCTTCGTAAATGTGGCGTTTTGCAGGTTGATCCTGATGGGCTGATCATCGGGATGGAAGAAAAACCCTCTGAGCCGAAGAGCCATTGGGCATGTCCTCCTTTCTATTTCTACCGACGGGAGGATGCCATGAGGATTCCCGAGGCCATAGCCTCCGGATGTGGCGTGGACGCTCCTGGAAGTCTTGTCGCCTGGCTTTCCTCGAAGGCCCCTGTCCATGCGATGGAGATGCCTGGAAAGCGTTTCGACATCGGTAACCTCAAAAGTTACGAGACTGTCAAGGAAATATTCGCTAACCATTAAACCAATTGAATATGAGACGTGTCCTTTACTCTATTCTTTGCCTTGGGCTAATCGCTTTTCTTTTCGGCTTTTATTGGTTCAAACACAAAGACGGATCTGCGAAAGCGGTCAATGACGACATCTATGTCTGCGCTTACGTCTGGCCTTCGTGCCACGACGATCCTCTTGCCCACAAGTGGCTCTGGGAAGAAGGAATAGGGGAGTGGGAAGTCATCAAGCAAGGAGACAAGCGTTTCCCGGAGCATTACCAGCCCCGCCAGCCTCTCTGGGGCTACGAGATGGATAACGATCCTGTCGTGGTTGAGAAATGGATCCAGACAGCCCTGAAGTACGGAGTCAACACTTTCTGCTACGACTGGTACTGGTACAACGATCCCGAGGGCTACAGCGGGCCTTATCTGGAGAGCGCCCTCAATGATGGTTTCCTGAAGGCTCCGAGCCACTCCAAGATGAATTTTTACATCATGTGGGCGAATCATGATGTGAAATACAACTACTGGAACTACCACAAGTGGGGAGACAATGAGGAGCGGCTCTTCAATCCCGATGTGGACTGGGAACAGTTCAAGAAGGTTGTGGACAGGGTGATCAACCAGTATTTCAAGCTCCCCGAATATGTCAAGATCGACGGATGCCCTGTTCTTGGAATATTCTCCATCGGCAATCTTGTCAGGGGACTCGGATCCCTCGACGAGGCTGCCAAAGCCATGGACTATTTCCGGGCCGAGGTCAAGAAGGCCGGATTCCCGGGCCTTCATCTCCAGGAAATCCAGGGTGGAGGCTACCGGATGGGACCTGAGAGGATCGAGACGATGAACAAGATAATCAAGACTCTCGGCATCAACAGCGAGGCTCTCTACAACATGGGAGGGTTCGATCCGGACTATCTCGTCCAGGGAGCCGAGGCTATCGAGATTCGCCGTCAGATGGACGAAGTCTTTGATGTTCCGGTGTTTCCGTGTGTCTCAATCGGTTGGGACGACACTCCGCGTTTCCCTGCCAAAGGACCTGACGACGCTACCCGTTGGCACAACACTCCCCAGTCTTTCGCCACCTTCCTGGCCAAGGCCAAGGAATATGTGGAGAATCATCCGGACCAACCCCGTTTCATGATGATTAACGCCTGGAACGAGTGGGTCGAGGGCAGTTACCTGCTTCCTGACCGTCTTAACGGCTTCGGGTACCTCCAGGCGGTCAGGGATGTGCTTGATGGAAAGTATGACGAATAAACCTTGTTTGACCTATGAAAAGAATCCTATTTACCGCGTTTGCCATCTTTATTTCCGCTTCTCTTTTGCTGGCCCAAAAGCAGGAGATCCGGGACATTGACATAACTCTCCATCTTTCCGACAAGGGCTCTGTCACTTTCGACGAGTTCTGGGACATCAACACTGGCCCGAAAATCACGGAGTGGTACCTTGTCAGGGAAAACCTCGGTGACATAATAATCCCGAACCTGACAGTGCTTGACGGAGAGACAGGCGACAAGCTCGAGGATATTGGTGAATGGGATGTGAACAAGACCCTGGAAGAGAAAGCTGGGAAGTCCGGTATAGTCCATAAGGATAACGGGGTCGAGTTGTGCTGGGGAATAGCCCCGCGGGGAGACCGTAAGTTTTATGCCATCTACAGCATGATCAAGGCGATGAAGTCGCTGAACGACTATGACATGCTTCATCTTCAGGTCGTTTCTCCGGGGCTGAGCTATCCGCCCCAGCATGTGAAAATCACTGTGCGGTCTAAGGATTTCCAACTGGATACGACAAACACCAGGGCCTGGGGCTTCGGTTTTGAGGGGACCACGACTTTCACCGACAGCACGGTCGTGTTCGAGTCCTCCAAGCCTTTCAGGACAGATGATTCAGCGATCATTTTGCTGCGTTTCAACAAGGGAATGTTCCAGCCTCTGAGTGTTCAGGAAAGGGATTTCCAGGAAGCCTTGGACATCGCCCTGGAAGGATCCAAGTTCGCTGACGATCCTAAGGAAGAGAATCCTTTCGCTGGAGCGATGGCGGGGCTCATGATTGTTTTATTACTGTTTTTTGCCTTTGTCAGACCGATCATCAAGATATTTAAGGGATCCCGGACCAAAGTTTCCAATCGAGACAAGAAGAAACTTCTCGGCGTGGCCTTGGACAAGGTGGACTGGTACAGGGACATTCCGATGGATGGGGATCTTCAGATGGCCGACTATGTCTTGAGAAGGCTCGGGGAGAGGGGATCCGCCAATAACCTCCCTCTGGCCGAGATCCTCAGGATGATCTACAAAGGCAACCTCGCTGTCACCAGTGAGCTTAACGGACCGGTGAATATCTCCTTTGCCCAGAGAGATGGCCTATCTGAAGTCAGCAAGGATTTCTACAACATGTTGAAAGAGGCCTCTGGATCAGACAGTATCCTTCAGGATAAAGAGTTCTCCCAGTGGGCCTCCAGTCATGAATCTCGGGTTTACCAATGGTCCGAGACTTCCCGGACGGATGGCCTGGCGAAGTTCAGGGCCAAACGGTACTTGCGCAATGAGAAGTTCTCGACTGAAGGACAGGCGGAAGCCCGGAAGCTCATGGGCCTTAGGAAGTTCCTCAATGATTTCACTTTTCTGAACCAGCGTGAGTCCATTGAGGCCAACCTCTGGAAGGAGTATATGGTCTATGCGGCCCTGTTCGGGATAGCGGACAAGGTCGCGAAACAACTGAAGGACATTGATCCGAAGTTCTTTGAGAAGACATTCAATTACGACTACCGTACATTCTCTTCCGTTCTCTCCAGCAGCCAGTCCATTTCAAGGGCTTTGGGTAACGCTATTGTGAGCGCCACACGACCGGTTTATTATTCCTCAGGTGGCAGTTCCTCCAGCAGCAGTTATTCCGGTCGCAGCAGGAGTGGAGGTGGCGGCTACACATCCAGAAGCGGCGGCAGAGGCTACAGCGGCGGAGGCCGAGGTGGCGGTGGAAGATAGTATATTCTTAAGTATTACTCTGTTATGAAAGCGATCAAGACATTCTGTCCAATATTTGTTCTCCTTAGCCTCAATTCCGCCTTCCTTGGTGGAACCAACCCTGTCATCCTGAGCGAAGCGAAGGATCTCTACCACTTCACCATCGACCTCTCCAAGCCCGGCGCCCCCATCAGCTCCACCCAATACGGTATCTTCTTCGAGGACATCAATTTCGCCGCGGATGGCGGCCTCTACGCCGAGCTCGTCAAGAACCGCTCGTTTGAGTTCCCATCGAATCCGCTGCAGGGGTGGAAAGTATTCGGCAAAGTCGAGGTCCTGGATGACGGCCCATTTGACCGTAACCCCCAATATGTCAGGCTCTCCAATCCAGGACATCCGCACCGCTGGACCGGTCTGGAGAATGAGGGCTTCTTCGGGATAGGGGTCAAAGGCGGTGAGGAGTATAGATTCAGTGTCTGGGCCAGGGTCCCGGAAGGAGGGGAGTCCAAACTGAATGTGGAGATTTCTGACCCGGCATCCATGGAAGAGGATCATGCCCTATGCGAGAGTGAGCTTGTGGTCTCAGGTAAAGAGTGGAAACTCTACGAGGTGATTCTCAAGCCAAAGGCAACCCTTGACAAAGCGGTTCTCAGAATATTCCTGGACGGGAAAAGGCTTGTCACCGACCTTGAACATGTGTCTCTGTTCCCTGTGGACACTTGGATGGGGCATCGCAATGGTCTTAGAAAGGATTTGGCGCAAGCTCTCGCCGACCTCAATCCCGGAATATTCCGCTTCCCTGGAGGCTGTATAGTGGAAGGCACAGAGGTGGAGTCCCGCTATAATTGGAAGAATTCTGTAGGCCCGGTCGAGAACCGTCCCTTGAATTCCAACCGTTGGCAGTACTGTTTCCCGTACCGTCTTTATCCGGACTATTATCAGACTTATGGACTCGGCTATTTTGAGTTCTTCCAACTGTCCGAAGAGATTGGTGCTGAGCCGCTTCCGATTCTGAGCTGCGGCCTTGCCTGCCAGTTCCAGAACGGCGAGGATGCCCACGTCCCGGTGGATGAGCTTGAGCCTTATATTCAAGACGCTCTTGATCTCATCGAGTTCGCCAATGGCCCGGTAACTTCCAAATGGGGAGCTTTAAGGGCTGAGATGGGACATCCGGACCCATTCAATCTTAAGTTTATAGGAATCGGTAACGAACAATGGGGAACTCTCTACACTGAGCGTCTTGAACCATTTGTCAAAGCTATCCGAAAGGCTCATCCTGAGATCAAGATTGTCGGCTCGAGCGGTCCTGGATCTGAAGGTGATCAGTTTGACTTCCTTTGGCCTGAGATGCGCAGGATCGGAGTCGATCTCGTCGATGAGCATTTCTACCGCCCGTATGAGTGGTTCCTTTCCCAGGGAGCCAGATACGATAATTACGACCGGAAAGGACCGAAAGTGTTCGCTGGGGAATATGCGTGCCATGCCAGGGGGGCGAAATGGAACCATGCCTATGCGGCCCTTCTCGAGGCCGCTTTCATGACCGGAATAGAGCGCAATGCCGATGTGGTCCAGATGGCGACTTACGCTCCGCTTTTCGCCCATGTCGAGGGATGGCAGTGGAGGCCGGATCTGATCTGGTTCGACAATCTTCGCTCTTTCAGGAGCGCCAGCTGGCAGGTTCAGAGTCTGTACGGCCGTTTTAAAGGGCGGAACACATTGAGTCTCAAGATGTCTGGAGCCAATGTTACTGGGGCTGAAGGCCAGGGAGGCTTATTCGCCAGCGCGGTTTCTGATGGCTCCAGGATCTATGTCAAGGTTGCGAATACTTCAGAGGAGACTCGTGAAATATCCCTTGATTTCACTGGCCTGAAGAAGAAAGATTCTGTGAAGGCGGTTGAAGGCGTCAGGCTGGACTGCTCGGACCGTATGTCGGAGAACAGCCTTGATGATCCCGGCCGGATTGCCCCTGCTTCTTTCACTTTCTCTGGGGAAGGTAAGACGATTTCCGCCTCCGTACCACCCCTGTCTTTCTCCATATTTGTTCTGGAGAGGTAAGATTAAGCCTTATATATAGACATTTTGTCATAGTTAAGTGACAAATAGTCAGCGTGTTATGACATTTTGTCCGCTTTTGGCGGTCATTATGTCATTGGCCCGGGAATTGACTAAACTGAAGATGTCCGCCCGAAAGGACGGGGGTTAAAAACAAAAGATAATTTAATAAATATAGGAGGTTTTAATCATGTTACCTGTTTCAAGAAGATACAACCAGAACTGGTTGCCGAGCATTTTCAATGATTTCTTTGACAACAACTGGATCGAGAGGACAAGCGCGACCGCTCCGGCGATCAATGTCTTAGAAAACGAGCACAGCTACGAGCTTGAGCTCGCCGCTCCTGGAATGACCAAGAACGATTTCAAGGTCAGCCTTGATGACGAGGGCGATCTCGTGATCAACATGGAGAAGAAAGAGGAAAACAAGGATGAGAAGAAGAAGGGCCGTTACCTCCGCAGGGAGTTCTCTTATGCCAAGTTCCAGCAGACAATGCTTTTGCCTGACGACGCCGACAAGGAGAAGATCAGCGCTACCGTTGAGAACGGCGTCCTGCTTGTGACTATTCCTAAGGTCGAGCCAAAAGTCGTTCCTCAGGCCAAGAAAGTCATCGAGATCAAATAAAATTGAAAAAAAATTTGCTGGGTACGCAAATTTGACTATCTTTGCATCCGCGTTTGAGATCAAACGCGGATCTTTTAAATCTTGGTGCGGTAGTTCAGCTTGGTTAGAATGCCGGCCTGTCACGCCGGAGGTCGAGGGTTCGAGCCCCTTCCGCACCGCCAAATGAGGTTCAGTCTTATGACTGGACCTTTTTTTTGTATGTGGTCCCGGATCCCAGGCGCAGTCTGGTGGCTGGAAAATAGTATTTTTAAATAATTAATGAAAAACATTAAAAAATATTTGGAAAATACGAAATAATTAAATTATCTTTGCGAAGGTTAATTCGAAAAGGTATGAGACTTCCGAGACTTTTTTTATTTATCATGACACTTGCTGTGTCTGCGGGGCTATATGCCCAGACCAATGTTAAGGGAACCGTTCTGGACTCCCTGTCACACCATCCTGAAGTTGGTGCGGTGGTCCAGTTTATAAAAAGTGGCGAAGACCGTGCTGCGGCATATTCAGTCACCGACTCTCTCGGCAAGTTCGAAAGATCGATTCCCATGAGGGGAGAGTATGTGCTTCTGATCGAGAATATGGGCAGGAAGCCTGTCCGCAAGAGTTTTTCGGTGGCAGGTGAGGAAGTCTTGGATTTAGGTGAGATCTTTCTTCAGGACGATGCGCAAGCCCTTGACGCCGCTGCGGTGCAGGCGATGAAAACCTTGGTGAAACTGGATGTCAACAAGTTGACCTATAAGGTTGAAGCCGATCCCGACTCAAAGTCCGGCTCGGTGTTGGACATGCTCCGCAAAGTCCCGATGGTCACTGTCGACGGCCAAGACAACATAACTGTCAATGGAAGCTCCAATTTCAAGGTCTATGTGGATGGTAAGCCGAACCAGATGCTGAGTTCCAACCCTTCGCAGATTCTTAAAGCGATGCCTGCCAGTGCTGTGAAAGACATCGAAGTGATCACAAATCCCGGGGCCAGGTACGATGCTGAGGGTACGGGAGGAGTATTGAACCTTATCACAGGCGTTTCGGCCGGAGCTTCTTCAGCTGTCTCGGACGGTATCTATGGAGCGGCCAATCTCGGGGTGACGACAAAAGGTGAGAACGGGAGTATTTACATGAGTGCCAAGAAGGATAAACTCACGGTTGGTGTGAATGCGGCCATTGGTGTCCAGAGACTGTCCGGAGTCACTTTCGCTTCATCGCAGGAAAACACCCTGAACGGGTCCTCCCAATCCACCGACATGGTCCAAAAGCAAAAAGCCCCTTTCTTGTTCACGGATCTGAGCGCCAGTTATGAGGTGAGTCCCAGCGACCTGTTTTCGGCTACTCTCGGTCTGACAAGATTCAACCAGACCGCCAATGGGACCTATGTCGTGGACATAAAAGGCCCTGATGATTATATGTACAACTATGAACAGGGAATGAAGTACCGTTCTGGAAGTTTGAATGGAAGCTTTGATTATCAGCATACTAGTGCCAATGTCCCCGGAAGGGTTCTCACTCTCTCATACAGATATTCCGGAACACCGCTGGAGACGGAGGTCGTCAACAGTTTCATGTACACTCCATTCCAAATGCCAGATAGAAAGAGCGACGGGAACGACAATTCTAGGGAGAACACTATCCAGTTGGATTTCAGCACTCCGATTGCCGCAGGTCACTCCTTG
>ONUG01000205.1 GCA_900320965.1 uncultured Bacteroidales bacterium | reverse complement strand
ACGGAATCCGACTTTCACCTTACGGGTGTGAGGATCCAAAGGCATTCTCTCCAAAGTCGTACGAACGACTCTGGCCACTCCTTTGTCAGGTCCTTCGGGATTGACCATCAGATTCATCGGCTTGAAATAGTCATCACTTGTCTTGTCTCCGGGAACCTCATCATAATAGTCATAGCACCATTCCGCCACCTTGACGAAGTCTTTGTCACCAAAAAGGTGATGGGAATATTCCCACTGAGCCTCAGTCGGTAGAGAGAAGGTTTTCCCAGTGCGTTTGGAGAGTCTGGACAGGAACTTCTGGATGTCCTCCCATGACACCATGTCAACAGGAGATGACGGATCCTGAGTCGAGCTCGGGTTCTTTCCCATGACTTCGGTCCAAAGAGCCTGCGTGACAGGCTCGCGGCTGATCACGAATCCTCCCAGAGCTACAGGCTGGGCAATGCCCCTTGTGACCTTGCGGCGATTGTCAGCGGAGACACCCATCGTGAAATTACCAGCTGGAGCCTTGGCCATCTCAAAAGTGACCGGCCCGACTGAATAGGACATCTCGTAATCAACAACGCCGGAGCGCTCAGGTGACCCTCCACAGGATCTACAAATATATGAAAAAAGTCGGGACTATTCAGTCCCGACTCACAACAAAAGTCTTTTCGACTAGTACTCAACCATCGGAGGAAGAACCTTGGCCTGGTCGATCATTTTCTGGACCATCACCTCAGTGGGGACAACCCTGGTGAGATTCTTCTCAGCGTTGACCTCATTCATCTTGGCGACGAGGTTGGCCGCGACCCTGTGCTGGAGCTCTTTAACGGTGTCGACGCCGGAGGCCTCGAGCAGCTCAGAGAACTGAGGGCCGATGCCCTTGATGCGGAAGAGGTCCGCATGATTGACCCATGTGAGGATGAGTTTGCCGGTTATGCCGGTGACCTCCTCGAGCTCTTTACGACCCTTAGGGGTCTTACCCCTCTCAAGAAGCTGATCCACAGTCACTACGCCGGCGGCGATAAGCTTCTCAGCGTAAACAGGACCTACGCCCTGGATGTCGATAATCTTGTACGTCATTGCAATGAAAAATTAAGGTGTTGTTAACAAGTGTTATTAGCCAAATGTAAACAAAATCTTTGACTTGACAAAAAATAACGCGAAAAATACCTCTCCGGGGAAGAGCCTAGAAAGACTGGAAGAACTGGATGTCTTTTTTGAGCATGACCTTAGGGTCCATCAGGTAAACCTTCTGGAACAGCCTGAACTGATTGACTTTTGAAAGGTAGACTTTGTCCTCATGCTTTCCCTTGCGCCACCACTTGTAGAAACCGATAGGATCATTCTCGAAAGGAATCTTAGCGAGAATGTCAGATGAGAAACCAGGGAAATCTATTGTCACATTCAAGCCCATGTACTGCTTGTAATACTGCGGGTCAGCCCTTCTGAGCTTGCTCATCAATGGGTTATAGAGTTCAATCTGATCCACATGGAGAGTCTTTTCCCGAATGATCATCTTGTGGATCCTGACAGGATCCTCATTGAGCCACGCACCTAGCCTCAATGTCTTAGGGCCCTCGGGGGTTTCGAGGGTCAACTCATCCATCGAGTAGTAGGTCTTCTCCGGATCGAGAGGGTAAAAAACTTCAAGTTCCGCCATGGACAAAAGGTGATAGCGGACAAATATAGATAAAAAAATGGTCTTACACAAACGTGCAAGGCCATTTTTAAATTATTATTTGGAGTAATAATCTGTAAGTGTCTTGCCTGTCCGGGCTATAAAATCAGACAAAGCCTTGCCTTTTAGAAGGCCGTTGGAGAGAAGCGCCAGATCAGTCAACTGCTTAAGAAGATCACTACCGGCAGCGAATTCCTCAACCTTGTCAGAGTTATTCTTCAGATCTCCTATAAGCTTGATCATCAACGGGTTCTGCAGATTCGCAGTGATATTGAACGATTCCGGCATCTCCCCGTAAAAGTTCATTCCACCGCCTAATGCGCTCATCTCCCGGTATCTTCGCATGAACTCATTTCTGGTGATAAGAATAGGTGCGGCATCTTCTCCGAGATTATCCGCCTCAATAATGTATTCATTATCTTTTGGTAGAATCGCCTTAAACATGGTCTCCATGTTTTTTTTGTCTTCATCCGCCATTTGGGGCTTCACCTTCTCTTCTTTAACGATAAGATTGTCAACAGAATCCGAATCAACCCTGGCGAATCTCGTGTCACCGATCTTTTGCTCGAGGAGGTTAACGAAATGGGCATCAAGCTCGCAATCCATCAGTAACACATCGTAACCTTTGTTCTTAGCGGCCTCAATAAAGGGGTACTGGGCGTCCACATCTGTCGCATAGAGATAGACAACTTTCTTGTCTTTGTCCGTCTGGGTGTCTGAGATTGCCTTGCGGTAGTCTTCCAGAGCGAAGAACTTGCCGTCGGTGTTCTTCAGGAGGGCGAATTTAAGAGCCCGCTCGCAGAACTTCTCGTCCGAGAGCATCCCATACTCAATAAAGAGCTTAAGGTTGTCCCACTTGCTCTCCCAAGCCGACCTCTCGTTTTTGAATATTTCCTCGAGCCTGTCAGCGACCTTCTTGGTGATGTAGGTGGAAATCTTCTTGACATTCTCATCGGCCTGGAGATAGCTTCTGGAGACATTGAGAGGAATGTCCGGAGAATCGATGACACCATGAAGAAGAGTCAGGAAGTCAGGCACGATGTTCTCGACATGATCCGTCACGAACATCTGGTTGCAGTAGAGTTGGATGTTGTTCTTCTCGATCGCCATCCTCTCCTTGATCTTAGGGAAGTAAAGAATTCCGGTGAGGTTGAAAGGATAGTCGACATTGAGATGGATGTAGAACAGAGGCTCTTCCTTCATCGGATAGAGGTCCTTGTAGAACTTCACATAGTCCTCTTCCTTCAATTCTGAGGGCTTGCGAGTCCAGAGCGGCTCGATGGCATTGATGACATGGTCCTTGTCCGTGTCGACATATTTCTTGTCCTTCCATTCCTGCTCTTTTCCGAAGACGATCGGCACCGGCATGAACTTGCAATATTTTCCTAAAAGCTGGCTGATCTTGCCTTTGGTACCGTAATCATTGGCGGATTCATCGTCGAGGAACAATGTTACGACTGTTCCACGATCGTTTTTCTTGCATGGACCCATCTCAAATTCAGGGTCACCCTCACAGCTCCAAAGAACGCCCTCGGAGCCTTCCTTCCAGGAAAGTGTTTCAATAGTGACCTTCTTGGCGACCATAAAAGCCGAATAGAAACCCAATCCGAAATGCCCGATGATGTTCTGGTCTTTGTATTTCTCAAGGAATTCTCCTGCCGAAGAGAAAGCGATCTGGTTAATGTATTTATCGACTTCTTCAGCAGTCATGCCGATTCCGTTGTCAATGATCTTGAGAGTCTTTTTCTTCTCGTCAAGCTCGACACTGACCTTAAGGTCACCGAGCTCACCTTTGAACTCGCCGTTCGAGGCGAGGGTCTTCATCTTCTGAGTGGCGTCCACCGCATTGGCCACAAGCTCCCGGAGGAATATCTCATGGTCTGAATACAAAAACTGCTTGATGACCGGGAATATATTCTCAGTTGTCACCCCGATCTGTCCTGTCTGTGCTTTATTTGCCATATCTACTATTTATTGAATATACATCTCCGTGCGACAAAGGTCCCCCTCCAGAACCACTGCCACCCTCGGCACGTTAAGAGAGAGCCTTCGCCGCACGGAACGATATGGTCAAATAACGTTCCAACGGCGCCCGATATGACAATTTGTCACTACTTGTAGAGGAAACGTTTGATGGACATCTTTGGTGTCTTCTCGAAAGGAGACTCCTGGACCTCAACCTTAGTGATCTGGCTGTAAGAAGGAAGCTTCTTGTTGGAATTTATCCTCACCCTTTCAGGCAAATCCGCCACAGCCTCA
>ONUG01000082.1 GCA_900320965.1 uncultured Bacteroidales bacterium | reverse complement strand
CGAAGGGCAGGAAGCCAAGATTGCCGACGGCATCCGCATCTGGATGATGCTTCAGAAAGAAACCCAGAAATGGGGAGAGGATCCCGCCTTCGTCGACGCCATCAACTCGGTCCTCACAGGAGGCGAAGACGTTCTCTCAACGAGGGTCATCCTCATGACCAAGACTTACCGCAAACCCTTCAAGGAGATTGTCGCTGCCGGCAACGGCTTCACCATCGAGCGTCATTTCTACAAGGAGGTCCAGGGCGAGAACTCCTCTGTGACTCTGCTTGAGATCTATCCTGGAATGAAACTCAGCAGGGGAGAGAAGATCATCACCGAATACAAGATCTGGAATCAGGAGAACCGCAGTTTCGTGAAACTCGTGGCTCCTCGCGAGGCCGCTTTCAGGCCTGTGGATCAGCTCTCTGGCCATGTTGGTTGGTGGTACCGCCCGATCGGCTCATGGGCTGTCTCGCCTCAGGGTTACAGAAACGTGAAGGCTGACCGCACCGAGTACTACTTTGATGTCTATCCTGAGGAGAACACCACGGTGACAGAGGAATTCTACATCACCCAGGAAGGAATATTCAGTGCCCCGGTCGTCACCATCGAGTCGCTCTATGCTCCTCACTACCGCGCCAATGACAAGTTCGGCGGAACGGTCAACGTTCTTGAATAGAATATGAAAAAGTCATTTCTCTTCTGTCTGCTCGCCGTGGCTTTTTGCGCTTGCGGCACCAAGACCATAGTGGGAGTCAGTTTTCCCGAAGCCCCCGTTGAAATACTCTCCAACGGGGATTTCGGGATGAGACTGATAAACTATTTCAACATACTCCAGGCACCGGACGGGACTTACAGGATGTATTTCTCAGGTAATGAGAAAAGTTCGATCGCCGAAGATGAATGGAGCCAGAACCTTTATCTCGCTGAATCGTCCGATGGCTTCCACTATGAGTTGAAAACCAAGATAATGGACTCTCTGATCGAGTCTTCGGTCTGTTTGGTGGAGGATAAGGATTGGCCTTACCGCCTGGTCGGCAACCAGAAAGTGGACGGGAAGCATTGTATGTTCCTCTGGAGATCCAAGGATGGGATAGAATTTGTTGATCCTAAGTTGCTTTACGACTTCAAGCACGACACCCAGAATGTCTTAGTGCCAAGGGGAGATCGGATGACGCTTTATTCACGGCAGACTCAAGAGCATTTCCAGAATCGTAGAGTCACGATCGCGGACTTTACCCTTGATGGTGAGGCTCTCGGTGAACCGGAGATCATGGCTGGCGATTGCCTTTACAACTCCGCTGCCAGTAAGGTTGACGAGCGTTATGACTTGCTTTTCCCAACCTACTACAACACCCATGGCGGTACGACAGATGATTGCTGGTTAAGGACTTACCTTGTGGACGGACGCTTCGTCAGGGAACTCCCGTGCGACTTGAACAGGTGGATCGGACCAGAGGAGAAATGGGCTCTGGTCGCTCCGGGTTTCATATTCATTGAAGGCGAAAGGTATCTGGCTTACGGCTCAAGGACAATGTCCCATGACCACAGCGACGAGGGTATGATCAGCAGGTACAAACTCGTCAAAGCTGTCGTTGAATACGAATAACGCCTGCTTTATTTCTTGATTACAAGCGAGTTCCCTGTGTCTTCCAAAGGGAGGATAACAGGATGGCTATGGCCTGAATTGGGCTGATGGAAGACCAGCTTAAGGTTGCCGTCAAAGTCTTTGAACACCATAGGGTGACCGCCATCCTCTTCGAAAATCGGCTCAGGATCGCAGGTCCAAGGTCCTGCCAATTTCCCTGATGCGGAGCGAGAGATCGCCACGCAATATTTCCCGTTCTTGAATGACGACCAGAGGATCAAGAGTGTACCGTCCTTGGTCTTATAGACGAAGTTGCCGTCAGAGACGTATGCGGGTATTTTGGTCCCGTCAGGCTCGGTCCATTCGCTGATGGAATTTGCCCAGGGTCCCTGGGAGGCAGTGAAAATGGTCTTCGGAGCCCCGGCGGCGGCAGAGAGATCATCCTTCAGTGGCATGACCTCGAAGGTGCCATCCTTGACCTGGACCCATTCGTGGCAGAAGATCATGTGCGGAACGCCGTCTTCCACCCACAGGGTGCCGTCCAGCGCCATCCATTCTTTTGGAGTTGTAAGATCCTTGCCGAGCGGAAGGAATGGTCCTTCAAGGGATTCGGACCTGAATATCTGGGTCCCTCTGTAAGTGAAGGCCGGCCATCCGTCCACGCTCTCAGCGAACTTCCTGTCGGTGTTCAAGGTGGCGAAAAGATACCAAGCTCCTTTATACTCATGTACTTCCGGAGCCCAGACCGGACCGGTGTTGAAATTGTCCTCCGGGACGGTGAAGACTCTCTGGGGCTCTGACCACATCTTCAGGTCCTTGCTTTTCATGACGACAACTCCACCCAGGCCTTCGTCGGTCGTGGAGCTCTTGAAGAGGTAATATGTCTTTGTGGCCTTGTCCGCGACAATGAACGGATCCCTGCAATAGATGCTGTCAAGTGGGGTCACGGCCTCGAAATCCTGAACGTTTTTGCGATCCTTGCAGGACACTGTCATGGCCAAAGCGACCATCAGAATGCTAAAAATGTGATGTCTCATGCGATTCTTTCTTTTCCGTGAATATTCTTATGTCAGTCCAATGAAACCTCTACCATGCAGGGGAATGAATATGAAGGGTCGTTGCGGGTGAAGAGGGTCTTTCGGAGAAGGGCGTCCGAAGGGGTGAGAGTGCCCTCGAAGAGTTTCTTCTCCTCATGCATGACGACAACCGGCTTGCTCAGATCGACAAGTTTGTCGTTGAGGAATATTCTTACCTTGGTGTAGTCGCAGTCGCTGATTGTGATCGTATTGCCCTCGACGGTGGCGGTGAGTTTGTTCCCTTTCTTCGCCTCGGAAACGGGGATCCCGAGCCAGTAGAAATATTCCTTCATGACATCACCCTGGCACCAGACGACTTTCTTCGGATAGGGATTGCGGGTGAATTTCGCCATCCATGGAAGAGCCTTGGCGTCTTCCAGATCCATCCAGTGGGGCTTGCCGGCAACAATGTGTCCTTCATGGATATATCCTTCAGGATCATCCTTTTGCAGCTTGTCCATTTCCTCGATTCTCTGGGCGCAGACCTTGTTGCGGTCGTAGTCGCTATCCAAGGCGCCACACCAGATCATGAAAGGAAGGTTGCGAAGGCTCAAGAGGGACACGTCGCCCGGGTGACCGGCCATCATCGAAGCCGCGGCCCAGTGGTCAGCCATCCTTGGAGCTAAGCGCCAGACCCCGTCTCCACCGGCTGAATAACCCATCAGATAGACTTTGTTGGGGTTGACATTCCAGCAGGTCACCGCCAGCTGGATGATCTTCTCGTAGAAAGCGTCGGACTCGGGGCGGAAATGCAGGTCCCAAGTGTTTGTGATAGCCCTCGGGCAAAGATACACTCCCTCAGAAGGCTGATACAATTTTTTCTGGTTGTTCCACTGTCCGTTGTTGGTCTCTGCGGTGGTTCCTCCGCCTCCATGCAGGGAGATGTAGAGTGAACGGCCGTCTTTGGGCTCATTACCATAAATCTTCCACCAGATGGGCATAGCGTTCTGGCCGATCACAATCCTCTTTTCCTTAAGAGCCTTGAACAGAGCTGTGTGGACAGAATCTCTCCACTGGCCTTCCAGAGTGCTTTTGTCTACCTTATAATAGTCTTGAATAACTTCCTCTACCGGCTTCTCCGGCTCCTCGATTTCTTGTTTCTCTTCGGAGGGATTCCCACATCCGGCGAGTAAGAAAAGGGCCGCGGCTGTCAATAGTGTTATCTTTCTCATTTAGTCCTTTGGGTTGGTTACGAGGAGCAAAGGTAAGAAATTCTGGGGGATTATTTTGCGGAATAGAAAAACTGTCGTATTTTTGCATTCCCCTTGAGGGACGATACACTCTGGAAGCATAGCTCAGCTGGTTCAGAGCACCTGCCTTACAAGCAGGGGGTCACTGGTTCGAATCCAGTTGTTTCCACAATTCTAAGGAATTCATTTCCCGGTCAGTGCTTTCTTTACGATGTCGTAGTAGACGAAAGGATTATCAACGGTGGTGGGGTTGATGTGATAAGGCCTCTTGGAGGCGCTGGCGTCACAGATGCCCCAGTGGATTCCGTCGCAAGTGTCGTCGTAGGAGCCAAATACGGCATATTCAGAGGCGCCCAATGCCCATTCGACCCTTCTCTGCCATTCGGCCGCATCGACTCTGGCCCAGTCTTGAGGAGGTACCCCGGCATTGGGAGCGCAGAAGCGTACGGTCCCGTCGGAACTCTCGGAAGTATTCCTATAGCCCCATCCGTCTGAAGGTGTGGGCTCGATCGGGTCGTTGACCTGGCATGTGCCGAGGCGGAACTTGGCGAGGTTGTTTTTCTCCTCGTCCGGAGTGTTCTCCCAAAGAGGCCAGAAAGACTCGCCCGGAAGGAAAACAACCATCAGCGGCCTGTCATCCCCGAAACCATAGTGGCGGTAGGCGGGATCCTGGGCATATCTCTCCCAGACGAATCCGGCTACCTGGTTCCAGTACTTCATCGTCCAAGCGGCCGGGTTGCCAATGAATATGAGGAACTCCATATCCTTCTCGTGGCAGACGGTGACGATGTTGTCGAGCATCAATCCGAACTCGCTCCATGCTGGATTGACCCCCTCCAGGTGGATCTGGCCACCTTCGCCCATTTCCCACTCGGGAGGGTTGGTGAAGTCAACGCTGACGACATTGATTCCCGCATCCTTGACTTTCTGGAGGATGTCCCTGACCTGGTCTATGTCTTTGTAGTCGTGGGCCGGGTTCCATTTGTCCTGAACCAGGAATGTGCTTCCTGAGTTCATGCTTCGGCAACAGATCAGAAGATGGCAGACAGGAACGGGACCTTTCTGACTCTTTGGCCCGCAGGAGGGCAGGAGGATTGAGGAAATCACCGCCAGGGCGGCAAGAAGGACTTTTCTCATGTTTGATGCTTGTTTTAATACGGCCTTAGCCAATGTAAAATTAGTCATATTTAATGAGAATCGAAAGATAATGAGTACATTCGCGCCGTTTTTGGGAATATCTATGGACAGAGAGAAACTGACAGGACATTTGTGTATGGGGGTGGCTTACGCCATCTTCGGCCTTAACATTGTGTTCTGTAAGGACATCGCCAACTCGGATGTGATCTCCCCTGGAGTGTTGTTCGTTCTGAGGGCCATCGGCGCCAGCGCTTTGTTTTGGATAATCTCTCTTTTTACTCCCAAGGAAACAGTTGATAGAAAGGACTTCGCGAAGATCGCGGCCGCTTCTTTTGTCGGTCTTTTCGTACCGCAGTTCACCTTTCTGATGGCCATCACGATGGCTAGTTCGATCGACACGGCGATAATGGGAACCCTCGGACCGATATTCACGATGTTTTTCGCTTTCCTTTTCCTGGGTGAGCCTATAACCGGGAAGAAAGCCGCTGGAGTCGCGACCAGTTTCGCTGGGATCCTGTTCCTTATCTTCAATTCAGTACATACAGGAGGTTCCAACGCCTCAACGCCGCTGGGAATCGCCCTACTGCTTCTTAACAGCCTGAGTTTCTCTTTGTACCTTGGCCTTTTCCGGCCACTCATCTCGAAGTACAGTGTGGTCACTTTCATGAAGTGGATGTTTCTTTTCGCCCTTCTGATCTCCCTTCCGGTCTTCGGAAAAGGCTTGGTGACAACTAATTACCTTGCGATCACACCGGATGTCCTTCGGGAGATCGCTTTCCTTATCATCTTCGCGACCTTTGTGGCGTATTTTCTTATTCCCATCGGGCAGAAGTACTTGCGTCCTACCCTTGTGAGCATGTATTCCTACCTGCAGCCCATCATCGCCACTGTCATCAGCATCTCTGTCGGGATGGATTCATTGACTTGGCAGAAGGTGCTGGCGATGGGGCTTGTGGTCGGAGGTGTTGTCCTTGTCAGCCGCTCAAGGGCCGCCTCGAGGGGATAAAAGGGTGCTGATAAGTCACAATTCATGATTTATTAGTTATATTTGTCCTTATGAGAAACATAATTATTCTTTCGTTATGTATCCTTTTCGGGGGATCGATTTTAACTTCTTGTACTCAGGAGCCCATCCAGGGGGTCATCATCACCGGGCAGAACAACCATAACTGGCCGGTCAGCCACAAGGCGATCAAGATGACGCTCGAGAATTCCGGGCTTTTCAAGATGGATGTCGCTGTCTCGCCGGCTGCGGGGGAGGACATGTCAGGCTTCGATGTCGATTTCAGCAAATACCAGTTTGTTTTCCTGGACTATAACGGAGATCCCTGGTCGGAGAAGATGAAGGAGGGCTTCCTGGAGTTTGTCAGGAACGGTGGGGGAGTGGTTGTCTATCACGCCGCCGACAATTCTTTCTCCGATTGGGAAGAGTACAACAAGATAATCGCTCTTGGAGGCTGGGGAGGAAGGAACGAGAAATCAGGACCTTATGTCTATTGGAAGGACGGGGTTCTCGTCAAGGACACTTCTGAAGGCTTCGGTGGCTCGCATGGAGCGAGGCATGAGTTCGTCCTCAATCAAAGGGTCGCTTCCCATCCCATTCTGAAAGGTCTTCCGGAGCGTTGGAAACACGCCACAGATGAGCTTTATGACAGGCTTCGCGGCCCTGGAGACATCAAGGATTGCCTTTACACAGCATATTCCCCGGTCGATAAGGGCGGCTCAGGGCGAGAGGAACCGCAGATCTTTACCGTCGAATACGGCAAGGGAAGGATATTCCACATCACCATGGGGCATTGTGGCGAGACCCTTGAGGATAACCCCGCGATGCAGTGCGCTGGGTTCCAGACTATGCTTTTGAGGGGTTCAGAATGGTGCGCCACCGGCAAGGTCACGCAGAAAGTTCCTGCCGATTTTCCGACCGAAACATCGGTCTCACTTCGTCCGGACTACAAAATGCCAGAATAGTGTATGAGGGCCAAAGTTTCGGGCATATCAAGGCATAGGATCGGGGTGGATGGCGAGGGCGTCACCACTTTGGTCGCTTTCATGTTCTGTCCTTTGGCCTGCGAGTACTGTCTCAATCCGCAAACCTTGAAAGACTCGTATCCATTCAAGGAATATTCTCCGGCTGAGATGTATGAGGAACTTCGCAAGGATGAGCTGTATTTCCTCGCTACCGGTGGGGGAGTAACCTTCGGTGGCGGAGAACCGCTGTTGAACCATCAGTTTATCAAGGAATTCCGTGAGATCTGCGGAGACGGTTGGAAGATAAATGTCGAGACTTGCCTTAACGTCCCACCATCTTTTCTGGAGAACGTGATGCCGGTTGTGGATGAGTACATTATCGACATCAAGGACATGAATCCGGAAATATATTCCCGTTACACAGGGAAGGACAATGGGAATGTACTAGCTAATTTGAGTTCTTTGGCGGAAAAGGGTCTTGCCGAAAAGTGTGTTATCAGGGTCCCCTTGATTCCGGACTACAACACTCTTGATGATGTCTCCAGGAGCGAGACCAAAGTCAAAGCTCTTGGTTTTGAGAGAATTGATCAATTTGAATATGACGTAGACTATGCAAAAAGGAAAAGAAATCTGTAAGATTCTTAAGGAGATCCGTCGCAAGATCGCCCGAGAAAACGAGATTGAGTTCATCACCTCGGAATGCCGTCACAAGGGTTCCTGTGCCGGAACTTGCCCCAAATGCGAGGCTGAGGTGGCTTATTTGGAAAGCCAGCTGGCTGCCCGCAAAAGGCTTGGCAAGGCGGTGAAGCTAGTGGGTTTATCCATGGGACTGGCCACACTTGCTCCGGTGACATTCACATCATGCAATCCTCGTGACGGAGATATTGTGGAAATGACTCAAGGGGACATCGCTCCGACGCCCCCTGAACAGGATGAGTAAGTCCTCTATTTCTTCTTAGCGGGACGTTTGTAACCGTCTTTTGTGGCGCGTTGTGACATTGTCGCGATGCGCCTTTCTGTTGACGGGTGGTCTGAGAATATCTCCGAGACGGCTGAGCTGGATGTGGCCGCCTGGGTTCCAGCGCTAGCTCCTCCGTTAGACAGGCTCAAAAGCTCCTCAAATGCCATGGCCATGGCCCAAGGGTTCCTGCCGTGGGCGACCAGGAAGCTGTAGCCGTAGTCATCAGCCTGCTCTTCTTGTTTCCTTGAGAACTTCGCTCCGAGGAGAGACTCTCCAAGATCGCCTAACTGCGAGGCGGTCAGGACTGCGACTGTACCTCCAGTGGAGACAACCGCATCCCTGATGGCGGAATTCCTAAGGGCGGCCTTGTACTGCTTGAGGGAATGCTTCAGGGCAACGTGGCCGATCTCGTGACCCACGACCCCCAGAACCTCGTCATCAGACATCCTGTCCAAGAGTCCGGTGTAGATCCTGACACTGCCGTCGGCGCAAGCGAAGGCGTTGACGTCGTTGGTCTGGTAGACCTTGAAATTCAGCGGAGTTCCATCGACTTCGGTGATGCCTTTGGTGAGGTTACGAACCCTCTTGACATAGGCGTTGCTTTCCGGAAGCACTTGACTCTGAGCGTCAAGCTGAGCTATGTACTGGCTCACATAGGCCTTCATCTGCTCGTCTGAGACCGAAGCCGCCTGGGCGAGCTTCGCACCGCTCGAAAGCAGGTAGAGGGCATTGAAGTTCTCACCGCAAGAAACCAGAGTCATAGCGGCGACCAGCATTATAAGGATCCTTTTCATCGTCTCTGTGTTTTAAATATTATACGCGAATATAATAATTTCGATCATTCTACTCCATAACCCTCCAGATATATGTTGAAGTTGTCGTTTCGGGCGTCGCAGGTTATGTTCAGAGTTGTTGAATCCCAGGTGAGGTCATTGTCTATGACAAGGTCTGGATTATAGACTGGGGTGTAAGAAACGGTCAAAGTCTTTGATTGGCCGGGTTCGATTGTCGCAGATGTCCAGCTGAGTGCGAAATACTTTGACGTTGAGACCTTTGAGATATTAAGCGTGGCTTTTCCTATATTGGAGATGGTTATGTTCTTGCTCGCTGTGGTGCCGATCTTAGTGCCCGGGAATGATAATTTGCCGTCGCTGAAGTAGATCATTGGTTTGGCTGTGTTGTCCTCCACGGCTCGAACATTAAGACCTTTGTATCTTTCACGATAGCCAGAGCTATAACTGTCTGATTCGATCTCCCAGGTGTATGCGTAAACCTCATCGTAATGTAAGTCTTCCGCCCAGTAATAACCAGTCTCATTCGATTGTTTATTGGAATACTCGATGATACCGCATGCTGGAAGGAAGATTGAGTTGCCTGTGATTTTACTGGTGATCATGTAGCCGTTGACTCCGTTCTCCTGTGTCCACACCCAGTCACAATTCTTTTTCAGCTCACTCCACTCCGCCCTGGTGGGTGTTCGGGCGAGGCCTTTAAGCTTCGACTGAGCATAATCATCATCATAGGTGAGCATTTTCAAAGGATTGTAAAAACCTTGATATCCGTATGGTTCCGGCGAGTTGCAATACTTTATCATATAGCCGCTCCCAGAAAAATAAGCATCTGCTACATACCATTTGTAATTGTTGTACAAGTACTGGGTCTTGGTGGAAGTCTCTCCCCAGGCAACAAAATGGCCTGCCTCTTCTGGTTTTGAGGCTCCGACGTTAGTCGCGGCCCATTTGACACTCAGGCCCATGTCCACGAAGCCGGTGGTGGCGCTGGTCTGCTTGCCATTGCCCGTTACGTCAATTGTGACGGTCTCGTTCTCGGCGTCAGTCCTGACGGTAATTGTGCCACTGTAAGCCTTTACCTGAGTCGGGGTAAAAGATACGGTGATAGTTGCGTTGTAGCCTGCGGAAATAGAAGACACTGAACAGCTTGCGCTGAAACCTTCGGGGCAGTCGATCCCTAGGATATTCAGCTTGCCGTCACCGGTGTTCTTGATCCTGGTAGACAGTGCGCTGGATGCTCCAAGGTTGACATCTCCGAATTCAAGGTTGTCTCCGGAAGTGATCTCAAGATAACCCTGCTC
>ONUG01000116.1 GCA_900320965.1 uncultured Bacteroidales bacterium | reverse complement strand
GGAACGGTCCGCCTGGGGGCTGTAGATGCGGATCTTGTCGCCCTTGTCGACCGCGAAATTGACACGGATAGCGTTCTTGATTATGGAGTCCTTCTGGGTCTGGACATCGACATTGCAATTCAAGAAGCCTTTCTCGGAATAGTATTTCTTGATGATTCCGACAGATGTGGTCGCGACATAATCGGAGAATTCACCACCCCTGCGCAGACGAAGCCTCTCTTCAAGGTCTTTCTGCTCATTTTTCTTGACGCCGGAGAATAGCCAACGGGAGACCCTCGGCCTCTCTTTGATGACGATTTTCAGCCAGGCGGAGTCCCCGGGAGCGTTAATCCGGTCGATCTCAAGAGCGACATCCTCGAAATATTTCTGGGCCCAAAGCCTGGTGACCACTGAAGAAAGATCATCGCTCGGGATCGTCACCTTCATTCCTTGCTGGAGACCTGTCAGGGAGATGATCTGCTGCTCGCCAAAATGGGTGTTGCCATCAACGGAGATTCCTCCAATGATGTAGCTACGAGGCTGATCATAATCTACTTCCACAGGTTTTGACACCGACTGAGGTTCCTGCGCGAAAACCGAAGCGCAAGCCATCGTAAGCATCAATACAGACAAAAGGCGATATATTCTCATCAAAACAGGATTCATTGAAACAAGTTCGCGAATATACTGCGATTATTTGACTTTTCCATATCTTCGGTCCCTCTTCGAATACTCCGACAGAGCGGACTTAAACTCTTCTTTACCGAAATCCGGCCACAATGTGTCCACGAATAAGAACTCAGAATAGGCCGCCTGCCAAAGCAGGTAATTGCTCAGGCGGCTCTCCCCTGACGTGCGGATGATAAGATCCGGATCAGGGATATCGCGCGTCACAAGGCGGGCGGCGAAATCATCCGGCCCGACATTCTCCAGTCTGGAGATGTCACCGGCGCAATCGAGAGCCAGCTTTTTAGCGGCCTGAAGGATGTCCCACTTACCGCTGTAGCTCAAGAAAACTATCAGGTCCAGGACCGGTTCTTTCCCCTCTTCCGGGGCCGTGGCGGCCTCTGCTGAACGGATCGCCTCGACAAGGGCGGGATCCAGACGGCTGAAATCACCCAGGGTACGGAACCTCACACCTTGCTTTTTCAAAGCGCTGACCTCGTCGGCGATAGCCTTGAACATCAACCCCATAAGAGTACTAACCTCGGCCTGTGGCCTCCCCCAGTTCTCCTCAGAGAAAGCGAAAAGGGAAAGATATCTGACCCCGGTCTCGACAGATGCCTCGACACAGGCGCGGACACTCTCCACCCCATGGGAGTGCCCGAAGACTCTCTCCTTGCCCCTCTGCTGGGCCCACCGGCCATTGCCGTCCATAATGATGGACACATGTCTCGGGACCTTGCCCGACTCTGTATTCTTAAAATCCTCCATTTCTGATGTCCTCGCCCCAGAACAACTTTGTCGTCAGGGCCTTGATGAAACTCGACTTGGCGAGCCTCACCCTTTTCAGCGAAAACTGTGCCACCTTGACCTCCAAGGTAGAGTCGGCGGAAAGACGGACATTCCGGTTGTCCATCGACATCGCCACTTCCTTGTCCCTGGACCTCATTGAGATAGACACCACGGTCGAATCCGGCACCACCAAAGGGCGGACATTCAGGTTATGGGGAGCTATCGGAGCTATAATTATGACCTTTGAATCCGGGACACATATTGGCCCCCCGACGCTGAGAGAGTAAGCTGTCGAGCCGGAACTGGTCGAGACCAGCAACCCATCAGCCCAATAAGTCGGAAGAGGATTGCCGTCCAGGCAGACGTCCACGCCAAGTATTGAGGCTCCTCCCCTGAGAACCGAGATTTCATTTAATGTGTACGGCCAGAAAGACGAGTCGGACTCACGCATTTCCCCATTGACCCTGGTCTCGAGAAGAGCTCTGTCTTCCAATGTGTATGATTTTGAGATTATCGCCTCACAGGCCTCTTCAGGGCCGTATTCAGAAAGGAAGCCGACCCTCCCGGTATTGATTCCGAGGACAGGGATTCCGGAGTTCCCTACTCGTTTGGAGGCTGAGAGGAAGGTGCCGTCACCTCCCACACTCATGACGATGTCCGTGTCTGAGGATATGTCCCCAGCGTTGCGGATGCGGTAAAACCCACATCCTTCCAAGGCAAGTCTCTCCCGCATGGACTGGACTCTAGGATCCGCCAATGCCGTTTCATCCCGGGTGTATACTGCTATCTTCATTTTTCAAAAATAACACATTTCTGGTAAATTCTGAACATAAATCACTACTTTTGCAACATGACTAGGCTTAGTGTCAACATCAACAAGATCGCTACCATCCGCAACGCGAGGGGTGGCGACATGCCGAATGTGGCGAAAGCGGCCCTGGATTGTGAGAGATTCGGCGCCGAAGGCATCACAGTCCATCCAAGGCCGGATGAGAGACACATCAGGTACAGTGATGTCAGGGAGATAAGACCAACCGTCAAGACAGAGTTCAACATCGAAGGCAACCCTATTCCGAGTTTCGTGGATCTCGTCCTTGAAGTTGTACCGGACCAGGTCACATTGGTCCCGGACGCCCACGACGCGATCACTTCCAACAAAGGATGGGACACTGTGGCAAACAGGGAATTCCTCACAGGGATCTGCCGCGTATTCAAAGAAAAAGGAATAAGGACATCAATATTCATTGATCCCGACCCGGCCATGGCCGAGGGAGCCAAAGCCTGCGGTTGCGACCGGGTGGAGCTTTACACCGCCTCTTACGCCGAGCTGTTCAAGGATGGCCCGGAGGAAGCGATAAAGCCCTATCTTGAGACAGCTTTGAAAGTTAGGAAGATCGGACTTGGCCTTAATGCCGGGCACGACCTCAATCTTGAGAATCTTGGCTACTACATCAAGACAATCCCATGGACCGACGAGGTTTCCATCGGTCACGCCGTGATCTGCGATGCCCTCTACATGGGTCTGGAAAACACAATCAAGGCCTATCTTTCTCAGATTAAGAAAAATTCATTACTTTTGTAGACTGGAAAAATTGTTAAAGTAATATAAAAATGAAACAGACACCACTGATTCTCAGCATCATAGCCCTTGCGGCTGTGGCTGCCTTAGGTATTATCCAGCTGACCTCTGACGGCAACGGTAAGAAGAAAGCGACAACTGATGAGGCCGTTGAGGCCACCGCCAAGGAAGGCGCCATCGTTTGGTATGACCTCGACAGGGTTATCAACGAGTATGACATGGCCAATGATCTCCGCTCTGTCGTCGAGACCAAGATCCAGAGCATCCAGGAGGAAATCAACCGCAGGGGCAACAAACTCCAGAGCGACGCCAACAAGTTCCAGTCAGACCTGAACAAGGGAGTCCTTGTCCGTTCGGTCGCTGAGCAGAGGAACCAGAAACTCCTGGACCAGCAGAACAGCTTCAACAACTACGCCGCCCAGAAGGAGCAGGAGATGGCCGAGGAGCAGCAGGTCATGATGAACCAGATCGCCGACGCGATCAAGACCTTCATCGACAAGTTCAACGAGGAGCACAAGTACGCGATGATCATCGCCACCCAGGGAGCTCTTCTCCCCACTCCGGTTTCTTGCGGTGATCCTGATCTGGACATTACTGACGCTCTTCTCGAAGGGCTGAACAGCGAGTACGTCAAGAACAAGGGCAAGTCAGAAGCCACCACCACTACCACCACCAACAACAAGGCCGAGTAGTTTGAGGATCGCGTTCTTATCGTGTTTTTACCCTTTCAGGGGAGGGATCTCTCAGTTCAACGCGGGTTTGTATCAGGAACTGGGAAAGGACAACACGGTCAAGGCGTTCAATTTCAAGAGGCAATACCCTGATTTCCTCTTTCCTGGAAAGACCCAGTACGTCACAAAGGACGATGAGGCCGTACCCATAGAGAGTGAATCTCTATTGGATACGGCCAATCCTTTCAGTTATGTCAAGACCTACAAAGCTATCCGCGACTGGGAACCGGATCTAGTGATCATCAGCTATTGGATGTCATGGTTCGCCCCTTCCCTGGGATGGATAGCAAGGAGGCTTAAGAAGCAGTGCAAGGTTATTTCCATCCTGCATAATGTCATTCCTCATGAGCCAAGGTTCTTCGACGCGCCGCTGACCAAGTATTTCCTTTCCGGATGCTCAGCGAATGTCACCTTGTGTCAGGAAGTCTCTGACGACCTGACCTCCCTATCCCCCAAGGCCCTTCAAACCACGTTGTTCCATCCCGTGTACGCTCACTTCGGAGAAAAGCTCCCAAGGGAAACGGCCGAGGAGAGACTGGGGCTGGAACCCGGGAAAAAGAATCTTCTTTTCTTCGGCCTGATTCGGGAATATAAAGGCCTGGACATCCTTCTGGAGGCGTTTGGAAAGCTCGACGATTCCTACTCGCTGATAGTCGCCGGAGAACCCTACGGTTCTTTCGACAAATACGACGCGATCATCAAGTCATCCCCAGCCAGAGACAGGATCAAGCTTTTCACTCGCTACATCAAAGACTCTGAGGTAAAGACCTTCTTCTCAGCCGCGGATCTCGTCGTCCTCCCTTACAGGACCGCGACCCAGAGCGGCATCAGTGCCGTCAGCTGGCACTTCGAAGTTCCGATGGTCGTCACCGATGTCGGAGGACTGAAGCAAGCTGTCGGCGACAGCGGAACCGGACTCGTGGCAGCGAGACCGGATGCGGACCTGATCGCTGATGAAGTTCGGAAATATTTCTCAGACAGCAACATACGCACCCTCTGCGTCAATTCCATGAAAGCCGAGAAGGAGAGACTCTCTTGGAAGTCATTTTCCAAGAAGCTGATTGACTTCTCTGATAATCTTTACAAGCTCCAATGAAAACGAGACCCTCATATTTGCTAGCCGCCACCCTTTTTATCGCGGCTTTATCATCAGTCAATGTGACGGCGCAGGAATACGTGGCGCCACAGGTTGTGATCTCCAAAGAGAAGGTCCGCTCCGGAGGAAAGATCTATTACTCCCATGTGGTCCTGGAGCGTCAGACTATCTACTCCATCAGCAAGGCCTATGGGGTCACCATGGAAGAGATTTATGACGCGAACCCAGCGCTCAAATTGGAAACAGAGGGACTGAAGAAAGACCAGATACTTCTTATTCCATATAAAGGGGATATTCAAGATAAAGGGGAAATTCAGACGCCTCCTCAGCCTGACAATCACGAGGAGAATGTGACGGAAGATTATTTCACCCATAAAGTCAAGTGGTACGAAGACCTTGACGACATAGCCAAGAAATACAAAGTCTCGAAGGAATCCATCATGAACATTAACCGCATGACCTCGGACAAGGTCAAGCGTAAGCAAGTGATCAAGATTCCGCACGATCCGTCGGCCTGGGAAGGAGGTGCCACTGCAAAGGATCACACACCAGAGGAGACTCCACAGGTGATCGGCTTCAATGAGAACCAGGAGGCAGATATTGTGGATCAAGAAGAAGATGACGATGATGTCTCGCTTGAGAATATTTTCGTCAGAGAAGGCAAGCATAACGTCAACATTTCGTTGCTGATCCCCTTCTCATCGCCAAAATCCGGAGACAGGACGTCCTTTATGGATTTCTACTGCGGAGCCCTGCTGGCCGCAAGGGACATCGGGCAGAACGGTACCAATCTTGACATTCATACTTACGACATTGGAGGTGGAAACATGCCTGTCACCCGGGAGAGGCTCTCAGATAGCGACTTCACAATCGGTCCAGTGTCCAAGAATGACATCGCCAAAGCGGCGAGACTCAGCGACGGGGAAGCATGGATCGTCTCCCCTCTTGACATGCAAGCCGAGTCTCTTACAGACTCCCTCTCTAAGATTATCCAGGCCCCGACCAGCACTCTTATCCAAATCAGGGACATGGTCCAATGGATAAAATCAGACCTGAATCATGGAGACAAGGTGCTTGTTGTGACTCCATCCAACCCCGAGTCAGAGTACAAGAACATGGTGCTTTCCCAAATGGCCGCGGAAGGACTTTCGCCCACCACCACCACTCTCGGATCCATGAAGCAGCACATGACATCCCAAGGAGTCAATAGGATTGTCCTCGCCTGCGACTACACCGAAAGAAGCACCGTGTTCCTCATCGAGGCATTGAGGAACCTCTACATGGCTTCCGGAAGGAGCGGCAGCATCATCCTCTACAGCACATCCAGGATCAGGACTTTCGACCAGATCGAGGTGGAACAGCTCCACAAGGTCAACCTCCATGCGAGCGTGACTTATTTCGTGGACTATAACTCAAAGAATGTAAAAGACTTCCTCCTTAGGTACAGGGCGCTCTACAACGCCGAGCCAAGCCGTTCGGCATATTCAGGGTACGACTTGATGATGTACTTCTCCTCCCTGGCCTCAAAATATGGCCAAAAATGGCCCAAGGCTCTCCATAAGATGGATTTCAATGGGCTGCAGTCAGATTTCAATCTGGAAAGGACTCCTTCAGGGAGCTACGTGAACAGGGCTGTCCGGAGAGTTGTCTATAACCCTGACTTCTCAGTCACCATGGTCAGATAAGAGGGCCTTGGCGTTCTGTATGGCCGCGGCTGAGACATGGCTCCCGGAAAGCATCCGGGCTATTTCCATGACTCTTTCATCCCCGTCAAGCAACCTGACGGAAGTCACGGCGCCGTTGTCCTCAAATGATTTCTCGACAAGATAATGGGCGTCGCCCTTGGCGGCGACCTGCGGGAGATGCGTGATCGCGAACACCTGCATGTCTTTCCCCATGGAGCAGATCATCTGCCCCATCTTGTCAGCGACACTCCCGGAGACTCCTGAGTCGATCTCGTCGAAGACCAGGGTAGGCATGCTGGCGAAACGAGCCATCATGGCCTTAAGGCTCAACATGAGCCGGGAAAGCTCGCCTCCGGAAGCGCACTTGGCGACCTCGACAGGATTGGAGCCAGAAGCTGAGAAAAGGAACCTGACACCGTCGCGGCCGGTCTCACCAGATGGGGTCTCCACCAGATCAACATCAAACACTGCTCTGTCCAGCTCCAGCGAACGCAGCGAAGAAAGGATCTCCGAGCAGAATCGCCCTGCGGCTGAGGAGCGGGATTCATGAAGAGCCTTGCTGACGGACAAAAACTCTTCCTCAACCACTTTCTTTTCTTTCAGCAGGTCTTCAAGGCGATCGTTGATCTCCTCAGCACCGTCAAGAGAGGCGGAAAGAGAATCCCTCATAGTGATGAGTTCTTCCA
>ONUG01000087.1 GCA_900320965.1 uncultured Bacteroidales bacterium | reverse complement strand
TCTCCGTAGACGGTCGCGGAAGATGAAAAGAGGATATTCCCGCAACCATGCGCTTTGGCACTCTCGATGACATTCATGAACGAGTCCAGGTTGTTCTTGTAATACTTGAGAGGCTCATCCACGGATTCCCCGACGGCCTTGAAACCGGCGAAATGAATGACGGCGTCTATCTTGTTAGTAGTGAACAGGAGTTCGGTGGCCACGGGATCACAAAAATCCATTTTCACGAAAGGAATATCCTCCCTGCCGGTGATTTTCTTCACACCCTCGAAGCAAGTCATGTCGCAGTTCGACATGTTGTCGGCGACGATCACATCGTACCCTGCCTCAATAAGTTCCACGGTCACATGGCTGCCAATGAATCCGGCGCCGCCGGAAACCAAAACGCATTTTCTCATACTCGTAAATTAAGATTCTTCGCTTCGCTCAGAATGACAGCGGCAACTGTTTCTTTGCGAGCGAGAGTTCAAAGTTAGCTATTTTTACTAAATTTGTGAATATGAGAACTGTGAATTTGATTCTTGCCGCATTGACGGTGTCGCTAGGGATGGTGCGGGTCTCCGCACAGAGCACGACCGTTACTCATCCGGTTGGTGAGCGGAGTCGAACCAAGGCCCAGAAATACATTGAGTCAGTGGCATCCAATGACATCCTAAGACATGCTTCATTTGGCGTTTTCGCCATGACCGAAGGCGGAAAGACCATAGCCTCATTCAACCAGGAGAAGCGTCTTGTTCCAGCCTCCACGATGAAACTCATCACGACCGGGGCCGCTATGCATCAGCTTGGATCCGAATTCAAGTTCACAACCCGGATCGGATATTCAGGCGAGATCAAAGACGGAGTCCTGGAAGGTGACCTGTACATCGTCGGCGGGGGAGACCCCACGATAGCCTCAAAGGACTCGATAGCCCTTCGCCGCGACGCCCTGTTCGCCCAGTGGAAAGGTTTTCTCGACAAGGCCGGGATCAAGAAGATAAACGGCTCTGTTATCGGCGACGGACGTTACTTTGACGGCCCCATCGAGCGGGATTCCTGGCAGTATCAGGACATCGGAACCGCTTATGGCTCAGGCTTTGACGGCCTTTGTTTCTACGAGAACGCCATTGACATGAAAGTGACCCATGGGGTGACTGTAGGGTCGCAGGTCAATGTGCTCGTCTCGTACCCTTCACTTCCTTGGATGAAATATAACTTCACCTGCAAGACCGGTCCTGCCGGCTCAGGTGACCAGCTCTACATGTTCACCTCCGAGTTCGCCCCTTATGCGGAAGTCCGTGGCTCTTTCGCCATCGACAGGCAGCCCAAGACAGAGGAATTCTCAAACAAGTTCGGGGCCTACACCTGCGCCCACTTTTTCCGGGAATATCTTGCCTCCAAAGGTGTCGCTGTCACAAGGGGAGTGGCCGACACACGTCTTGGCCGGATCAGGACTGACCTGAGCTCGCTCGAACTTGGCCCTTATGCAGCCAAGGTGGATGACCTTAAGATGATCGGGATGACGTATTCCCCAGCCCTTAAGAAGATCGTTAGGGAATGCCTTCTTGAAAGTGATAACTTTTACGCTGAGTCCTTCTATAGGATCCTCGGCCGCAGACTCCATCATTCCGCCCAGGCTGACTCTTGCAATGCGGCCATTTCTGACGTGTTGAAAAAGCTTGGAGCTCCAGCCGACGACATCAAGATTGATGATGGAAGCGGTTTGTCCAGAAGTAATTACGTTTCTCCTGAATATTTCGTGAAGTTCCTCTCCGCCATGATGGAAAGTCCTGTTTTTGAGGACTACATCGAGACCCTTGGACAGCCCGGTGGGAGGCACTATGAGTCCAGGCTGAAGGGGGAGAGCGAGGCGCTGAAATCCAGGGTCCATCTGAAGAGCGGCTCTATGGGCGGAGTGCGCTGCTTCAGCGGCTACATCGAGCCCTCCGAGGGCTCCAAGGCGGACGCCATCGTGTTCTCGATAATGACTAATAACTTGACAGTCTCAGCCGGAAGGGTCGACCCGATCATCGACCGGATCATAACCCTGCTCGCGGCTGACAATTGATTATTCCTCGACCACGCAGATGTCCCTGAAGCTGTCCGACTTGTAGAGTAGCTTCCCGTTTTTGTAGATTCTGGTGTCACTCCAATCGGAATGACCATAGACACAGACGTAGGTGTCCCCATTACTGGTCACCCAGAATGAATGCTTCGAGAAAAGGCTGACCTTATCCAGTTTGACTGTCTGGTAACTTTCCCCGTTCTTGCTGATCATGATCTTCTTGCCCGGAAAATCAATGACAGCGGTGTACACATCATTCCCAGAGCAGAAAAGCTGGCAATAATAATTATCATCCGAATACTCCAAGGTCTTGTTCAAAACACCGTTCTTGTAGAGTACTCCAGTATATCCACTCTCCTCATCCTTGTATGTCATAAGATAGACATCCCCGGCATTGGTGACTCCGACGTATCCGCTTTTTGGATGGTCGATGAGTTTTTGAGTAAAGCTGCCGGAGTTTGAGATCGTGAACCAGCCCATGTGATAATGCCAGAACGCATCCTTTACCTCGGTGGTGATATGGATGTCCCCGTTCGGCCCGAGAGCTACATACGGCGAGTAGAACTCATTCCCCTGGCCGGGGATCTCGTAGGTGTCTATATATTTTTCCCCTTCCTTGGCTTTGACCGCGAAAAGACCCTCGTTCCCCTTCTTTGTAAACAGGATGACAAAGCTCCCGTTTCTGGCGGCGAAGTCCGAAACGTCATATCCGTTCGTGAAATATTTGGTGACATCGATAATCGGCTTTCTGTCCTTGCAGAGCCACATTTGAGTTCTATTGTCAGAGTAATAACTTTCCAAGGAGTACAGGGTGTTCCCCTCGGCGGAGATGTAGCTGACCCAACCAAATTTGAATGAGTCGCTATTAAACGCCCCGTTCATCGGATCTGATACTCCATTGACCGTGAGCGCGCCGCCCAGGTGTTTTGCGTACACCTTCGGTCCGCTGGCCTTCGAGACTGTGACCACACATTCCGCCTTATGTCCTCCATCCTCGGAAGTCGCTGTGATAGTGACCTTTCCTTCTTTGACACCGGTGACATTCCCGTCCTTCACTGAGGCGATGGAAGGATCCGAGCTGCTCCAGGAGACATTCTTGTTAGCGGCATAATCCGGAGTGAAGACAACTTTCAATGTCCTTGACTGTCCGGTCTCGAGCTGTATCTCGCTGGCGTCGAAAGCGATGCCCTTCAATTTGTCGTCTCGTTTCACAATCACCTCGCAGGAAGCCTGCTTGTCGGTATAGGCTTTGGATCTTACCACAATATAGACGGTGCCAGGTTTAATGGAAGTCACCAAACCATTCTTGTCTACTGTCGCGATATCGCTATCCGAGGAAGTCCACTCGACTTCCTGATCAGCGCCCTCAGGATTGACAGTCGCTTTCAGCTGGACAGTCTCGCCCTCTTTGATCTCTACCTGAGAAGGCTCTATAGTCACACCCTCCACAGGAATAGGGGTCACGGTGACGTCGCAGGAGGCCTCTTTCCCGCCGTCAGTGGTCTTCACCTTTATTGTTGCTGACCCTACTTTCAAGGCGGTGACTTTTCCGGTCTCGTCGACCGTGGCGATGCTCTCGTCCGAGCTGCTCCATGCCACGCTCTTGTCTGTCGCGTCCTCAGGAGTGACTGTCGCTGTCAACTGCGCTGACTCTCCCATTATTATCTCAACCTCATTCTTGTCAAGGCTAACTTCCTCTACCGGAATTTTGTTGGCCGAGACAGTGATTGAGCATGATGTCTCTTTATTTCCATCAGTTGTCGTGACAGTTATCTTTACGGTGCCTGGCGCGACAGCCGTTACTTTCCCGGCATTGTCGACCGTGGCGACTTTCTCGTCAGAGCTGGTCCATTTTACTGATTTGTCCGAAGCATCCTCAGGACTGACAGTGGCTTTCAACTGGGCTGACTCACCTTCAGTAAGCTCCATTTCAGTCTTGTCGAGAGTCACACCCGTGACACTTATTGTTTTGGAAGTGACTGTCACTGAGCAGGTGGCTGTTTTGGAACCATCGGTTGTCGTGACAGTTATCGTGGCCGATCCGGCCTTGACGGCGGTCACCTTTCCGTTATTGTCAACCGTTGCTGTCCCGGTGTTGGAAGAGCTCCAGCTGACAGCTTTATTTGTGGCGTTAGTTGGAGCGACGGTCGCTGTAAGTGTCTCGGACCCGCCCTCAGCCAAGGTCAGGCTGGTTTTGCTGAGTGACACTCCAGTCACGGCCACAGTCTGTGTGCCGCCACCGCCGTTTCCGCCGTTACCTCCCGAAGGGGTAGGCTCTTTCTTATCGCAACCCATGATTATTCCAGCCAGCATGATGACAACAACGGCCGCCCAAAAGGTTTCAAATAATTTTCTCATAGCGTAACTAATTAATAATTAACAATTTACCACCCGCAAAAATGATCTGGGAAGGGCACTTCACAAAGATAATCATTTACATTTAATTAGCAATACGTTATCTCGTCATGGCCGGCCTGTTGCTCATTATGCCGTGATTGTTATATGATTAATATTCAGTAATTTCCAGAAATAAGCTTCTTCGAACTGGAGAGAACAGATGCGGAACCACCTGATTATCAGCTAGTGGAACTCCACCACCTCACAATCAACGAGTAGTTGAATTATCGTGGAATGTAGCTTGGGCTGGCGAAGACGGAGATGATGCCGGAGTCTGGAGCATCGACATGGCCGACAATCCGTCGGGCACAAAGTGGCTTACGGTCGTAATATTCAGGAGAAGTAGGATCCAATGAATTGATCCTGACCATGAAAGAAGAATGAATGAAGCGTCCGTCGCCGATGTATATTCCCACATGAGTGGCTTTCGCCGGCTTCCCGTCCGCAGCCTCACGTCCCCAGAACACCAGATCACCAGGAAGGAGCCACTCCCAGATCACATCTCCCTCCGCACTGAAAAGTGGCAGGTTCTCTCCAATCCTGCCCTGCTGGGAGGCGTTGCGTGGAAGAAGGATTCCGTTAGCGAAAAACACGCTCCGGGTCAAACCGCTGCAGTCCGTATTCTTGATTGATGTGCCGCCCCACATGTACGGTACTCCGAGAAACTTCATGGCTGTCTCGATGATGTCGCCCCGCAAAGCTTTCTCATTATTCAGTCGTGAATACTTTTCTTTCGCCCATTTGTAGAATACATCCACATCCTTGGCCGGTACATAGCCGGTCTTGCCGGAAGGAAGTACCACACCGACAAATTTCTTCTTCAGTACAGCCCTGCCTTCATCATATCCTTTAAGGCTACCTTTCGTGTGGGTAATGGTCTTGTACATGATCCTGACGATGTCCCCGAGGATGAGTTCAGACACAATCCTTGAGTCTCGGTCAGGCTCTTCATAGACACATGAGACCGGGGTTGTGCAGATGTATTTAGGGGCCTGAAGATAATCAGTGATCTCTTGATCGGTCATCATCACAAGTCCACGGGCATCGACCCAGGCCGTGTAAGGATCCGGGCTCTTTATCTTTACCCAATCTCCTTGTTTTTCAAGGACTTCCACGATGGTTCCCATCAGGGCCTGATCTCCAAGTTCTGCCTCGAACTCGGGTTTCTCCCGCATGAAATTGGCTGAAAGCTCGACAACGGCCTTGGTCGGGGCAAGAGCGATTTCCTTGTCGGAGAATTTAAGGTGGGGGTTGGCGGAATCCTGGGCTCCGGCGGCGACAGCCGCTCCTCCCAGGAGGGCAAACGATGTGATTATTCGTGAAAAGAGCTTCATATTCAATTATGGATTGTGTTTCGGGGACTAAGATAACGATTTTTGACGTAACTTTACAGATGCGGATAATAACACAGGACCATGTTCGACTTTCCCGAAGGCAAAAGATATAACACCGCGGCTGGACGGTACCGCCGCATTTACGGTGAGCGGCTTCAGAAACTTGTCATTGATGCAGGTTTCTCGTGCCCTAACCGCGACGGGACGGTCGGCTTTGGCGGCTGCACGTATTGCGACAACGCGGCCTTTCATCCTGGCTACAGCATTCCAGGGAAAACGATCCGTCAGCAGATTGATGAAGGAATAGAGTTCCATCAGGGACGGTACCCGAAAGTGCGTCATTATCTGGCTTATTTCCAGGCATATTCAAACACTTATGCTCCTCTGGAAAAGCTCAAGATCCTTTATGGGGAAGCCCTCTCCCATCCATCGGTAGTTGGCCTTGTCATCGGCACTCGCCCGGACTGCGTCGACAAGGCGAAGCTCGACTATATCGCCGGATTGGCAGAAGGCGGCGACAATTCCTCCGCCTCCCTACGCTTCGCGCCCTATCCGGGTAAATGTCCGGCGGAGGGATTGTCGACCGCCAGTGCAAACTATCCGGTCGTTGTCATTGAGTACGGAATTGAATCCTGTTACGACGAGACTCTTAAGCGTATCAACCGGGGACACGACTTTGAAACGGCAAGAAAAGCCGTTGAGATGACGGCGGAAAGAGGCTTGGATGTCGGAGCCCACTTTATCCTTGGCCTCCCCGGAGAAACCCGTCAAATGCTTTTGGACCAATGTGCTAAGATTTCTGCTATGCCGTTGACATCCATTAAGTTCCATCAGCTTCAAATTGTAAAAGGGACCAAAATGGAAAAGGAATATGCCGCCCATCCGGAGGATTTCCTGAGACTCGGCCTGGATGATTATCTCGATCTGGTAATAGACATCCTTGAACGCCTGAGACCCAGCCTCAGCATCGAAAGGGTCGCGGGAGAAGTTCCGCCCCGGTTTGTTTCCGAGACTCCTTGGGGCCTGATTCGCAACGATGGGATTCTCCGACTCCTGGACAAGCGCATGGAGGAGCGGGACACTTGGCAGGGAAGATTGTCAACTTATTGATTGCCTCTAACAGGCCGGATGGCCGTTTGGCTTTTCGGTGAATAATCTTTATATTTGATATTTGGAATATCAACCGACTAACAACCTTCCGATGAGACGAATAACCACAATTCTCCTCTCCGCCGCGGCTATCCTTCTGCTGACCTCGGCCGACAAGAACAAGAAGACCCCGAATCAGGATGGAGGCTACCCGATCACCCCGGTCCAGTTCACCTCCGTTAAAGTAGGAGACGGCTTTTGGGGGCAGAGATTGAAAGCCTCAAGGGAAGTTACTATTCCTCTGGCATTTAGCAAGTGTGAGGAGACCGGACGGTACGAGAACTTCGTCAAGGCCGCGCATCCCAGCGATGAGTACGAAGTCGGAGGACTCGCTTTCGACGACACGGATGTCTACAAGACCATAGAGGGAGCAAGTTATGTGCTTCAGACGTATCCGGACAAGAAGCTCGAGGCCTACATCGACAGCGTCCTGCTGATCGTCAAAGGAGGCCAGGAGCCCGATGGCTATCTTTACACCTCCCGCACTATGAATCCAAAGCACCCCCACGGATGGGCGGGGACAAAAAGATGGGAGAAAGTCGAGGAACTCAGCCACGAGTTCTACAATCTCGGTCACATGGTCGAAGGAGCTGTGGCTCATTATCAGGCCACAGGCAAACGGAACTTCCTGGACATCGCCATCAAGTACGCCGACTGCGTGATCCGTGAGGTCGGCCTTGGTCCCGGCCAGGTGGACAGGGTCCCAGGCCATCAGATCGCCGAGATGGCCCTTTGCCGCCTTTACCTCGTGACCGGCGAGAAGAAATATCTCGACCAGGCCAAGTATTTCCTCGACAGGAGAGGCCGTACCGCCAACAGAGATTCCTACAACCAGTCTCATCTGCCTATAACAGAACAGGATGAGGCCGTGGGCCACGCCGTAAGGGCGACCTACATGTATTCCGGAATAGCGGACGTTGCCGCCTTGACCGGGGACAAGGAATATGTCGAGACGATTGACCGGATCTGGGACAACATCGTCTCCAAGAAATATTACATCACCGGAGGCATCGGAGCCACCAACAGAGGTGAGGCTTTCGGGAAGAATTACGAGCTCCCCAATGCGACCGCGTATTGCGAGACCTGCGCCGCCATTGGAAACGTCTATGTCAATCACAGGATGTTCCTTCTCCATGGCGAGTCGAAATATTACGATGTCCTGGAGCGGACCCTTTACAACGGACTCCTTTCGGGTGTGTCCCTCCATGGCGATGGATTCTTCTATCCGAACCCTCTCGAGTCAGCCGGCGGTTATGAGAGGAAGGCATGGTTCGGCTGCGCCTGCTGCCCGTCGAACATCTGCCGCTTCATCCCTTCGGTTCCTGGATATGTCTATGCCGTGAACGGGAGTGACCTGTATGTCAACCTCTATATGCCCAACACCCTCACCCAGAAAGTGAACGGAAAGGATGTCGTCCTGAGGCAGGATACCGGTTATCCTTGGAACGGGGATGTCCAGATCACGATTGACAAGAACTCCGCCAAGACTTTCTCCCTGAAACTCCGTATTCCCGGATGGGTCAGGGGAGAAGTCGCCCCAGGTGGACTTTATGAATATGCTGACGGGAAGTCGCTGGGTTACAAGGTTTTGGTTAACGGGGAAGAAGTTTCATCCGAGCTTGATAAGGGATATTTCACCATAACCCGTAGCTGGAAGAAGGGCGACATAGTCTCGCTCCATCTGGACATGGAGCCGAGAGTCGTCACCGCCCGTGAGGAAGTCGAGGCTGACCGTGGCAGGATCGCTATAGAAAGAGGACCGATCGTCTATTGCGCCGAGGCCGCCGACAACAGTTTCCCTGTCAGGAGCGTTCTGATGGGTCCTGATCCGGACATGACCGTTTCCCATGGAGATGTCCTTGGCTATCCCGTCGAGAAGATTTCGGCCATCGCCCAGACCCTCCATTATGACCAGATGGGACGCCTGAGGGTGGATGATGTCAAATTGACCATGATCCCCTATTACGCCTGGTGCCACAGGGGTGCCGGGGAGATGACTGTCTGGCTCCCGACGGAATTGGGATCCGCATCCCCAGCCAGGCCTTTTGAAAAGAAATAATTGATTAATAATATTTTAAAAGCCATGTTTAAAAAGATTTTCGTGTTTTGTACGGTCGCACTCCTGATCATGGGATGTGGAGGAAAAAAGAAGGCCGAAGTCACTGGTTTGAAGTCAGGTATTGATCCCGAGGCCTTCCATGTAGAGAGGGACGGGAAGTGGATCAACCTTTACACTCTGACCAACAAGGCTGGTATGGAAGTCAGTATCACTAATTTCGGAGGCCGTATCGTCTCCGTGATGGTTCCTGACAAGAAGGGTGAGTACAAGGATGTCGTCTTGGGTTTTGATAACATCCAAGACTATTTTCCGGAGAACAACCAGACGGATTTCGGCGCCACTATCGGCCGTTATGCCAACCGTATCAACCAAGGTAAGATCACCGTGGAAGGGGTTGAGTATCAGCTACCTCAGAATAACTACGGCCATTGCCTCCATGGAGGCCCCAACGGCTGGCAGTACAAGGTCGCCGAGGTCGTCGCTG
>ONUG01000089.1 GCA_900320965.1 uncultured Bacteroidales bacterium | reverse complement strand
CCTGATAGAGGTACCGCAGACGCACTCCCGACTCAACCTTGTTGACATTCTGCCCGCCATGGCCTCCGGCCCTGAAAGTGTCCCAGGAAAGCCTTGAGGGATCGACATTTACCTCGATCGTGTCATCCACGAGCGGATAGACGAAAACCGACGAGAAAGTCGTCTGGCGCTTTCCCTGGGCGTTGAAGGGAGATATTCTCACAAGCCTGTGGACTCCGTTCTCAGCCTTGAGATAGCCGTAGGCATATTCCCCGTCAAACTCGATCGTGACGGACTTCACGCCAGCCTCATCGCCGTCCTGGATGTCGGTTATCGCTGTCTTGTAGCCGTTACGTTCGCCCCAGCGGAGGTACATTCTCATCAGCATGGAGCTCCAGTCATTGGCCTCCGTTCCACCAGCGCCTGAATTGATCGTCAGCACGGCCCCGAGGCTGTCACCTTCGGCTCCCAGCATATTCCTCATCTCCAGGGCCTCGATGTCTTTCAAGGCCAGAGCATAAGCCTGGTCAAGTTCCTCTGTCTCAGCGGTTGACACCGTCTCTTCGGGGCTACTGTCCAGACTTTCCTTCGCAAACTCGTAAAGCACATCCACATCCTCAGCCTCGGAAAAAGCCTTGTCGTAAGCTGAGACCCAAGACTTGATCCCGTTGAGGTTCTTCATGAAACTTTCAGCCGCCTTTGGATCGTTCCAGAAATCAGGCGATTCCGTCTTCTTCTGTAAAACGGCGACTTGAGCCCGTTTGCCTGGAATGTCCAGACAAGAGTCAAGGGTTTCCAAACGCTTTTTCAGGGAATCAATCTGTTCTTTTGTGGTCATAATTACTCAGCGACAACAGGTAAGGAAAATGAAGGAAGATCCGACTTGATCAGAATACCCTTAGGCATGCCATGCTCTAGACGCTCCGAATCGATCTTCCTGCCCTCGCCTATAGGAGCCTTGGTGTAGACCTTACCCGCCGCGGTCAGAGCCACTCTCAGCATACTCTCGTTCTCGTCGCCAAGGTCATAGCCGTCGAACGGATTGTCATGAGCGGCGATATTGACGGGGATACCATCAGGATTGGCCGGATTCTTTCCGTTCTTATCAGCGAACTGACTGACCATCACATAGATACCCCATTTATCAATCTTTGAGATGTCCGTCTTGGGCTGGGATCCATAGAGGTTCGCGGGCGACATCATGTAGCCTGCGCAATACTTCCCATAAGTCTGCTCTCCGATCAAGGTAATGTCCATGTACGGCCCAAGGCCGACGATCAAGCCTTCTGAGGCTGAAGCCGAATTATTCGTGACGATCACATACAATTTGCTGATCCCGGGATTGGCGTCAGAAATGTCCTCGGAGATGTCGTACGTCTCTGTCTTGTACACGTGCTTGGTGTCGAAATACGTGTTGAAATCCTCATCCTTCCAAGCCTCGGCCAGAAGATCGTTGTAGACTTCCGTCTGGAAAACATCCCCGGCCGCGACATTGGCATACGGGGCGATAAGGGATGCGAGCTCGCACTCAGTGTTGACAAATCCACCACCATTGTACCTCAGGTCTAGGATCAATTCCTGAATACCCTCTGATTTAAATTTTCGGAATATGTCCGGAAGCGTTTCCATAGACTTGACATCAAAGGAGTTATAGACGAGGTATCCGATCTTTTTTCCGTTCACATCAAAGGTCTTGCTAACCACGACCGGATCCTCCCACATGTCGACAGCAGTAAGGTCGACCTGCTTCTCCACGCTGCCGAGATAGCCGTCAGCAGTCATGTGGGCGATCCCGAGCTTGACGTTCTTCTTGTTGAAGACATCATAAATATTGGCGGAAGTTATCTCCTCTCCCCCGATCGTCATGATCAGGTCTCCCCTCTTGAGGCCAGCCTTTTGGGCAGGACTGTCATTGGTCACATAGTTGACGAACAGGAAATAGACACCTTCCCTGTTCGATATCCTTCCAGCCTGGAGGTCATAGCCGTAAGACTCTCCGATACCCTCCACTGCGCTTGTCATCTGGCCGAGGTTATTGGTGAGCTGGGTCCAATGGTCGACCTCCTTGGATCCCTGGTGGTAGCGGATCTCATGGACGACATTGATCGGATTCATGCAGGTGTCAGGAGCAAGGCGTTTAAGATCATTCTTGATCTGCCTGTTCCACAGGTAATAAACATTCAGGGCATCCCCGGCGAACTGGTCAGCCTGACGGATCTCTTCCGACGGCTTGGCGGCGACAGGAGTCTCTGGCTCGTTTTTCTCGTTATTATTGACTGGATCATCCACCGGCCCGCAAGCCCAAAGATATGTAGCGGCAGCGGTGGCCGCAAGGATCAATCGATACGCCTTTCTCATATTCATGCATTTATGCCCGCTATAAGCAAACAATATGCAAATGTAGCATTTTCCCGGGAATATAAGTATATTTGTGGGTATGATAGGCATTTTCGATTCCGGGTCAGGAGGCCTCTCCGTGCTTCGGGAGATCATCAAGATCCTCCCCCGGGAAAAATATATCTACTTCGCGGACAATGCCTTCTGCCCGTACGGCGAGAAAACTCCCGAATTCATCCAGCAAAGAGGCCGGGTTGTCACCGACTATCTCCTCTCCGAGGGAGCGGACATCATCGTGGTCGCCTGCAATACCGCCACCGCGGCGGCGATCTCGACCCTGAGGTCCGAATATGATGTCAAGTTCATCGGCATGGAGCCTGCCGTCAAGCCGGCCGCCTTGAGCTCAGAGACCGGCGTGATCGGAGTGCTTGCCACCGCCGGGACCTTGAAAGGATCCAAATACCTCAACACCAAAGGATTGTACGAAGACAACGTCAGAATTGAGGAAAGGGTCGGACAAGGATTCGTGGAACTTGTGGAAAGAGGAGTACTCGAAGGCCCCGAAGCCGAACGGACCGTGCGGGACAGCCTCCAGCCCCTTCTGGATTCAGGAGCTGACAGGATCGTGCTCGGATGCACCCACTACCCTTTCCTTAAAGATGTGATACAGAAGCTTTCCGGCCCTTCTGTCCAGGTGATTGACCCGGCTCCGGCCGTGGCCAGGCACCTGCTTGATGTGATGGAGACTGAAGGACTCGTCCGGGAAGACGGTGGGCCGGAGTTACCGGACGTCAGGCTCGTCGCTTCTGGGGATCCAGGGCCTTCAAGGGCGCTATACCAAATGATAATCAAGAACAGATAAATAATGCTCAACTACTCTTATTGCTCGGACAAGTACCAGTACACGATGGGAAAGTCCTTCTACGAGACTGGCCGCGAGAAAGAGACGGCGGTGTTCAACATGTTTTACCGCAAAGCTCCGGAGAACAACAACTGGGCGGTCTGCAGCGGAACCGAGGAGGTAATAGAGTGCATCCTGGGACTCGGCAACGCCGAACCTTCCTTCTTCGAGAAGTTCCTTCCGGGCGAGGAATATGCCGATTTCCGCATGTACCTCTCTACCATGAAGTTCACTGGCAATGTCTGGGCTCTTCGCGAGGGCGAGATAGTGTTCCCCAACCAGCCGATAATCACAGTTGAGGCCCCTCTCATTGAAGCCCAAGTCCTTGAGACACCGATCCTCTGCATCATGAACCACCAGATGGCTGTCGCCACCAAGGCCTCCCGTGTCTGCAGGGCGACCGACCGTCCTGTCAGCGAGTTCGGATCCCGCAGGGCCCATGGCCCCTGGGCTGCCACCTACGGCGCCAAGGCAGCTATCATAGCCGGTTGTGCGAGCACATCCAACATCCTCACCGGAGTCATGAACTCAGTTCCTTCCACCGGCACGATGGCGCATAGTTTCGTGACCTCGTACGGGAGCAGCGTAGAGGGTGAGCACAAGGCTTTCGTGGACTACTGCAAGACCCACAAGGGTGAGAACCTCATCCTTCTGATCGACACCTATGACACTCTCAAATGCGGAGTGCTCAACGCGATACGTTCTTTCAGGGAGTGCGGGATCGACGACTCCTACGCTCCTGGCTACGGAATCCGCCTGGACAGCGGCGACCTCGCCTACTTGTCGCAGAAGGTCAGGAAAATCCTCGACGAGCACGGCATGACCAAGTGCAAGATATTCGCTACCAATTCGTTGGATGAATACCTGATCACTGATCTCGAGCGTCAGGGTGCGAGGATTGACTCCTACGGAGTTGGTGACGCGATCGCGACCAGCAAGGCTGCCCCATGCTTTGGCAATGTCTACAAACTGGTCCAGATCGATGGTGAGCCGGTCCTGAAACGGTCCGAGGACACCATCAAACTGATCAACCCGGGATTCCAGATCACCTACAGGATCATGAAAAATGACCCGGATAATGGCGAGTTGAACGAGGCTGACGTCACGTGCCTCAGGGGTGACTCGATCGCCCGAAAGATCGAGGCTGGCGAAGAATTCACGATCTTCGCCGAGGACGACAGGTTCAAGCACAAGACTTTCGAGGCTGGGTCATACACATGGAGGACTCTCCAGCTCCAGATCATTAAGAACGGAGAGGACTGCTCAGTGAAGCACACCCTCGAGGAGAAGAGAGCTTTCTACAAAGACACCCTGAACCACTTCAGCCCGTCTGAGAGACGTCTTATTAACCCTCACTACTACAAAGTCGACATCTCAGAAGACCTCTACAACGAGAAAATCGGCATTCTCTCACGCATCAACAAGGAGATCGCCGATTTCAAGATCGACTGATCATAGCGACGTATTTCTTGAGCCAGAAGGCGTCGATGTGGTCGAAGGTGGAGAGAGAGTCGCTGTCGATGTCCAGGACGCCGGTGACTTGACCGTCTTTGAACATCGGGACAACAATCTCCGACTTCGAGGCTGAGGAACAGGCGATATGGCCCGGAAACGCCTCAACATCAGGGACTACCACTGTGCGAGCCTCTTTCCATGCGGTTCCGCAGACCCCGCTTCCATAGCCGATCCTCATGCAGGCGAAAGGTCCTTGGAACGGTCCGAGGATCAATTCCTTCCCATCCGGAGAAGGTGTTCCATGACCATGGATCTCCGATGAGACAGAGGCAGGCCCAACCAAGTAGAAACCAGTCCAGAAGAAGCCCATTTTCTCTTTCAGCAGGGCTGCGGCGTTAGACAATCTGGCGACAAAGTCCGGCTCGTCTCCAAGAAGGTGCTTAAGATCGCTGACCAGTCTCGGGTAACGGAATATCTTGAGAGGCAGATGGCAGTAGCCGTCGGGATTCTTGATAAGGTAGTCCTGGTGGCGGCCATCCGCGGTGAAGAAGTTCTTAAGGGGGAGCAACTCGACAGCCAAGGGGGCGTTAAAGTTGGCCTGAACTTCTGAGAAAACGGCTTCGGCAGGCTCCCGATCGGCTGGATCCGTGTAGTAAACTCCTGTCCTGTAGCGGGTTCCTTCATCTTCTCCCTGTTTGTTGAGACTCAAGGGATCAATAGCGCAGAAGAATGCTCTCAGGAGTTCATCGAGAGGCAGGGCCTCCTGATTGTAGATGACACGCACGGTCTCGGCATAGCCGGTAGTGTCGGTGTAGACTTGCTCGTAGGTCGGCGAAGGAGTGTTTCCATTGGCGAAACCGACCTCGGTGTCGACGACACCTTCTATGTTTCTGAAATAGTGCTCGGCGCCCCAAAAGCATCCGCCTGCAAGATAAATCTCTTTCATTGCTGTTCCTCGTCGTTTTCTATTGATTCGCGGACATCCCGCAAGTAGTTCCTGCACTGGTCAATAAGGACTTTAGAGCGGCTGACGAGCGCTCCAACGTCGTCGAGGCTTGTCTTTGGATCCTCGACCTTGGCAGCCAGCTCCTCAAGCTCGGCCATCGCCTTGGCGTAATCGAATTTCTCTTCTGGCATATTCGTTCTATATTTTTAGATTCTTCGGTTCGCTCAGGACGACAGAGGTGACAGTGCCTTTGACGGTGCCGTCGGGGAACATCACTTGGAAACCGTCACCAGGTTTGACCGCGGCAGCGGACGACAAGCGCACCCCTTTGCTGTCAAGCGCCAGGACATATCCCTTCTCGATAATCCGCCTGGGGTCACCGGAGGCTATCCTGGACTCCAGGATCTGAAGACGATGCTCTTCATCGGAGAGTCTCATCCCCACTGAGTGAAGCACTGTCTTCTCCAGAAGCTCGATCCTTGAGAACATCGCGGAGAATCTCCCCGCGAAAGCAAGTCTGAGCCTCGTCTCGAAGGAGGAGATCCGCTGGTCTTCGGCAATCATGCAGTCGAGGAAGAGATCGGCAAGAGCCGTCGGTGTCTTGACAGAAGTGTTGGCGACCAGATCAGCCACATGGCAGTCTTTGTCATGACCTATGGCCGTGAAAACGGGAATATGGCATGTGGCGATCGACACAGCCAAGTCATAATCATCAAAGCATGCGAGATCGAGCTCCGAACCGCCTCCCCTGAGGATAAGGACAGCATCAAAAGCCTTTGAAGAAGTTTGGATCTCATCGAGGGCCATGATCATGGAATCCGCCGCCTGCTCCCCTTGCATTAATGCCTCAAATAATTCGACATCAAACACATAGCCATATTCATTCTCCAACAGATGACGTCTGAAATCCCTGAGTCCGGCGGCGCCCGGAGCGGAGATGACAGCAAGGGAATATGGCAAGAGAGGAAGAGCCAGCTCCTTCTGCAGGTCCATCAGGCCCTCTTTCTCCAACCTGGCCAGAGTCAGCCTCTTGAGTTTCTCGCTGGCACCGAGGGTGAAATCCGGGTCCACATCATCAATATTCAGAGACAATCCGAAGACCGGGTGGTAATTGACTTGAGCCTTGAAAAGGATTTCCATCCCGACGGCGAGGGAAGAACCGGTGACACTCCTGAAGTACTGATCCACGAAGCTCCACCTTGATGCCCAGATAGTTCCGCGCACTTTAGCCACCACGGATCCACCATCGTTCTGGGACAGTTCAAGGTAACAATGTCCGTTCCGCTTCAGATTGAGCTCGGAGATCTCCGCCTTGACCCACACCCTGCCTGGAAACACGCTCTCGACCCCCTCTTTAAGGAGGGCGGCAAGATCGGCGAGTTCCATGTATTCCTTTTCCATTGTCAATCTCTCAAAGTATCTACAAAATTAACAAAAATCCACTATCTTTGCACTATGAGGATTACCGAAGCAAAATTCGCGGGGAGCAGTGTCAGGGCAGCGGACAAACCTGGCCGCAGACTGCCAGAATTCGCGTTCATCGGGCGCTCGAATGTGGGCAAGTCATCCCTGATCAACATGCTTTGCGGCAACAGCCGTCTCGCGAAGACATCCTCCACCCCCGGCAAGACCAAACTGATCAACCATTTCATTATCAACGACAGTTGGTATCTGGTCGACCTTCCAGGCTACGGGTTCGCCAAAATCTCCAAAAAGGAGAGGGAGGATCTTCGGATCATGATCAATGACTACATCCAGAACTCCCAGGAGATGGTACTCCTTTTCGTCCTGATTGATTCCAGGCACGACATCCAGAAGATCGATCTCGAGTTCATAGCGGGATTGGGAGAGAATGAGATACCTTTCGCCTTGATATTCACAAAAGGAGACAAACTGGGGCCTAACGCGTTGGCCGCACAGATCGAAAGGGACAAGGAGATCCTGCTGGAGCAATGGGAGGAACTTCCTCCGATGTTCGTCTCGAGCTCAGAGACTCAGATGGGGAAAAAAGAGATACTCGATTTCATACAACAATACATATAACCGGCTAATACCATGTACATCGAACACAGAATGGAATTGTTCGCATGCAGAGCCTCGAGAGACTTCGCATGCAAGGTTGTCGAAAGCTTGAACAAGATTGGTGAACCCTATGGGGAGAAGTACCACCTCGGTGACTCTGAGGTCACCCAGTTCAGCGACGGGGAATTCGTTCCTTCTTTCACGGACAGTGTCAGAGGTGCGACCGTTTTCGTGGTCCAGTCCACGTTCCCTCCCACCGAAAACCTCATGGAGCTCCTTCTGACCATTGACGCCGCCAAGAGAGCGTCAGCCGACAAGGTCATTGCCGTTATACCTTACTTCGGATGGGCCAGGCAGGACCGCAAGGATAAGCCAAGAGTCTCGATCGGCGCCAAATTGGTGGCCAACCTTCTGACAGCGGCTGGAGTGGACAGGATCATGACTTGCGACCTGCACGCCGACCAGATCCAAGGCTTCTTCGACATTCCTGTCGACCACATTTACGCCAGCAAGGTGTTTATTCCTTACCTGAGATCACTGAACCTCAACGACTTGGCCATCGCAGCCCCCGACATGGGCGGAGCTAAGAGGGCCAACGCCTACGCCAAGGAACTCGCCTGCCCCGTCATCATCTGCCACAAGACCAGGGAGAGGGCCAACGTGATCGGCTCAATGACCGCGATCGGAGATGTCGAGGGTAAGAATATCGTGATAGTGGACGACATGATCGACACGGCCGGCACCCTGACCAAAGCGGCCGACCTGCTGATGGAGAAGGGAGCGGCAAGCGTCCGCGCCTGCGCCACCCACGCCGTCCTTTCCGGCCCGGCCTACGACAGGATCAACGCCTCTGCCCTCACAGAAGTGTACGTGACCGACACGATTCCTCTAAGGACAACCGCGGACACGTCCAAGATAAAAGTGGTCTCAATGACCTCGACCTTCGCCTCGATCATCAGGAAGGTCTACAACTACGAGCCGATCAGTACCGAATTCATCTTCTAGTCCCGCTCCTTATGCGCACTCTTCTTGCGGCCATACTCATACTCGCCATCGCCATCGCCCTGATGTGCGTGGGGATCATCGTGAAAGGACGCTTCCCCGAGACGGAGGTCAGCAAGAACGAGAATATGCGCCGACTTGGCATCAAGTGCATGCATGAGCAGGAGAAAGAGATGAACGGATCCGAGAGGCAACGCCAGAAAAGCAAGTCCTGCACAGGAGTCTACAGTGACTCCTGCGCGGGCTGCGGTTTTTATAATAACTGATAATAGTTAGTATAACTAATAAGAAAACAAATAACATACCATTTAGTTCTGTCTTGTAGTAACCAATTGATAATAAGTATAGAATAGATAAGATAATATATTCTAATATTTTATAATCTTTATTATATTTTTTTATTATAGTTCTAGATATTAATATAAATGATATTATATAAGGACCTAATAATAAAACTGTATAATTATTTAATAATAAATCACTTATTATAAATCTTACTAGTATTGTTATTATTATATAGATACCTGCTTTAT
>ONUG01000147.1 GCA_900320965.1 uncultured Bacteroidales bacterium | reverse complement strand
TTTCGAACGGCATCGTCATTGACCACATCACTGCGGGACGCGGCATGCGACTGTATGAACTGCTCGGTCTTGAAAAGCTCGACTGTTCCGTAGCCATCATTAAGAACGTCCACAGTGAAAAACTGGGAAAGAAGGATATTATCAAAATCGACTCGGATATTCCCGTCAGTCTTGATGTGATCGGCTATGTCGGGGCTACTGGGGTTGCCACCGGCCCTCATCTTGATTTCCGTGTCTGGAAAGACGGGACGCCTGTCAATCCTTTGACGCTTGACTCTCCTTCCGGGGAGCCAATCAAGCCGGAGAACCTTGCCGCTCTGGATTCCGTCCATGTGGTTTATAAGAACATAATTGACTCATTGATAGTAAATAGTAGATAAGGCTATGCGAATTAGAAAAGGGATTCTGTCTGCCCTGTTGACGATAATTCTTCTCCTGATTCCCTGCGGGAGATCATCAGCCGTGTTCAACGAGAAAGACATAGCGAAGACCCTCAAGGTCCTGCGTTACGAGCTTTCCAAAGCATATTCCGAGTTGGAAAGAAGCCAAGTCGGTTTCGAGGCGCAACAGGCCCGTCAGCACGAGAACCTGATCGAGTTGGTGAAAAACTGCAACGAGCTCTCGCTGATGCTGTATTCCCAGAAACAGGATTTCACTTTCGACCTCACCTATGCCCTTCGGCAGGTCACCGACCAGTACAACGGTTTCACCCAGTCGAAGATCCCGTTCGATAACATCTTGTCTTTCTTTGACATAGAGATCGACCGTTACGACCGTCTCATCAAAACATTGAAGATCATCCCTCCGGAACTGATGCAGGTTCCGGACAGTCTTGGGCCGTCCCTTCTTAGGGCTCTGGCAATGACTTTGCACATCGCCCCTGTCATCAATCTTCCGATCGCTGAACTTCCTGAGGGAACGGTTCCTGCAGGTGGTGAGACGACCTCCGGGGATGACAGTCCTCTCTTTGATTTCCAACTCGACAGCCTCGCTCAGGTTGACAGGGACAGCTGCATTTTCTACGCTAACGAGCTCCTGGGAATGTTCACGTCTCTCCGGGACAGGATGGTCGAGGACCGGGAATACTACGAGTCGACTGACAACCGTCTCCGTGAGGCCTACGACTATGCCCAGGACCGTTATAAGCTGGTCCAGAAGAACATCTTCGTTGTCGGGCAAAGGAACTACTGGCACATTCTCACCCATCTTGGACAATACTCCAGGAAGGCGATGGATGATTTCCGGGACAAGTATTCCAGGGATTTCAGGGGGCAGACCATCCATAGTGAGTGGAGGGGGCCGATTGTCATCGGTTTCTCTTTCGCGATCCTTATCTATCTGGCTATAGCGGCTCTTGTAAGCTTCCTGGTGACAAAGGGATTGAAGCGGAGGGTCAACCTGTTCAAGACTGAGGGCTTCGCCAGTCGTGAGATAACCTTCAATCTCCTGGCGGCCATAGTCCTTTTCATTATCCTGCTCTTCGTTGCCAGGCTTTCTCCCAAGATCGGGACCCATTTCTTCATGATGGCCTCATCATTATTGATAGAGTTCTCCATGTTGTTGGCCGCGACCCTGCTTTCGATGCTGATCAGGATTCCCGGAAAGGAGATCGACAATGGCCTCAAGATCCATGTCCCTGTGCTGACGCTAGGACTCCTGGTGATCGCTTTCAGGATAATATTCATTCCTAACAGTCTTATTTCCTTGATATTCCCTCCGATCTTGCTGGTTTTCGGCCTGTGGCAGTGGAGGGCTTATGAAGTTAACATCGCCTTTGTCCCCAAGTCGGACAGGACGATCGCCCGGATCTCGTTGGTTGTCACCGCTGTGACCCTTGCCTTGTCGCTGTGCGGTTTTTCACTTATGGGCCTCCAGCTCTACATCTGGTGGATCTTCCAACTCGCTGTCCTTCAGCTAATCATGGCGGTCAAGGAACTGGTTCGCAAGTACCGTGAGAAGAGTGTCAACAAGAGGGTGCGGGCCTACCGGATGAAACACCCTTCGGAGATCGCCGGCAACAAGGACGCCTACATCCTGGTGACCTGGCTGTACGATCTTTTCGACATGGTCTTGATTCCTCTGCTGATCATATTCTCGATTCCCGGATGCCTTCTTCTCGCGTCACGTGTATTCGATCTCACCGAGATATTCAAGACGGCCCTTTTCTACCCGTTCCTCGAGGTGAACGCCATCACCCTCTCGCTCTACAAGATACTCCTCGCTGTGGGCTTGTTCTTCGTGTTCAGGTACATAGAGTACCTTGCCCGCTCGCTCTACAGGGTCTTGAAGATGCGAGACTCGATCGCCAAGTCAAAGACAGGCCTCTTGAGAGAAAACGAGGTTAATCTTACACTCGCCAACAATGTTATCTGGTTGCTCTCGTGGGGCTTCTTTGTCATTGTGACCATCGGTCTTTTGAAGATCCCGACAAAGTCCTTGCAGGTTGTCGCGGCCGGTCTCGCGGCTGGTCTCGGATTCGCCATGAAGGACATATTGAACAATTTCTTCTACGGAGTGCAGTTGATGTCTGGACGTATGAGGGTGGGGGACACTGTCGAGTGTGACGGCATCCGCGGCACGGTCGATAACATCAGCTACCAGACCACGAGCATCAAGGCGGTGGACGGAAGTATCATCGCTTTCCCGAACAGCACACTCTTCTCCAAGACTTTCAAAAATCTCACAAAGAGTGATTCTTATGAATATATTGCCCTTCCGGTCGGCGTGGCTTACGGGACTGATGTCGACAAAGCCAGGAAGGTTCTTTTGAAGGCTCTTAAACCTCTATGCAAGCCGGACAAGTTCGGCCGTGAGATTGTCAAGCCCTCATACGGGATACAAGTAACGCTTGGAAGCTTCGGGGACAGCAGCGTGGATCTTAATGTCAAGCAGTTTGTTCTGGTCGACCAGAGGTATTCCTATGTTGCCAGAGCTAATGAGATCATCTACAAGGCTTTGGCTGACAATGGAATCGAGATTCCTTTCCCTCAGAGGGATGTTCATATTATACAAGCTTCAGAAACTAATGATAAACAATAGGTTGATATGGTGAATATGGCTATCTTCGTCTCCGGTGGAGGCACCAATTGTGAGAACATCATAAAGTATTTCGAAGGGTCGGATGTGGCCCGGGCAGCCCTTGTGATCAGCAACAAGGCCAATGCTGGAGCAGTCGCTAAAGCGGAGCGTCTTGGAGTCCCGGTCAAGGTCGTCCCGAAGGCGGCCCTGAACGATCCGGATGTCATATTGCCGCTCCTGAAAGAATATTCAATCGATTTCATTGTCCTGGCCGGTTTCCTGCTAGTGATCCCTGGATTCCTGATCGATGAATATGACCACAGGATGATCAACCTCCATCCCGCCCTTCTCCCGAAATACGGTGGGATCGGGATGTACGGCCACCATGTCCACGAAGCCGTCAAGGCGGCGGGGGAGACCGAGACCGGGATGACGGTCCATTGGGTCACCCGTGAAGTTGATGGTGGAGATATAATTGCCCAATTCAGCACGCCTATTTCTCCTGATGACACTCCCGACGACATTGCCGCTAAGGAGCACGTCCTTGAAATGGAGCATTTCCCCAAGGTTATCGAGAATCTTTTACGGATTTAGGAGACGTATTTCCACATTTTCAGCGTTTAATAGTAAACAAGTACTGTTTCTATGTTGAGAGCCAAGCATTACTGGCGTTCTTTGTCATGCGCCATGGTTATCTTATTTCTGGCTGTTTCTTGCGCTGAGACCATCGTCATGGATCCCGAGGAGAAGATGCCGCTTGTGGTCAATTGTGTCCTGGAAAGGAACCGGGATTCCCTTCAGTTCCTGGACCTGTACAGGGCCCGCAGGCCCTCTGAAGGGGGCTATACGCCCGTCACAGACGCCTTAGTCTCCGTCAGTGGAGGAGAGAAGATCTACCTTTTCACCTGGAACGGGGAACGGTGGGAGTCAAAGTTCGAGCCGGAGTTCTCTACCTTCTACAGGCTTGAGATCCGTACGAAAGAAGGAGAGAACCTCAATGCATCCACGCTGTATCCAGCTGATTTCAAGGTGGAATACTCACTGGCTGATAGTGATTTCGATGGTAGCATTCCTTACGATAAGATCTATCCTTATGGAGGCTACTACTTCTCTATCGGATCCTATCACTCGAAACTAGTCCAGCAGATGACTGTAGGGCATAATACATTTTCCTTTTATGAGCAAAGGTACGCTTATTCGCCATACGGTGATGAGCTTTTCGCATGGATCACCGCAGGTGAAAAGCTCAGCACAGATCATTCGGGAGCAGATCCCTTCAATCTGTGTGAAGGGACATGGAAAGATCTGGACATGTCTGAGGACATAATGACAGAGATGTGGAAACAGGAATACATCGATTATTGCTCTCCGCTTCCTGTTTATCAAGGCTTCCTCCGGATCCACCAGAGGCCTGGATACACAGGGGGGAACATTGATGAGAAATTGTTGTTAGACAGGAGCTATATGGATCCCTTCAAGGAGGGACCTCAGGAGGTCCCGATAGATCGGTTCTTCATTCTAGCGACCGATACGGCCGATCAGGATGACTTCTTAAACGTGCAATATGGGCATGGGAGGCGTTATCATGTTTTCCAAGTCCGATTCGTCTCCCGTGAATATGACGCTTACCTGAAAAAGCTTGTCTCTGATAAAGTCATCCATTCCGGCGAATTCTCAGAACTATATTCGATGGAACCGATGTATTCCAACATCGAAGGCGGGCAAGGAATATTTGGCGCCCAATGGGTAACCTTTGGGGCATTGGGCTTTTCCAGTTGGGTTTAGATTCTTATGGCTATGAGGATTATTTTTCGTGTGGCCGCACCCGTCTGCGCCTTTTTGATGTCCGCTCCGCTTTTCTCCCAGGAGCTCACAAAGACGGACACCCTCCAGGCTGCCATTAAGAGTGATGTCAGGGGAGGCCAGAGAAGCCTCAATGAGCGCATCGTGCTTGCCGGTGATTTTTCGATGATGGCCTCTCCAACTGGTCAGGCCGACTTTGTCAAGTTTGTCCAGACCCTTCCTGGCGTGGCTGGCGGATCTGACGGATCCTCAAGCTATTACGTTAGAGGTGGGAATATGGGTGGCAATGTGCAGACACTCGACGGAGTTCCGGTGTACGGGACCTCCCACCTAGTCGGCCTTGCCACCGTCTATCCGTCCGGAGTGATCTCCGCTGCCGAGTTCCAGGCTGGAGGATTCACCTCCGAAGAGGGCAACCTAAGCTCGTCTCACATAAAGCTGCGTTCCAAGGATGGCTCGTTCAATGAGTTTTCCGCCAAAGCGGAGATCAGCAACCTTCTTCTGGGAGGATATATCAGCGCACCGCTGAAAAAGGACCGTCTTTCTCTAAACGCCTCCCTCAGGGTCTCGCCGGCGGCATACGAGTACAAGGCTATTTCCGGCCTGATGGATCCTGACGCTATCAGCATTGATGACGCCAAGGCGGCCATCTATGATGCCTACGCCAAGTTGAAGTACCGGATAGATTCTGGTAAGTCATTGTCCCTTACCGCCTTCCATAGCTTGGATAACTACAACTTCATCATGGACAGCGGTTCGGAAGACAACATGGCATGGTCCAATTTCCTAGCGATTCTCCAGTACGACTCTCCATGGAGGAAAAGAGGAAATCTCAGCCTGACCGCCTCCTTCAATCATTACGACAATGCCCAGGGAATGATGAAGCTTTTGGACGAGACCTCCAATAACCTACAGATCCGGAGTCTTTTGGACGATCAGCCGGCCGGAATTGGAAGTTCAGGTATGGCCTTAAGTGGAGGTCCGCAAGGTTTAATCCCGGCACCGCCAGGATACTTGAGTCATCAGGTGTGTTCCCGAAATCGAGTTCTCCGCTTGTGGACAAATCGACCATGAACCACACTGGGACAGCTCATGGGCAGCTGGAGGTCGGCTCTTATGATAAAAGCATGTTCAGGCTGGCCGGAAGGTTGAATTACAACTCGGTCTCTGGAGTCTCTCCTGAGGTCAGCGCCATGGGACGCGTTCGCCTTTTAAAGTGGATGGGCGTTGAGGTCACTGGAGATTACCTGACCCAGTTCTACCACACTCTCGAAGGGGTGCCACTTGGATGGTCGCTGGACATGATTGTCCCACCCTCTGATCGCTTGCTCCCTGAGCGTACGAGCCAAGTTTATGCCGGTCTTTATTCTGATGCCGGGGACCATCACCTTTCCGCCGGCGCATATTACAAGAAGCTCTCGAACCTTGTGTATTTCGCCGATGCCTCGAAACTTTTCGACTCCGCGATAGCCGGTTGGGAGGAGAACATCGAAGTCGGCTCCGGAACCTCGAGGGGCGTTGAGGTGATGTACGAGAAGACAGGGAAGATCCTTTCCTGGCGCCTTGCCTACACCTGGTCCAAGACCGATAGGCTTTTCCCGAACCTGAACAATGGCGATCCTTTTCCTGCCAAGTACGACAGGACTCATGTCGTGAATGCGACCGCATCGGCCAAAGTGGTTGAGGGAGACAAGATTGACCTGAGCCTTGCCGGTCTTTTCACCTACCAGACCGGTCACTTGGAGACTGTGCAGGCCGGTTATTGGCATGATGACACTTTCATCACCGGTCCGGTGGAAATAGCATTCTACACCTCTTTCAACAATTACAGGATGCCGCCTTACATCCGTTGCGATCTCAGCGCTGAGGTTGCTTTCAAGAACACGCGGCATCCGCAGACTCTCAACGTCGGGGTCTACAACATCCTCAATCGCCACAACCCATTCAGTTTGTCCTACGATCCTGACACGGAGACCTGGAAGAAACTCTCGCTTCTTCCCATCATGCCGAGTTTAAGGTACTCTATTTCGTTCTGAGACAATCGTTTACTTCGGGAGGATCGATCCTCCTCCCAGAGTCTTGAAAAGGTTCTCCTGGTAGGCTTCGCCGATGGGGATGCGGTCTTTGCCGAGGATGATGAATGAGCGTTCTATGGCCTCTATCTTCGACAATTGCACGATGTAGGATTTCTGTACCCTGATGAACCTGTCTGAAGGCAGTTCCTCCTCAAGGTTCTTCATACGCATAAGTGACAGGACCGGGGCTGAGCCGTCGGCCAGATGGATCTTGACGTAGTCCTTGTAGCCTTCGATGAATGTGATGTTGTCCAGGTCGATCTGCTGCAGCCGGTACTCCGTCTTCACGAATATGCTCCGTACGCTTTGCTCCCTGTCCGGGTAAATGTCCGTCGTCACGGTCTTGAAGGCGTGTTTTGCGGAAGCGAGGAAGTCGTCGTAGGAGATGGGCTTGAGGAGATAGTCAAGGGCATGGACCTTGAACCCCTCGATGGCGTACTGGCTGAAAGCTGTCGTGAATATGACTTTGGTCTCCTCCGGGATCATTTTGGAGAGGTCGATCCCGCTCAGATCCGGCATCTGGATGTCGCAGAACATCAGTTCCACAGGATTGTCCAGAAGATAGGCGAAAGCTTCCTTTCCGTTAGTGAAAGAGCCTTTCAGCTCAAGGAAGGGAGTTTTACGGACATACGATTCCATCAGCTGGACGGCCAGCGGCTCGTCATCTATCACTATGCAACTTATTGTATTCATATTCAGGTGTTTCCAGTCTTGATTTTAAGAAAGCTCCTATAGAATCCTTGTGTCTCGCCATATTCGAAAGAGTGCTGTCCCGGATAGAGCATGTCGAGTCTCCTTTGGAGATTCTTCACTCCTATTCCGGAGCCGCTGCGGTCAGAGTCGTTCTTCGGGAAAGAAGTGTTCTCGACAAGGAAGGACACATACTCACCTTCTTCCTTCAATTCGATCTTGATAGACGAGGGCTCGCTCGTGGAGATCCCGTGCTTGAAAGCGTTCTCCACGAGAGGGATGAAGAGAAGGGGAGCCACATGCTTGTCGGAGTCAGTCTCCGGCAGTGAGACATCCAGGGTGACATTGGAAGAGCATCTCATGCTCATCAATTTAATGTAATCCTTCAGGAAACCGGTCTCTTTGGACAGAGGTACAGACGGCTTCTCACTGTCGTACAGGACATACCGGAGCATTCCGCTGAGGTCATGCACGGCTTCCTGCGCCTTGTCCTGGTCGATCTGGATCAATGAATATATGTTGTTCAGGGTGTTGAAGAGAAAATGCGGGTTGACCTGGCTTTTGAGGGCGACAAGCTCGGCCTCAGTGGCGGCTTTCTCCATCTCATCACGCTTCTTCTCATCCCGGTACCATCTTTCGGTCATTCTCACGGCTACTGCCAAACCTATTACTCCGAGGTAGATGATGACATTTCTGGAAATGAATCCCATGCTGTCCAGCCATGGCCTTGGCCCAAGCCTTCCTATCGACCTTGGCCCAGGCCTTCTTGGCCCGAAATCGGGGCTTCCGGTCCCGCCAGTCGGCCCTCCTGGACCTCCGGGCCCAAAATCGGGAGTTCCGGTCCCGCCAGCCGGTCCGCCAGGGCCTCCTGGCCCGCCATCTTCAAAACCGGGCCGGAAACTATCCTGAACAGGAAGGAAGCCGTTCTTGAAGAACAGATGCACGGCCAGTCCGGCGAGTGCCACAAGCAGGATGTTCCAGAGGATGAATCCAGTGAGTCTCTTCTCGTACAAGTATTTCTTGATGAGGAAGAAGTAGTTGACATAGAACACAATGAAAAAGGAAACCAGCGGTACCGCGAACCTGGAATAATCTACTCCTCCATGAAGAGGATGTCCTGGCCTTGGAGAGAAGAATGGCATGCCGAACAACACCACCCAGATGGCGATGTGCAGCAGCCATGTGTAGTTCCTTGTGCCTTTGTCCTTTCCCATACTACGCGAATATAACAAATTATTCATAGCGCAACGCTTCGATAGGGTCAAGGTTGGAGGCTTTGCGAGCCGGGTACCAACCAAAGAATATTCCGATTATGGTCGTCGCAATAAAACAGGAATTCATCAAGGCAAGGGAACTTACAGAATCACAATTCAAATTTCTCAATAAACTTGCAGAAGGTAAAATAGCCAAAAATCTGGAAAACATTGAAAGAAGAGAATTTCTGGCTCGTCCAGTT
>ONUG01000094.1 GCA_900320965.1 uncultured Bacteroidales bacterium | reverse complement strand
CCATGAGGTAACCGACAATATTGGCTATGATGATGACGACCGCGCTGAACTCAACGCTTTGGCGGTATCTTTGGCACAGGATGACGATCAGCAGGATCGTCAGGGAAGTCAACACCATGTCGTCGGTGATTCCTCCCAGGCGGCACAAAATAGCGGCGGCCACGTGCAGCAGCGCGAAGCCATGGATGATCGTAGCAGTCCTGAGATTAATCTTCATTGTCTGCAATTTATGAAAAAATACTTTCAATTCATCAATAAATCCAGTCAATTCATCGTCTTTTCTTAACAACTCGTCTGTCGCCTAATATAATTATAAGTGTTTTTGATATAAATTTGAGCGTTAAATGACACTGAACGAATAATCAAAACGATATGTCCAACAAAAGAGAACTGTCTTTCTGGGATATGTGGAACCTGAGTTTCGGGTTCTTCGGTGTGCAGATAGCGTACGCCCTCCAGAGCGCCAACATCAGCCGCATCTTCGCGACCCTGGGAGCCGACCCTCACCAGCTGAGTTTCTTCTGGATCCTTCCCCCTTTGATGGGAATGATCGTCCAGCCCCTGATCGGGAAATATTCCGACAGGACCTGGTGCAAGATGGGGCGCAGGAAGCCCTACCTGCTCGTCGGGGCCATCGTGGCCGTGCTGGTCATGATATTCCTTCCGAATGCCGGTAGCCTGAGTTTCTCCTCAAGGCTGATCCTTGGTCTCAACGGTGCCATGTGGTTCGGGCTTTTCTCCCTGATATTCCTCGACACCTCGATCAATGTCGCCATGCAGCCTTTCAAGATGATGGTCGGCGACATGGTCACCGAGAAACAGAAGGCTCAGGCCTACTCGATCCAGTCCCTGCTGTGCAACGCCGGCAGCCTCGTGGGCTATCTTTTCCCGATCTTCTTCACCTGGATCGGTATCGCGAATGTCGCTCCGAAGGGCCAGATTCCTCCGTCCGTGATCTGGAGCTTCTATTGTGGAGCCGCGATCCTGATCATCTGCGTGATGTACACTTTCCTGAAGGTCAAGGAGATGGATCCGAAGGAATATGCTGAGTTTCATGGGATTGACCCTGCCAAAGCATCTGACGATACTGCAAACAAGGAAGGACTGTTTAAGCTCCTTCTCCACGCTCCCAAGACCTTCTGGACCGTAGGCCTCGTGCAGTTCTTCTGCTGGGCCGCCTTCATGTACATGTGGACATATTCCAACGGTACCATTGCCGCCAACTGCTGGAACGCTACTGACACCGCCTCAGAAGGCTACCAGGCCGCTGGCAACTGGGTCGGAGTCGTGTTCGCCATCCAGGCTGTCGGCTCCATACTCTGGGCAATTGTGATCCCCAAATTCAAGTCGCTGAAGCTGGCCTACGTGGTCAGTCTTCTCCTCGGTGCCATCGGGTTCATTTCCGTGGCCTTTGTCCATAACCAGTACGTCCTCTTCCTGTCGTACTTCCTGATCGGAGCGGCCTGGGCAGCCATGCTCGCGCTTCCGTTCACCCTTCTGACCAACTCCCTCCATGGCGAGCACATGGGAAGCTACCTGGGCCTGTTCAACTGCACCATCTGCCTCCCGCAGATCGTCGCGGCAGCCCTTGGCGGAGTAGTCCTCAAGCTTTGCGGCGGGGTTCAGGCGAACATGATGATCATCGCCGGAGCGCTTCTGGTCCTTGGCGCCATCAGCGTCAAGTTTGTCTCAGAGAGGAAGGTAAATAGTTGACTTATATGACTATACACAACAATACACACAAAGTAATGAAAAGGATTATGACTGCCGTGACGGTGATGCTGCTATGCCTCACCGGCACAACCGTATTCGCCCAGGGCGGATACCAGGTCAAGGGAGTCGTAGTCGATGCCATGGGACCGGTCATCGGAGCTACTGTCATGGAGCAGGGCACGACGAACGGTACTTCCACAGGTCTCGACGGAGACTTCCTCCTGAATGTCAATGGTCCGGACGCTACAGTTGTCATCAGCTGCATCGGCTACGCGACCCAGACATTCAAGGCTTCAGAGGTCCCTGCCAAGGTCACCCTCGCTGAGGATGGAGAATTCCTCGACGAGGTTGTGGTCATCGGTTACGGTACCGTGAAAAAGAGTGACATGACCGGATCGGTCGCTACCGTGAAGGCCGACGAGATCAACAAGGGTGTCATCACGACTCCGGCCGACCTCCTTAGGGGTAAGAGCGCTGGTGTCGTCGTGACTCAGGGTAGCGGTATGCCTGGCTCGGGCGCCACTATCCGTATTCGTGGAGGCTCCTCCATCAACGCCTCCAACGACCCTCTGATCGTCATCGATGGCCTGCCCGTCTCCAATGACGGAATTTCCGGTATGTCCGACCCTCTGTCTTCCATCAACCCTGAGGACATCGAGAGCTTCTCTGTCCTGAAGGACGCCTCAGCGACCGCCATCTACGGATCCAGGGCTTCCAACGGAGTTATCGTGATCACCACGAAGAAGGGTTCAAAGACCGCTTCCAAGCTGCCCAATGTGGCCGTGGATTTCACGACTTCCGTCAACACCATTGCCAAGTACAACGATCTTCTTGACGCTGACGGGATCCGCTCCCTCATCAGGGATTTCTACGGTGAGAACTCCGCCGCTGAGGCAGCTCTCGGCTCGGCCGACACTGACTGGCAGAAAGAGATCTACCACAACGCACAGACCTACGATGGCAACATCAGCCTGAACGGCAAGATCGGGACCTTCCTTCCTTACCGCGTCTCCGGTGGCTACACCAGCCAGAACGGTACCCTCAAGGGATCCAAGATGGACCGTGGGACCCTGTCCCTCAACCTTTCCCCGACTTTCTTCGAGAACCACCTCACTGTCAACCTGAACGGTAAGGGAACTTATGCGAAGAACACCTATGCCAACCAGGATGCGATCGGAGCCGCCAACCACTACGATCCGACCAAGCCGGTTTATGACAGCAATGGCTTGAACGGGTTCACAACCTGGTACGATGCCGCGGGCAACATCAACACCATGGCGACAATGAATCCTGTGGCTCTTCTCGAGTCTAAGACTGACTATGCCGATGCCAAGCGTTTTATAGGTAACGCGCAGTTCGATTATAAGGTCCACGGTTTCGAGGATCTAAGGCTCAATCTGAACCTCGGTATTGACTGGGCTTCTTCGGACGGTGTGACTGAGACGGCCAAGGGTTCTGAACAGTCCTACCACAGCACCACAGAGTCAGGTGGCGGTTCCCATACGGATTACGATTACACCCGTCGCAACACCACCCTCGAGTTCTACGCCGACTACAACAAGACCTTCGCCAAGAAGCACAATGTTGATTTGATGGCCGGATATTCCTGGCAGCATTTCTGGAGCAACAACCATAACTATCGCTACAGGATCTCGGACAAGCTTGAGTTGAGTAATACGGAGGGTAAGGGTGAGCTCTACCTGATTTCCTTCTTCGGCCGCGCCAATTATGGTTTCGCCGACAGGTACCTCCTTACCGCCACCCTCCGCGCGGATGGAACCTCACGTTTCCAGAACCACAAATGGGGTATATTCCCGTCCGTGGCTTTCGCTTGGAACATCAAGAATGAGCCTTTCATGAAGGGCTTCGAGAAACTCTCTACCGCCAAGGTCCGCCTCAGCTGGGGTGAGACCGGCCAGCAGGAAGTGGGAGGCTACTACGACACCTTCGCCCAGTTCCTGATCATCAACACTCCCGGCTCTTACTATTTTGTCAACGGCAATAATTACTCAGCCCCTGTAGTGGCCCTCGGTTACAGCGCCGACCTCAGGTGGGAGACCACCACGACTTACAACGCGGGTCTTGACCTCGGTTTCTGGGGCGACAGGCTCAGGCTCAGCGCCGATGTCTATCAGAGGGACACCCGTGACATCCTCAACTACATTCCTGTCCCGGGTCTTTCCAACCTGACGAACTACCTCAACACCAACATCGGTTCGATGACTAACAAGGGATTCGAGGTTGATCTGAACGGTATCCTCATCGAGACCAAGGACATGAGCTGGACAGCTGGCGTGAATATGGCCTATAACAACAATAAGGTCACCAAGCTTACCGCTTCCGACGAGAATGCCACCGGTATCGAGACTGGCGGAATCGCAGGAGGTACAGGAAACAATGTCCAGATGATCCTGGTGGATTATCCGATGCGCACCTTCAACCTTAACTAGCATGTCTATGATACCGCCGGCAATCCGATCAACGGAGTGTACGTTGATCGCAACAACGACGGACAGATCACCGCTGACGACAAGTATCTTGGCCACAAGGCTGACGCTGACTACACCTTTGGTTTCAACACCAATTTCACTTGGAAGAACTGGACAGCGGCCCTTTCCGGCCACGCCTCCATCGGAAACTGGGTTTACAACAATGTCGCTTCCGACACCGAGATGCTCGCTGACCTCTGGACCAACCAGTTTGTCAGCAACAGGGTCGCTTCGGCTCCCAAGTCAATGTTCACCCAGGCCCAGTACCTGTCTGACTACTATCTCCAGGATGGCTCCTTCCTGAAGCTTGACAACTTCACTCTCGGGTACACCTTCCCGAAACTGTTCAAGATCAACGCTGACAGGAACGCCTCTCTCAACATCTTCGGGACCGTTCAGAACATCTGCACCTTCACGAAGTATTCCGGAATCGACCCTGAGGTCTACGGCGGAATCGACGGAACCGTCTATCCTCGCCCGAGAACCTATGTCTGCGGTCTGAAACTCAACTTCTAAAATGGGTAGGAATATGAAAAAGATAAATTATATTCTCGGAATTCTCGCGGCAGCCGCCGCCATGACTTCCTGCGTCGGTGACCTCAATGTGACTCCGATCGACCCTAACGCCAACACCGCCGACAAGGTTTTGACCAGCCAGCAGGCCATGGATTCCTACATCTCCGGTGTTTACCTCGGATTTGCCACTTCAGGTTATTATGGTCCCAATGGCGATCCTTCTATTTCCGGTCTTGACGGTGGAGCGTCCCAGTACATCCGCGGTCTGTACCACCACAGCGAGCTCACTACTGATGAGAGCATCTGCGGTTGGAACGACCAGACCATCAAGAACTTCCACTATATGAACTGGACCACGGACGACACCTTCATCTATGCGTTCTACTCCCGTATATTCATGCAGGTTTCCGCTGCCAACGAGTTCATCCGCGAGGCTAAGAAACTTGACTTTGATGTGGATCGCTACATCGATGAGGCCAGGGTTCTCCGCGCCATCGCTTATTTCCATGCTATTGACAACTTCGGCAATGTCCCGTTCGCTGACGAGACCGCTGTCGTGGGTGTCAATCCCGAGCAGATGTCCCGCGCTGACCTTTTCGCTTGGCTTGAGACTGAGCTCAAGGACATAATCGCCAACGGCAAACTTCCCGATAAGAATGGAACAGTCTATGGCCACGCCGGAATGGGCGCCGCCAAGTTCCTCCTTGCCAAGCTCTATCTCGGTGCCGAGGTTTACACAGGCACCGCCCGTTGGAACGACTGCGCCACTGTACTAAGTGACCTGATGGATGACGGATATTCCCTTCACACCACCTCCGCCGGCAAGTTCAGCCCCTATCAGGAGCTCTTCCTCGCCGACAATGACAAGTGCACCGACGAGATCATCTTCGCTGTCCAGCAGGACGGCCTCTACACCCAGAGTTATGGTGCTACCAACTATCTTGTGTTCGCTTCGACAGGCGGTACGATGAATGTCAAGCATATCGGGATCTCTTCAGGCTGGGGCGGTCTTCGCACCACACCGGAATTCGCTGATAAGTTCGCTGCCGGCGACCAGAGGAACCTTCTCTATGACACGGATAAATCGACAGCGGATGTCGAGGCCATGCCTGAGAAACCTGAGGATGATCCTGACACCTATTCCGCCGAGGCTATTGAGCAACTGAAAAAGGATGGTGCTTATAATGACGAGTGCAAGAAGCTTTCCGATGCCAAGAAAGCCGCTCGCGACAACATCCAGCAGAAGAGCATAGAGGACATCGGCAACTTCATGTATGGCTATGGTTTCCAGAAGTTCCGCAATATCAACAGCGATGGTACTGACGGAAAGGAAAAAGGATTCGTCGACACCGATTTCCCGATGATGCGTTATGCCGATGTCCTCCTTATGGCTGCCGAGTGCCAGGCCAGGGGAGCTTCCATCGACGGACTTTCCGCTTTCAATCAGGTCAGGGCCAGGGCCGGCGTTCCCGCCGTTTCAAACCTCAACCTTGATGAGATCCTCAACGAGCGCGCCCGCGAGCTCTATCAGGAGTGCTGGCGCCGCAGTGACCTTATCCGTTTCGGCAAGTTCACTTCCGGTTACAACTGGCAGTGGAAAGGCGAGACCAAGGATGGAAAGGATGTTGAGGCCTATAGGACTCTCTTCCCGATCCCGGACAGCGATCGTCTTGCCAACTCCAACCTCAAGCAGAACGAAGGTTATTAATAGACGCTGACAATGAAAAAGTTATTATCAATACTTTCGGTGGGCTTGCTTGCCATGGTGACCTTCTCCTGCGTCAAGGAGGATCTTGTCACCTTCGATGAGACTCAAGCCACCGCTCCCGTTATCGGGAGCTATGAGCTCGGTGAGAAAGCTCTCACCGTGACCTACACTCCGGGAGCGTTCAATACGGGCTTTAATCAGAAAATGCCTGTGAATCATTCCCTTATCCTTGCTTCCGTGGATGGTAAAGCGGTAAACAAGGCTGTTACTGCCACCGTAAAGGATGGCGAGATTTCAGCTTCCATCGCCAATCTGGCGAAGATGCTCGGCTCTCTGGGTTATCCGGAAGGGTCGGTCGTCACGCTTGAGATGTTTGTCAGAGCTTCGATGCAGGATGCGGCCCGTGACAATGGCCGTAACGGCCATGTCGATTCCCAGGGTACTATCACCATCAGTGGCTTCGAAGTCGTGATTCCTGTCGTCCAGGGTAATCCTTGGGTCGAGTTCACCGAGAAGAGTAAGTGGAGCCTTATTGGCTCCATAGCGAGTACCGGTAATGGCTGGAATGCGGACGAAACCGCTTACATGACCCCTGACGGTACCAAACATGTAGTCAAGAACATCAAACTTACCCCTGACGACCAGTTCAAGTTCCGCTTCGATGCGAAATGGGATGATAACCGCGGAGCCCCTGGCGATGTTGAGCCGTATGTCATGAATGCCGGCGATGAGGTAGAGGCCACTCCTAACGGGAAGAATCTCGGTGTCGCCGCTGAAGGCAATTATGACATCCTTTATGATTCGGCTTCCGAGACGATCACCGTCACTGAGGCCTTCCAGACCTATCCTGGTTTCAATGAGAAGAGCACATGGGGCGTGACAGGCGCTGTCGCAAGCCGTGGCCTGAACTGGGACAAGGATGTCTCCATGATCACCGATGGTGAGTGGCATGTCGCTGAAGGCGTGGAACTTACCAAGGGTGACCAGTTCAAGTTCCGCAACAACCAGAAGTGGGATGAGAACTTCGGAGCTCCCGGTGACACGGAGCCGTTCGTCGTCACGATTGACGGTGAGGAGTCAGCTGTCGCTAACGGTAAGAACCTTGCCGTTCCTGAGGATGGCACTTATGACTTGATGGTCAATCCCACGGCCGGTCTTTACAAGATCGTCGTCTCCCTCGGCGGCTTCAGCCCGCTCGTGGGTGAGGGTGGCTCTGACACACCCGGCGATGACAAACCAAAGGTATGGTCTGTTATCGGTCATATTGGCGAGACCAGTTGGGATACCGACTTCGATATGACCAACACTACGGGAGACATCTGGGTTCTCAAGAGCCAGGCTTTCGCCGCGGGTGACGAGTTCAAGATCCGTCACGACCACGATTGGGGCGGTGATCTGGGTGGTCCTGAGGAGAACGCCCAGAGCACAATCAATCCTGACGATGTCTATGGTGTCTATGCTCCCGAACTTGGTACAGCCTTCGAGGCCGGAGCCAAGAATATCCGTATCGCTGAGGCCGGCAACTACGACATCACCTTCGACTATGCCGCCAAGACCATCAAGGTTGAGCTGGCCGTGCGCGCTGACTGGTACTACCACGGCCAGAGCGAGCAGACCCCCAATTGGGGTGAGCTTCCTTTCGAGAAGGTTTCCGACGAGGAATATGTGCTGACGCTCACGACTGTTGCTGAGAACTCCGGCTTCGTGCTGAAGAACGGTGACGAGTCCCAGTGGATCGGTGCCGACAAGACTCAGGAACTTACTGATGGCAAGTTCGTTGTCAAGATCGGTGAGGAATTCAAGATCTCCGGCGACAAGGTTGATGGCATCATCGCCGATCCCGGCAAATATGTCTTTACCTTCAATCCTGTCGCGATGACAGCCGTGGTCAAGACTCTCCGCGCCGACTGGTACTACCATGGCCAGAGCGAGCAGACTCCCGACTGGGGCGAGCTTCCTTTCGAAAAGGTTTCCGACACCGAGTACAGGCTCAATCTCAAGACAGTCTCCGAGAACTCCGGCTTCGTGCTGAAGAACGGTGACGAGTCCCAGTGGATCGGAGCTGACAAGACCCAGGAACTCACTGACGGCAAGTTCGTTGTCACCATTGGTGAGGAGTTCAAGATTTCCGGAGACAAGGTTGACGGCGTTATCGCCAAGCCTGGTGACTATATCTTCATCTTCAATCCAGAGACTATGACCGCCCGCATCAAGAATGCCCGTGAGGATTGGTACTATCATGGCCAGAGCGAGCTGACTCCCGATTGGGGCGAGCTTCCTTTCGAGAAAGTCTCCGAC
>ONUG01000106.1 GCA_900320965.1 uncultured Bacteroidales bacterium | reverse complement strand
TGAACCAGAGCAGTGTACAGATGTGGGAAAGCATAAGCCGTTCTCTTGAACGTATTGACGGGAAGGTTCCTTTTATCGCTTGTGGAGGTAACCATGACTATGGTTTCCGTCACAGCGAGAACTACAATACCGAGTACCCGAGATACATTTCCTTCGAGAGGAATTCCTCTTATGTGGATTGTTTGAAGGCTGAATATCCCAACCGCCTCGGTCATGCTTCCCTCGAGAACGCCGCTTTTGAGTTCGAGATGCCGGGATGGGACCATAAGATCCTTGTCATCAGCTCCGAGTTCGCTCCTTCCGAAGGGGCTGTCAAGTGGGCGAAAGAACTTGTGACTTCCGACGCTTACAAAGATCATTATGTGATCTACCTCACCCATTCCTATTTGCGTGAGAAGACGGCTGAATACACTTCCGGCGAGGGTTATTGGGTCACGAAGCAAGAGGGGAACCATTCCGGGAAGATGCTGTGGAACAACCTTATAAGCCAGGTCCCGAACATCCGCCTGGTCATCTGCGGCCACACCGGACGGCCTTCCGATTCAAAGAATGTCGAGGAAGACAATGAGCTTAGTGTAGCTTACCGGGTCGACAAGAACACCTTCGGAAAGAAGGTCCACCAGATGATGTTCAATGTACAGACTCTCGGAGGCGGATGGGAAGGCAATGTGGGAGACGGCTGGCTCCGTATGCTTGAGTTCATGCCGGATGGCAAGACGATCAAGGTCAGGACATATTCACCGCTGTTCGGAATATCTCCTTCGACAAAGCATCTTGCCCATCGGACCGCTCCTTATGACCAGTTTGACATGGTCATCGACTAGAAGTTCTGGAAGGTCTGCCAGTTAGAGTTATTCTCGGCTTCTGATTCGATTGTGTCCGGCAGGTTGGCGAAAATGTCCAGCCCTGTGTAGGATTCTATGGTCTTGACGCTGACGGCGTAGTTCGCATAAGACTTGCCCTTCAGGTCGGCATGTGGCATCCAAAAGCCTATCGCTTTCGCTGCCGTGACCCTGTTGCCGCTCCACGAAACCTTCAGAAGCGCTTTCCAGTAATAATTTGGGACAGGGATTGTCTTCGAGTCCTGCTTGTTGGTGATGGTGCTGATCTCCTCGCTTCCTCCTTTTGTCCGGAATGCCGCTCCTGTGATGACATAGACGGTGTCCGTCTTTGAGGCAACGTTGCGTACGGCGTTCTCCAGATCACTCCATATTCCTCCATTGAATCCGTTCTGGATCTGTGGGGTGCTGTTGGTGACGTAGTAGGTCTGTGCCAGCATCCCGCTGCTGCCATCGCGGTCAGCGGCCGGAATCTGGTGTCCTCTGGAGTAGAGGTTGCTGGAGTAATTTTCGGTGGATATTTCGACTCCGTAACTGCCGCTGACGAGGTTTGTCTGCTTGTCTTTGGGCACGTCAGGATTGAACGACCAGTTCTTGTTGGTCGCTGAGCCGCTGTGGCTTGAGCAGAGGGGATAGGCCACCCAGTAGCTGGCGAACATCTCAGGATCGTAAAGGGCTGTGTAGTTCCTTTGGCCTGAAGAGTGCTGGAGATAGTAGAGGTCCGAGAGGCTGGAGGTTGTTGTGGATCCGATGGAACTCTTTGAATATGAGGGGAGTTCTAGCCATCCGCCTGGGATGTTGGGATCTTTTTTCCAGCTGAGGCCTTTGACTGTGCCCAGATTTTTTATTACTCCGGCCTCAAACCCGGATTTTAGGGAGGCGGTCTTTGTCGCGATATTGCCTTCTGAGTCGGAGAATTCCAAAATAATGGAGCCTGCGTTTCCGGGGAGCAGGACAAAGTAGTAGGTTCCGTCTGAGAATGCTGATCCGTTGGAGTGGGTGAGTATCACGCTGTTGACGGTGGAGCTTCCGGCTGAGGCGGAGCAGGTCTCGCCAAATGTTATCTTGACATCACCGGCCAGGGGAGTGGCGGCGGTCATCTTGATGGATGTGATCTTATGGCCGTCCAGATTGCTTGACTTAAGGGTGAGCTTCGCGAGGCTCATCATATTCTGGAAGGTGAAATTGCCTGCAGAGCCGGTTTTCGCTGCGGCAATATTAGTTCCGGTCGCGAATGATCCCGAGGTGGCTTCCTGGGTGGATGGCAGCTTCGAGTAGGCGATGACTGTCGCTCCGCTTTTCCTGAAGGTTGTGGATGATGAATATGGAGTCAGGGCGTAGAATTCAGTGGCTGTGGCTGAGACGCTTCCGGAGAAGGTGACAGATGAGCCTGATCCGTCTGCTGTGTATTTCCTGTTGGCTGTGCCGTCGTAGATGCTGATGGCTTCTCCTTTTGAGAATGTCACACTTGTTCCGTTAAGTGAGGTCCTTGTGTCTTCGGAGCTGACAGAGAACACTTTGGCTATGGTCGGCTGGGTCCTGCCATAGGCCGGGTCTGAAGAGCGTCGCGTGTCTTGCCTTGGTTCTGTTTCCAGGACAGCACAGCTTGGGATGGCTGCGATTATGGCGATCGCAGCGATTATGGTCCAAGGGGTGGAAAGTGTTCTGTGTGAGTTTGAGCGCATGTCTTTGTTTTAAGTTTAGAAGCCGAAAATAGATTTCGGATCGAACTCCTTGAATGGGTCGAACTCCTTGAACGGGTTGGCATCCTGGAATATGATGTCGTCTTTCTCTTTGAACTCTCCGCCACTGACCTGGAGAATCCGGCTATCGGTGTCAATGGCCAATACATCAGTCTCCGGCCGTTTATATGGGTGTCTCATCTTGTTAGTGTTGATTATCGCTCCTTCTCAAAACTAATTGCTTGTCATTTATCCGGCCCCTGAGCGTCCTTTCCGGTCCCTGAGCGTTCTTTCCGGTCCCTGAGCGGAGTCGAAGGGCCGTTTGCGGAGCCGAAGGGCCGGTTGAAGCCGGCGAGGAGTCCGGCCACAGGAGGAACTCCGTTCGCTTCGCTCACTCCGGCCCCTCCCAACGCCAGCTTCGTCTTCGCTACGCTCAGACTTGCTGTCGTCGGGCCCCTCCCCCTGCCCCTGTCCGGGGGTGGACAGGTCCTCCTGTGGCCGGCTCCTCGACGTCCTTCCTGTCATCCCGTCCCTCCCTCTGTCATCCTGAGCTTCAGCGAAGGATCTACCAAAGAATCAACAGACTCAACCAAAACTTTCCAACCCGACATTCACCTTCCCGGAAGAGATGCCTTGTGGCTGCCTACAACGGGTCCCGGCCGGGAAGGCTAGGCAAAATCGGCTAGCCTTCCCGCAAAGTACCTGTTTCAGATGCCTGGATTAAGGGAGAGGTGGGAAGGTGATTTTCATGTTGACCAGCGCTTGCCGCACTCCTTGACATAGTACCCAGTGGCGGGCGTGTGAGGAAAGGATGACATGAAAGATCACAGAATTATCTCATTCGCCACCGACAAAGAATAACCGCTACTACCTCGGTACTACCGGATAGTAGCGGTTACACTTTCAATCTTATACATGTACTTTATCGGATGCTTACTTCGTAAAAGTTGCTGCTACTTGTACTTTGCTCCGTGTCAGTTACACGTGGTTCATCGGAGGTCTGCAGTTCTCAGTATGTATTCGAGAATCCGTGCTGGATGCACATGGCTTCCAGCACGGATTCATTGCTAAAGATCTAGCGGAACTTTTCAGTCTTGGAGGTTCCGCCCCAGGATGGGGATCAGTTACTGGTAAACTCCGCCTTAGCAAATTCAATATATTTATTACTAGTCGAAGACACCGTCACATTGTACACGATTTTGTAATAACAATTCGACCAGTCGACTCCATCGGGTCTGTTAACAGTGACTGTATTGTTAGCAGCGAATGTGGGTGTAAGCGTAGAAACAGGATCGCTGAAGTCCGCTTTTTTGGAGACAATAATTGTCATAGAATTAACCGTAACACTTGAAGCAGCCCCATGAGTAACCTTAATCGTTCCGACATTGAAGCTAATCAAATTCTTGCTATAAACTGCTCTATCAGTGTTGGTTATACTCTTTCCACCTATACGCCATGGAACCAGTGATGCATTTCCCGTGACATTCCATTTTACGCCATCGATCTCGACATCACAATTGCCTGTATATGTGCTGTTACTTCCTGCACTAGGGGCTAAAGTATAGCTATCACCTTCCTTCTTTTTTAATGTTGCAGACACTATCACATTGCTTGCTGGCATCGTGAATTTATTGTTCGTAACTTCAACTGTATTATTGGAAGCATCTTTAACCGACCATGAATCTAAAACATAACCTGTAGTTGGAGTTGCTGTAAGAGTTATCTCATCTCCGGCAAAAGCGGAAGTTGTTGATGCGGAGATAGTTCCGTTATCAATAGTATTGCAAGTGATAGAATAACTGACCGGGTTGATCTTTATCTGATTGATAAAATAACCTCCTGTCGCTTCTGTGAACTCTATAGATAATTTGCCTGAAACAGTTGAGGAGCTTGTGAAAATGTAAGGTGCATATTCAGACGCATTAATCACAACAGATCCGAGGGAAGTTTCACCAGCTTTGACAGTGAGTGTTACTTTTTTCCCACTATTAGCCCTGGCATAAATGACTACCGAACTGATATTTGTGATAACGTTGTTAGTTTTTAGTGTTGCGGGACCATAAGTGGTATTAGTACCGAGCTGAAGTCCCGAACTGACACCTCCATAAGCGGCTGTTAGTCCCCAATTTATCGCTGTTTCTCCAGAAGTGAGCTCAACATTTCCAGTTGTAGCATCTTTTCCCCAAGGATTACTGGTAAAAGAATAACTCCAGTCGTTTGCTGATACATTTGGATATGAGATCGCACTTGTGACCGTGACAGTACATTCTTTCTCAACGTTGTTGATAACGTAATAATCCGTGCTTTCTTTTGCTATTTTAGCAGTTATTGTTGCAGAACCAGGAGCAATACCCGTCACGATGCCATCCGCATTGACTGTTGCGATTGACTCGTTGCTTGAAGAATATGTAATGATTTTCCGGCTAGTACCATCGCGATAATCTGTATTAACTTCAAGTTCAGCGGTGCTTTCTGCGGCAAGTGAAAGATCGTTGACAGATAATGAAGGAGTAGAAGAAACAACTTCCTCTGTGCCGGGATTATCAGTATAAACTTCAATTTTCGAGAATCTGGCTTGTTTTTCAGTATTAGAGAAGGTTACAGACTTAGTCGTGTTGTCGGTAGGAGTCCATATCCCTTCCGCATAAGATCCTTTTGAGGCAGTGATAGAGCCTTTATATTCATTACCACTAAAAGTAAACACGACTTTGTTGATGGGAGTATCACCCGCACTTATTGTAACAGTGCCATTTGTATACCACCTGAAAGGCGAATGAAAAATAGGTTCGGTTGTACTTTCACCAGCACCTTTGTCATAAACGAACTTGATACCATTCTTCACCGACGGGAAGATAGTAGCGATTTCAAAGATTTTCTCATTTGTGTTCTGCCCGACTGTGAAGACAGTGGGTTCAACTACCTTGGTAGCCTTGGCGAGGTTTATGTTTACCGGAATAAAGTCATTGTTCTCGAGATCGAATGCGTTTGTTGCGTTGGATGTTATCTCATATGTGTCTTTGTCTGTGACGATCGTGAATTTAACGTTTTTATACGATTGTTTTGCGAGACAGACATAGATTTGCCCATCGAACTTCTGCTTATCAGAAGGAGCGGTGCTTGAAAGCTGAAGACCTTCAGTCAGAGTGACTTTGACCGATGTCTGAGTTCCTGTCGGTTGGGTATATGCTACAGCATCAGTCGTAAGGTCGGTAATCTGACTACCGACGAATCCCGTATTCTCTGTGGGCTCAACAGTTACGGATTTGACTGTTTCCGTACCATTGAGGCCAGTATGATAAATGTTCAAAGCAAGAGCGCCGGCGACAGGATAGAACGAGACGATAGCCCTGTTGTCCTCACTGACAGTACCTTTCGCTACCATGGGGAAATTATAGCCGTTAAGGGTTCCTGGAGCGGCCTGAGTTTGGCTGGCGCCAATATACACACTGGCAGCAGATGGACCATCTGTATTATTCTTAAAGTAGGGATAATGAGCATATATCTCTTTCGTTGCCTCGGGCACTTCGACCTCGATATACCCTCCTGCGGAGTATGTCAGTTCTGTATTTGTTTTATCAACATCATTGAATAAACTGATCTTGTCGCCAGTTGACCATACGATATTCTCATGATTTGAATCCAAGGTGGTCCTTGTGGCTATGTCTGTGGAGACCTTGATGGTCTTCATCTTGGGAGCGTTGTCGATCTCAGGGTTCTCAATTTCCTTCTGGCAGGAAACGAATGCCATCGCAGCTGCTGCAATGAACAACAAGGTTCTGTAAAATGCTTTCATGATCACAGCTTTTTATTCCATACCATAATCGGTGTTGCCACCTCCCCAGTTAGTGCCATTGGGCAAAGAATTATCCCATAATCCTGGTGATGCGTTTTGCATCACAGCCTCTTTCATGAGGGCGATGCTCTCCGTCTGTGGAGCGATGTAAAGCTCTTTCTTTTTCATGTTTCTAAGCGCTTGAATTAATTGTTTGTTTATTAATAATTTGTGTATAATCGTCTTATGTCGTGTGTCGTTTTTGCGGCAACTTGCAAACTTTCAAAATTAAAAAACATTTTAGCTTTCTAAAAATTTATTTCACAGGAAGTTGAATATTTTTTTCAACAGTTTTTTCAACAGTTGTGCATGTTGGAGCCTGGAGCAAAAAAGCCCGGCCCTTCGACTCCGCTCAGGGACCGGGAATGACGTTCAGGGACCGGGAATGACGCTCAGGGGCCGGGAATGACGCTCAGGGACCGGGAATGACGCTCAGGGACCGGGGCTATTTGACCTTTACTTTCAGGCACCAGATGTGCTCGCATGGGGCTTTCTTGCGGAGACTCTCTGGGATGCTGACGACGGAGCCACCATCCGGGCCCTTCTTCCACTTCAAGGTTCCTTTCGCACCAAGGAGACTTACACCTTTAGAGGAGACCGGAGTGAAAGACGGCAGATGTATTTCAGAAGGAAGTACCTCAGAATTAGGATCTTCGGGAATGTAGAAGGCGTACACATAGTCCCCTTTGGAGGTGTAATACACCGGTCCGTCCTGGTAGGGGGCAATGGCTTTCGTGGAATATATTCCTTCAGAATTGACTTGCATCCAGTCACCGATCGCCCTCAGGCGGTCGTAGGCGGTGTCCTCAAGTGTGCCGTCCGGGCCGGGACCGACATTCAGGAGGAAGTTTCCTCCGCGAGAGACGATCTGAACCAGCATCTTAAGCAGGGTGGCTGTGGACTTATACTCCAGGTTGGGCCTGTAGGACCAGCTGTAAGTCATTGTGACACAAGACTCCCAGGGATAGTCGAGAGCCTTCTCGGGGATGGTCTGCTCGGGGGTCTGGTAGTTCTCGTATATGTTGTGCTGGCCGCGGGCCACCATGATCATTCCAGGCTGGTTGCCGCGGACGACCTTGGCGAAACGCTCCCAGTCGTGCTTAGCCTCGGAGCTGTCGTCGGTCACAGGCATGTCGTACCACATGAGGTAAAGGTCACCATATTCGCCAGAAGTCAGCTCATTAAGCTGGGCGGCGACATAGTCCTGGTAGGCGGCCCATTTCTCCGGGTGCTCGGAGGCTTTGTAGTTGGCCCTCACGCTCTTGGGCGGGAACTTACGCCACCAGAAGTCGTTGCTGTGCCAGTCCGGGATCGAGAAGTACGCTCCGGCCTTGATGCCCCTGGCGCGGTAGGCGTCGAACAGTTCTTTCGCGATGTTGGCCTTGGGGTTGGTATGAAAGGCGCAGCCTTCGTCAGTCACTTTATAATCGGTCTGGTGGGTGTCGAACATGCAGAATCCGTCGTGGTGCTTTGTGGTGAACACGACGTACTTCATGCCGGCATATTTGGCGGCGTCAGCCCATTTCCCGGGATCGAACTTCACGGGGTTGAAGGTGTCCTTGAGGTGCTCATAGGCCTGGATATATTCGAAATAATCCATGTTCTTCTTATCCCTGGCCCCGTATTGCCAGGAAATGTCGTCGGGAGCTAGCGACCAGGACTCCACTACGCCCCATTGGCTGTAGGCTCCCCAGTGGATGAACATTCCGAATTTAAGGTCCTGCCATTCGGCGAGCCTGGCTTTGACGTCCTCCTCCACAGGAGGGATGTACTGCGCGGCGGCGTTGATGCACATGAGCGCCGCCATGAGAAATATGAGATTTTTTTTCATGATAAAGGGATTTCGTTACGCTAATATACGAAAGATTTCGCTATATTTCGGAAACGAACACAAACCAATAAACATTAAAACGAACATGAAAAGATTGATCCTTACGGTCTTAGCGCTTTGCGCCGCCGTGGCGTCTTTCGCCTGCACCAACCTCATTGTCGGCAAGAAAGCCTCCGTGGACGGAAGCGTCATCTGCACCTACAATTGCGACGGTTTCGGCTTCGCCTCACCTTTGACCTACAGCGCCCCGGGTCGTCATGCCGAGGGTGAGCTGATCCAGCTCAGGGGCTGGGGCCCTTCCAGCGAAAAGCGCTTCATCTCTCAGGTGCCCTACACCTACGGAGTCGTAGGGCTGATGAATGAAAACCAGGTCAGCATCGTGGAAACGACATGGGGTGGCCGCAATGAGCTCCGCGATCCGGAGGGGTATTTCGACTATTTCACCCTGATGGGAATCGTGCTCCAAAGGGTCACTAGCGCCCGGGAAGCAATCACATGCATCCATGAGCTTGTCCAGGAATATGGCTACAGCAGCACCGGCGAGTCGTTCGCCGTCTGCGACAAGGATGAGGCCTGGATCATGGAGATTATCGGAAAGGGTAAGGGCAACAAGGGAGCCATCTGGATCGCCATGAGGGTTCCGGATGACTGCATCTGCGCCTATGCCAACTCCAGCCGTATCCAGCGGTTTCCCCAGGCCAAGAAGGTTGACAAGAAACTCGGCTACTATGTCGCTGACGACGGCAACTGCCTCTACTGCGCCGATGCGATCTCCTTCGCCAGGGAGAAAGGCTACTACGAGGGCCCTGACGCCGAGTTCAGCTTCCGCGAGGCCTACGGCCCCATGGACTTCGGTACCATCCGCTACTGCGAGGCCCGGGTCTGGAGTTTCTACCGTCACCACTACGACACCGCCGAGATGGACAAATATCTCCCGTACATCAACGGCGACATGTCCGAGATTGACCATCTGCCCCTCTGGATCAAGCCCGCTAAGCCCGTCTCGGTGCGCGACATCATGGAAGACATGCGCGACCACTATGAGGGAACCGCCCTTGACATGACCGCCGACATCAGCGCCGGTCCCTGGGCTTCCCCTTACCGCAACCAGCCTGTCAACTACACCTCGAGCGACGGCACCGAGATGTTCCGTGAGAGGCCTATCGGCTGCCAGCAGAGCGGCATGACCATGGTCTGCCAGATGAGAAGCTGGCTGCCTGACGCCGTGGGCGGCGTGACATATTTCAATATGGACGATGCCTCGATGGTCGCCTATGTTCCTGCGTATTGCGGAATCAACAGGGTTCCTGATCCTTTCCTCAGGGAGAACAACAGCATGAACGAGTTCAGCACTGAAAGCGCCTTCTGGATGAACAACTTCGTGGCCAACATGGTCTATCCCCGCTACAGCGCCATGATCGGAGACCTCAAGGAGGCTCAGAAAGAGCTCGAGGACTTCTATGCCAAGGACCAGGAGGAGGTCGAGAAGAGGGTCGCCGAGATGACTCCCACAGACATCACAGCATATCTCACAAGCAAGACCATAGAGTACACCGACATGATGATGAAGCGTTGGGACAAATTGGCGAAACTCCTGATTGTCAAGTACAACGACCAGAGCATCCGTCCCAGCCAGAACGGTGAGATTCTTGTCGGCCGTCCGGGTCCCGGATTCCAGAGACCAACCACTCCGGCCTACTCACCTGTCTTCATCGATGCCGTCAAGGCCGCCACAGGCGACCGCTACGTCAAGCCTCAGGAAGGACGCATCCACGAACGCTAGTTGTTTTGGAAGTAGCTGCCTGATAATGACACGGAAACTGTCACCAGGGCCGGGGATTTGGACATGTCCTGGGGATTTGTTCCCGGGACATCTTGTGGAATAGGGGAGCCGAGCTTCTCGAAGAGCTGCCGCCAGTAGAGCGGAAACTCCCCGTCGGGACCCTTGAAATTCATCGGGACTGTGCCGAAGACATGTTTCCCGTCCGGACCGATATAGCAGTCCCTGACAAGCTCGCTGCAATAGAGTGAGTCATCGGACACGCCGAAATGGAGATCGTAGTGGCGACCAAGGTACTTCCTCGAATTGGCGACATATTCCGAAGCCTTTGAAGGATCTTTCAAACGCTTGACTATGAACACTGGATAGGATCCGTCCTTAAGTGTGAAGTCGGTTATGAAGGTGTCCAGGGGATGCCGGTCGACGCCTCGTTTGATCGTCGCGTCGATGATCCACTCGCCTTGTTCGTCAACATCGGCGATGGCGACATGGATCAGGTTCAAGGTGTCGCTTCCGGTCGATGAGGCGATCGCCTCGTCCATCGATCCTCTGTCAAGGGAATAATCCATCGGGATGCCGACGAAAACTAGATCTCCGGCCTGAAGGGAATCTGCGGCAGGTTTCCTCTGACAGGACAGAAGCGCTGCGACGCTGACAAAAAA
>ONUG01000181.1 GCA_900320965.1 uncultured Bacteroidales bacterium | reverse complement strand
AAGGGGACGGTAGTTCCGAAGAGGAGTTCAGCCATAGAATCGATTCTGTTTTAGAGCGTTATTATGCCGAAGGACAGCAAATCGAATCCGGTGTTCCCACAGTCCGTTACCTGGCTGGAGAACTATTCCTCTCGCCAAATTACTTTGGGGATCTGGTCCGGGCTAAAACTGGCGGTAGCGCCTCCCGGTACATCCGCGGCTTTTTGATGCGGAAAGCCAAGTCCATGCTGCTTGAAGGCCGTACCGTTTCTGAAGTGTCCGATGCTTTAGGTTTTGAATATCCGCAGAATCTCACCCGCATGTTCAAGAAAGAGTTCGGGATTGTCCCTAGCAAAATCGGCAAACTGTAAATCGACTATTTTTTAAAAAAAAGAAACTCCCGGAAGACGCATTTCGTGAGTTTTGGTTTTATAGTAGTAGAAATTCGTTTCAGGGCTAATGTGAGTGTATAAAGATTTGGATGAGCAGAAACTTGCCATGTACTGCTCACGTGGAGACAGAATGGCTGAAAATGAACTGTATAGACGATATGCGGTTAGGCTGAATATGCTCTGCAAGCGATATGTCGTCGATGACGATGAGGCGAAGGACCTGATGCTTGAAACGCTTATAAAAGCTTTGGAGAAGATCGGGACTTACGAATATCGGGGCAATGGCTCGTTGTACAGCTGGATCAGCCGGATAGCGATCAACAACGCGCTCAACAGAATCAGGCGGAATCGCGGGCGGATTGTCTCATTGGAGGATTTGTGGATGAATGATAATATTCCGGAACCAATTGAGGATGAGGTCGCTAATATCCCTGAAGAGAAGATTCTGGAATGGATTTCGAGGTTGCCGGATTTGAGAAGAGGCGTCTTCAATTTGTACTGTATTGACGGTTACTCTCATCAGGAAATAAGCCAGATGCTGGGAATCAGCGTGACAGGATCGACAAGCGCTTTGGCAAAGGCAAGGAAACAATTGAAAAAGGAGATACGTCGGTATCTCAATGGACAGGATAAATGAAAAAGTGGGAAGATATATTCAAGGATAAGATGGAGGGGTTTGAGGAACCTCTACCTGAAAGCGTTTTCACCGAGTTTCAAGCTCGTCTGAATGGCGCGGCTGTTCCTCCTGCTCCCAAGCGCCTTCGTTGGGGCTGGGCGCTGATCCCCGCCGTGGCCGCGGGATTGGCCGTTTTCCTGTTACCGCGGCATCTACAAACGCCTGTCACTGATGGGGAAGTCACAGGAACGCATTCTGTGGAAGTTGTTAATACAGAGCCTGATTTCATTGCGGAGGCGACCACGGCTGAGGTCGTGGTCCCGCCTGCCCGCAAGAGCGCCAAACCTGTTGCCGTGGCCACTGAGGTCACTTTGGTTGCTGAGCCTGTCGAGACATCGGCTGAACTCGAGGAGGAGTCACATGATGACACCTTGCCGGTCGTGAATGACGTTACCGATGAGAAGGAGGCTCCTACGATAGATAATGTTTCGCCTTTAGTTCCTGATAAAGCGAAAGGTCGGACTACAAGAATAGTCGATATCGTGCCTGCCGCTGGGATCATCGGGGGAGGAGGTTTAGTCGCGGCACTCGCCGCTCCCTATCTTTCTAGGCATGAAGGTTTTGATAATAATAAATTTTCCGACCCTGGCCCCGATATGGCTACAGAACCTAATCCTCAGATCCCTGAATATAATCAGGTCAAGGATGAATTGATAGGCAGGCCCCACCATAATCTCCCGTTGAAAGTCGGCATTTCTACGAGAATCCCTGTCTCAGGACGGTTCGGCTTGACTACAGGAATTGAGTATTCGATGTATTCCTCGACTTTTACATATACAATCTCCGGTGATAAAAAGCAGATCGCCCATTATGTCGGAATTCCGGTGCGGCTTGACTGGACTTTCATTTCCACTGGTTGGCTTGACGCCTATGTGGGTGCTGGCGTCTTGGGAGACTTATGCGTCGGGGCGACTTTTGCCGGCAATAAAATCAAACGGGACGGCTTGGCAGTCTCTCTGCTTGGAGCGGGAGGTGTCCAGTTCAATGTCGCCAGAAACGTCGGACTATATTTGGAACCCGAACTTAGTTGGACCATCCCTTCGGACGCCCAAGTATTGCGAACATACAGGAGCGACCACAAAGGTATGTTTTCGGTCTCGGGCGGTCTCAGGATCAATCTTGGTAAATAAATACTATTTTAATATTTTCGCATTCATGAAACGCTATATCCTTTTTCCAGTATTGATGGCAATGGCTCTCTGTAATGTGTCCTGTAACAAAGTCGAGACAGAGGAGCCTACAGAAAATCCCTACAAAAAGCTTGAGCTTTCTACCCGTTCGTCTGAGATTGTGCGTCAGGGTAATGACTTCGCTTTCAGGTTTTTGGAGAATATTAATGAAAGTAGTAGTGAAGATTTTGTCATTTCCCCACTCAGCATGCAGTTCCTCCTTGGGATGCTTCTGGGCGGGGCGAAAGGGGAGACCGCCGATGAGATTTGTAAGGTACTGGGCTATGGCGCTGGGGATGTTGATGGCGTGAACGAGTTCTGCCAGTCCTTGCTAGAGCAGCTTCCTGAGTTGGACAAGAAAACCAAGCTGGCTCTCGCTAATGCTGTTGTCGCCAACAAATCCTACCCATTGCTTGACTCATACACGTCAATGGTGAAAGAATACTACGATGCCGAGGTCTCGAACATGGATTTCTCAAAGAATAAGGAAACCACCAAAAAGATCAACAAGTGGTGCTCTGACAACACTAATGGCCTCATTCCTGAGATCATTAAGAACGTGGATCCCAACATGCTCGCTTACCTTATGAACGCCACGTACTTCAAGAGCACGTGGAAGGAAAAGTTCCCGAAAGGATCCACTGCGAAAGCGCCATTCACTTCTGTTGACGGATCACAAGTCAGCGTTGAAATGATGCGGAATGAGAAGCATTTCAACTACCAAGACAACGATGTCCTCAGGGTCGTTAATCTTCCGTACGGCAACGGAGCTTTTTCGATGATGGTGATTCTTCCTGCCGAAGGCAAGACGTTGGAGGATGTTACTGAATATCTAAATGCCGAGAGGTGGGCTGAGTTTGTCCGCAGCATGGTCAGGTGTCATGTGGATTTGTGGCTCCCGAAGTTTGAGACCAAATTCGAAATTGAGTTGAACGATATCCTTTCCGCGATGGGAATGCCATCGGCATTTGATTCCAGGAAAGCTGATTTCACCGCCATGTCTAAAGCGGCTCTGCGTCTTAGCCTTGTCAAGCAAAACGCTGTGATAAAGGTTGATGAGGAAGGGACGGAGGCCGCCGCGGTCTCGTTTGCCGGAATGGAAACTGCGGCCGCTCCCGGACAGCATATCGTTTTCCATGCCGACAAGCCTTTCCTTTATCTCATCACGGAATCCAGCACAGGGGTTGTCTTGTTTGCCGGGAAATTCACTGGGAAGCATTAATGCTTTCGATTCGGAGGCGCAAGGTCCCTGAGGGGACCTTGGCCTCGGCGATCTCACCGACCTTCTTGCCCATCAAGGCGGCGCCGATAGGGGATTTAAGCGAAATCTTTCCAGCCTCAAGATTCATCTCATGCGGGCTGACAATCTCGAATTTCATGTGCGTATTTGTGGCCAGGTTGGTGAATTCGACCTTGCTCAGTAGGCTTACCCTGTCTTTGGGCAGGACCTCGGGGTCAATAACCCGTGAATATTCCAGGATTTTCTGAAGGAAACGGATCCGGCTGATCGTCTTAGCCTGTATCCGTCTTGCTTCACGGTATCCGGCGTTGTCGCTCCGGTCCCCTTGTGAGCTGGCCTCCGCAAGGTCTTCCGTCACCTTGGGGTAAACCTCGTTGATCAGATGTTTCAGCTCGGCTGAAATCTCATCGTATCGTTGTTTTGACAGGTATTCCATTTGTCTGTAAGCGAATTAAAGTCCGAGCTGTGCCAGGAAATGATTGAATATTACTGGTTTGCACAGCAAAGGGAAGACCAGTCCGTAGACGGCTCCCCAGAAGTGGGCGGTGTGGCCGATGTTGTCCATATTCCTTTTCGCCATGTACCAGCAATACAGCAGGTACAATGGGGCGAAGATATATCCGGGCACAGGGATTGGAATCATGAAGATGTAGATGCCCA
>ONUG01000230.1 GCA_900320965.1 uncultured Bacteroidales bacterium | reverse complement strand
TAAAACTCCGCCCAATCCATTACGACGATGCGCCGGTTGCTTTGCGGATGATGTCGGCATCGATTCCTAACTTCTCTAAAGCCTTGGCTACTTCGGCTTTACCCTCGGCGCATCCCTTGACAAACCATTCCTCTCGGCTGAAAGCGATCTGGTTACGGATGTCCCTGTCTGTAGTCATATTGTGCTCGATTTTAATCTTCTCTTCCGGTGTGAATTAAGCGGTTTCCGCCGAATTAAACAAAAGCTCAAAGATCTCGGCCTGCATCTCTGTTGGCCGGGAATTCAGGGCGGTCATGTTGTGGAGTGCATAACAGAGTTGATTGCTGTATCCATTATACCCCCGCAAATAATCAGTTTGGCTTTTTGGTGTTGAGTCAAATGCCGATATTCTAAAGATTTTATGTAAATTTGGAATATGAAGATATCCTGGGACATAGATCTTGGTGGCATGAACACTTTCAGGATGAGGGTGAGGTGCCGTTGTCTGGTTGAATACGATAATGTCGAGGAACTGCGGGACGCTTTGTCGGATCCGTCGCTGCCGAGGCCTCTTTTCCCGATTGGCGGAGGAAGCAATCTGCTGTTTACCAAGGACTTCCCTGGGACAGTGCTCCACGGGACAATCAAAGGAATCAAGAAGCTGGACTCTGGCAGGGTCTATGCCGGCGCAGGTGTCGTCTGGGACGATTTCTGCGCCTGGTGCGCTGACAATGACCTCTGGGGACCGGAAAACCTGTCGTATATTCCCGGAGAGGTAGGGGCATCCGCTGTCCAGAACATCGGAGCCTACGGAAGGGAAGTCTGCGAGCTGATCTCCTCTGTGGAATGCGTGGACACCCGTGACGCGGCCGCCATCAGCATCCCTGCCGCTGACTGCCGCTACGCTTACCGGGACTCGATATTCAAGAAGGAATGGAAAGGCAGGTATATTGTCACCGGTGTCATCTTCAAGGTTTCTGAGACTCCCGATCCGGTCCTTGATTACGGGCATGTCCGGGAGGCTGTCATTGAGCGTTTCGGTGCCGGAGCCCTGGAAAAGTTGACTCCCGCGATGGTCAGGGAGACTGTCACCGCCATCCGCAAGACAAAGCTCCCCGACGTGGCTGACCTCGGCAGCGCCGGCAGTTTCTTTCGGAATCCCTATGTCAGCAAGGAAATCTTTGAAAGCATTAGGAATATTGCTGAAACTGAGGGCCTTGGCCCCGTACCGCATTTCGATGTGGGGGAGGGACTGGTCAAAGTCCCAGCCGCATGGCTCATCGACAAATGCGGTTGGAAAGGAAGAGCAAATGGCGGTGCGGCCGTCTATGAGAAGCAGCCTCTTGTTATAGTCAACCGCAGCGGGGAGGCCTCTCCGGAAGATGTCGTGAGTCTGGCCGCGCGGGTCCAGGCTTCAGTGAAAGAGAAGTTCGGGGCTAATCTCGAACGGGAAGTTGAATATGTCTAAAACAAATAACCATGAGTTCATTCGTAATCGAAGGTGGTCATAAATTGAGTGGGACTATCGTCCCCCAGGGAGCCAAGAACGAAGCGCTGGAAGTTATCAGCGCGGTCCTTCTGACTTCAGAGGAAATCCAGATGTCCAATGTTCCGGAAATCCTTGATGTCAAGAACCTTATCTCGCTTCTCCAGATGATGGGAGTCGAGGTTGTGCGTAAAGCTGAAGGAGAATATTCCTTCAAGGCTGAGAAACTGAATGTGGATTTTATCGAGAGTGCGGAGTTCGTCAGGATGTGCTCCACATTGAGAGGTTCCGTGATGGTGGCAGGACCGCTCCTGGCCCGTCTGGGACATGTCTGGTTCCCGAAACCGGGTGGGGACAAGATCGGCCGCAGAAGGGTGGACACCCATATATCCGGGCTCATGGGACTCGGTGCCGACCTCTCTTACGACACCGACAAGAGGGCTTATAAATTGAGCCTTCCCGAAGGGAAACACTTGACTGGCAAGTATATGCTTCTCGACGAGGCATCTGTAACGGGTACCGCCAATATCCTTATGGCGGCTTGCCTAGCGGAAGGCAAGACGGTCATCTACAACGCCGCCTGCGAGCCTTATATCCAACAACTTTCAAAGATGCTCTCCGCGATGGGAGCGAAGATTGATGGAATAGGCTCCAATCTTTTGACTATAACCGGGGTGTCGAGCCTCCACAGTGCGTCGCACAAGATTCTTCCCGACATGATTGAAGTCGGTAGTTTCATCGGTATGGCGGCGCTTTGCCAGAGTTCGATAACCATC
>ONUG01000104.1 GCA_900320965.1 uncultured Bacteroidales bacterium | reverse complement strand
AGCGCCAGAGCGGAGAAATACGTTTCCCCGCCGGATTCAATTATGACTATTGCAACCCGGACGCCCTACTCACCCGCCTGAGTGTCAAGGACGGAAAGATTGTCACTCCGGAAGGTATTGAATATGAAGTTCTTTGGATCCCTGAGAACGAGAGGATGCTCCCTGAGACTGTCCAGAAGATAGCTGAACTTGTGAACGCTGGAGCCAAGGTGATCGCAAACGCTCCTGTCGGAGTAGCGACCCTCAAGGAGGGCGAGGCGGACCGCCTGGCAAAAGTTGTTGAGGACCTCTGGGGAGGAACCTCCTCCGGCAAGGTCAATAAGATCGGCAATGGCCGACTCGCGGTCGGGATGGACCTTGGCGAAGCCCTCAAGGCTTTCGGCCTGAAACCTCACCTTGATGACGGCGGCGCTGAGATCATGTGGTCCGAAAGGAGAATCGATGGAGCGCGCTGGTACTACATCGGAGCTCCCGCAGGAGAATCCTTCAAGGGTACAATCCGTCTCGAAGGCAAAGGCAAAGCCGAATGGTGGGATCCCGTCAGCGGGACCGTCAAGTCGCTGAAAGCCAAGGGCTGGGGAAGGATGAAAAAAATACTCCTCGACCTCGCTAAGGCAGAGAGCGGATTCATCGTGTTCCGCAATGGAGCCTCATCTCCGAGCGTTAAGGAGAAGGCTTTCGCTCCTAAACCTTCCACAGGCAAGATCGCCATCAAGGAATGGAATGTCAGCTTCCCTGAAGGATGGGGCGCCCCGCAAGAGCCTCTCACTATTGACGAGCTGAAACCTTGGAAAGACCTTCCGCTCGGTGAGGAAGGCAAGGCTTTCTCCGGTACAGCGACCTACCAGACAACTTTCACCATAGGCAAAGAGCAACTAGGCAAAGAACGAACCCTTGATCTCGGAAAAGTAGATTTCATCGCTGATGTCAAGGTCAACGGCCAAAGCGCCGGAGTCCTTTGGACCGAGCCTTATTCATTGAATATCAGCAATCTGGTCAAAGAGGGCGAGAACACCCTGACAGTCGATGTGACCGGAACATGGTACAATCGCCTGGTCTACGATGCGTCATTGCCCGAGGCGCAAAGAAAGACCTGGACGATAGCCGGTCCCGCCGCAGGAAGTCAGCTTCACGACTCAGGACTCCTCGGCCCGGTCAGAATAGAATATTGAATATGAATAGAATTCTCTCGCTTTTCACTCTGGTCCCAGGCCTATTTGCCTTACTTGCATCCGGCTGTTCCCAACCGTCCGAATCCTATCCGGACGGAGAGAGTCGCTACGAGTCTTTCGCTCCCGACGGGATTCCTTTCGTCATAGCGGACTCAACCTGGACCATCGACAAACGAGGCAACCATAGGGCCGTTGTCACAGTGGAAGACGCTTCTTCTGAAGGAGTTGTTGCGGATCTTCCCTGGAGAAGGCCCGACCTTTATCCGGATGACTACAGGGTACTGGTGACAGACAGCGAAGACAACGAGATAACCGATGTCACGGTTCCAGTCCTGACTTCGGAAAAAGGCCGTATCATATTCAGGCCATCCGCCGGAGCCGGAAAGTATTACATCTACTATCTCCCGTTCATTTGGGAGGGAGGCTTCAATAATGTCTCCAACTACCTGCCGGCCGTCTACAATGCCGACAAAGAATGGTTGAGCCGGATTGAAGGCAAGGAAGACGGATTGCCCAAGGCGACCGTGGAGCGCTTCGAGAGCGCCAAACGCTTCCATTTCTGGACCCCGATGGGCCTGATAGCCACAAAAGAGGAGACAGAGGCCATCAAGGCGGCCGCCGGCAAAGACATGGTCGTGTTCCCAGAAGACAGGGCTTTCCCGATCCAATTGCGCAGGGATCTTCCTTACCGTTGGAAAGACGGGCCCAAAAATCTGTTTAAGGGATATGCGATGAGGAACGAGTACTACTGCTGGCAGTTCGGAGTCTGGGCCGTGGGGAAAGAACTGAAGAATGTGAGGGTGTCCTTATCCGAACTCAGCAACGGGAAAAGCGTCATAGGAACCGACCAGATGACTTGCTTTAACCTGGAAGGAACCTCTTATGACGGAAGCCATCTGGAATTCACCGTCGACGTTCCCAAAGACAGGATACAAGCACTCTGGTGCGGAGTCCAGATCCCCCTTGACGCCAAGCCCGGCACATACAAGGGAAATGCGGTCATATCAGCGGAAGGAACTGATCCTCAAACCATTCCACTAGAGATAAAGGTTTCCTCCAAAGTCCTTGAGGACAAAGGAGATTCCGAAGTCTGGCGCCATGCGAGGCTACGCTGGCTCAACTCCACGATAGCCCTGGACGACGAGGTCGTAGGTCCCTTCGATGAGATCAAGCTGGATGGCGACAAAGTTACCGCCACGGACAAGATCGTTAAAGTCGGCTCCAACGGCATGGTCCAGAGCGTCAACGTCAATGGAATAGACGTCTTGTCCGCTCCGCAGAGACTTGTCATCTCCACAAAATCCGGAGACATCGAGTTCCAGGCGGATAATCTTGACATCCACAAAGATGCCAGCGGTATCGTCAGGTGGACCGCGTCATCCTCTAAGGACGGACTCGGAATCGTCATGGATGGCAATATGGAGTTTGACGGCCATCTTCATTTCGACATCAACGTCTCTTCGGACAAAGATCTCGAAGTCAATGATGTGAGACTTGTAACGGCCTACACGCCTTATTCTTCTGAATATTTCATGGGAGCGGGATTTGACGGGGGCTATCGCCCCATCAAGCACCTTTGGAGATGGGAAGGTCCATTCGACAGTTATTGGATGGGAGGAGTGAAGGCAGGACTTCACACCGAGTTCCGGGGAGGGACTTACCATGGTCCTCTCCTGTTCGCCTATAATCCTGAGCCGACCCCGGTCTGGAGCAACTCAGGACAGGGATATGTCTCTGTCTCCGGGGCCAAAGGGAAGGAAGCCACAGTCGTGGCCTCGACCGGAAAAAGAACGATCGGGAAAGAACCTGTCAATTTTGAGTTCAACCTGACCATCACACCGGCAAAACCGGTCGACCCCGCCAAACAGTTCTCCATGAAGTTCTTCCATGCGAATCCAAAGGACTTCGACAAGGCCGCCGAAGACGGGGCCAACATAGCGAACATCCATCACGCCCAACACCTCAACCCCTACATCAACTATCCATTCATCGTACGTGACTCCTTGATCTCTTTCATCAATCATGAGCACGAGCAAGGCCGTAAGGTCAAGTTGTACTACACCATGAGGGAACTGTCATCCCACTGCGAGGAGATCTACGCTCTTCACAGCCTGGGTCACGAGATCATGCGGGAAGGACATGGTGAAGGGAACGCCTGGCTGTGCGAGCACCTGATAGAGGATTATGTCCCTCAATGGTACACTCCTTTGAACAGCTTCAGCCCCTGGGATTCTGACGCCGCGATACATCTCGTGAGCGAGTCCCGCTACATCAACTACTTCCTTGAGGGATTGCGCTGGATGGAAGAGAATTACGGGCTGGACGGGCTCTACATGGACGATGTCTCCTGCGATAGGACCACCATCAAAAGGATACGCAAGATTCTAGACAGATACCATGACGGGTCCCTTATCGACCTCCACTCCAACACATGGTACTCCAAGGGTCCGGCCAACCAGTACACGGAGTTCTTCCCCTACATCGACAGGCTTTGGTTCGGAGAAAGTTTTGAATATGACAAGATGACTCCTGACCAGTGGCTGGTCACCTTCTCCGGGATTCCTTTCGGAGTGATGAGCGAGATGCTGCAGGACGGCGGAAACCGTTATCTTGGAATGGTTTACGCCACGACAGCCAGGCACTCCTGGTCATGGACAGATGGTAATAAGTCTCCGGTTCCGATGTGGAAGTTCTGGGACGCGATCGGCATCAAAGACGCCAGGATGGTCGGCTACTGGGATCCCGATTGCCCGGTCTGGACCTCTGATCCGGAAGTCAAGGCAACGGCTTACATCAAAGACGACAAGGTCATTGTCTCCATAGGTAATTTCTCCGCGAAGGATAAGACTATCACTCTGGGAGTCAACTGGAAGAATCTGGGAATGGATCCGGCGACGGCCAAAGTCTCCGCTCCGGAGATTCAGAATTTTCAGGAGGGGAGATCCTTCGCTCCGCTCAGGATGACAGGGAGCGTGACGATTCCGGTGGAGAGCAAGAAAGGATGGATGATATTAATTGAGAAATAAGAAGATATGAAGCGAATGATTCACAACGGATTGGCTTTGGCCCTGGCTATAAGTGTCAGCCTTTTGGGCACCGGCCTTCACGCCCAAAACTCCTTCAGGGTCAAGTCCTCGGAAGAGCGACAGGAGTATAACCCCATGATATTCGGGGCCTTTCTGGAGCATTTCGACAACCAGGTCTATGGCGGAGTCTTCTGCCCCGGGAGTCCTCTAGCTGACGAGGATGGGTTCCGCAAGGATGTGATCGAGGCGGTAAAGGAGCTCAAGGTCCCGATCGTGAGATGGCCGGGAGGATGTTTCGTGTCGGCCTACCACTGGAAAGACGCGGTGGGTCCGAACCGCCAGGCCGTCTGGGACAAGGCATGGCAGGTCGAGGATCCGAACACTTTCGGCACCGACGAGTTCATCAAGTGGTGCCGCAAGGTAGGCTGCGAGCCTTTCATCTGCACCAACGCCGGCACCGGCACGATGGAGGAGATGAGCGACTGGGTGGAATATTGCAACCAGACCAAAGGCAAATTCGCCCGCCAGAGGGCCGAGAACGGCCATCCGGAGCCTTTCAATGTGAAATATTGGAGCATCGGTAACGAGAACTGGGGAAGGCATGAGCTCGGCGAGAAGAGCATCGACGAGTGGTGCCCGCTGGTGACCGAGAGTGCCAAACTGATGCTAAGCGCCGACAAGAACATAAATCTTTTCGCCGCCGCGACTCCCAACCGCGATTGGACTTATCCGCTGCTGAAAAAAGCCGGATACCTGCTGGACTATGTCTCCATCCATGGCTACTGGGTGTGGCACGACATAAGCAAGGATCCAAACACCTACCTCCAGTGCATGATGAGGACCGACAATCCGGAAACGGAGATCAGCAAGACAATCAGCATCCTCGATGAGGCCGGTTACGGGGACAGGATCAAGATCGCATTTGACGAGTGGAACCTGAGGGGTTGGTACCATCCCGGAATAGCCGAACTTAAAAAAGGATATGACTATGCTGCCCGCCGGGAGAACGACTTCGCCTACACCTACACCATGGCGGACGCCATCTTCTCCGCTTGCTTCCTCAACACCTGCCTCCGCCATTCGGATCATGTGGACATCGCCTGCATCTCCCCTATCACCAACACCAGGGGACCGATATTCGTCCATCCTGAGGGAATAGTCCGCAGGACTCACTTCTACACGATGAAGATGTATTCCAACGACTTGCTCCCGTACGTCGTCCCCACCGCCAACATAGTGGAGGATCTTTCTGATGGAGACAGCTCGACCGGAGTCCTAGACATCCTTCTGACCTCCGACAAGGAAGGGAAGAAATATGTCTGCTCAGTCTCCAACAAGCACCCCGAGAAAGCCGTCCCTCTCACTCTTGACTTCAAGGGAATGGGCGTGAAGGCCCCGAAGAAGGTCTCCGCCAGGATCCTCTCCGGCAATTCAGCGTTGGACTACAACGACATCGGAGACGAGCATGTCAAGCCATACGACACTGCCCTTCCCGTGAACAAAGACGGAACAGTCTCGATACCAGCACATTCCGTCACTTTCCTATTCTTCGAATAACGCATGTTCAAAAAGTGTTTGTACTGTCGCGAAATAATCATAAAAACACAATATGGACAGAAGATATTTCATCAAGAGCATGGCTGGAGCAGGAGCACTGATCGCGACCTCCCAACTGCCTGCACTTGCTGAAGACAGACCCGCGGAATTCCCCAAAAGGGGACGCTACGAGCGGCTTTCGCTTAGTTACGCTACCGTCAAGATCGGATTAAAAAAACCGTTCTCCGTTCTGCACTTGTCGGACAGCCACCTGTCAGCGACCTATGCTGGAGAGGATGAGTGGAAATGGGGTCAGAAAGAGACCCGGACCAGGACGTTTGGCGGAGATTACATCGTCCACACCGGAGACCTTATCGACTACCAAAGCGAAGCTAATTTCGATCTGGTAAGGAAATACTTCGGAGACAAGATGTTCGGCTCGCTAGGGAATCATGAGTTCATCCACGAGAAATGGAAGGACTCCTATGCCAATGAGAAATACAAAGACGGCACCCGGCGCCAACTGAAGAAGGTCTATCCTTTCGACATCTCGCTTCATTCCCAGGTTGTGAACGATGTCAACTTCGTGACTCTGGACGATGTGTTTGGTTATGTGACCAAGGAACAGGTCCGGCAGTTCAAGAAAGAAGTGAAGAAAGGGCTTCCGATTGTGCTGTGCATGCATGTGCCATTCTTCACCGAAAACATCTGGAGAGCCACTTGCCGATTCTGGAAGACCGATGGGCCGATGACAGACGGGAAGCTTCCACCTGCGACCGGAGATTACCTGAAGCAGCAGGAAGACAAAACCACAAATGAGTTCATAGCTTATCTGAAAAAGGAGCCTCTCCTCAAATGTATACTTGCCGGTCACGAGCACATCTCTGTTGAGGACCAGTTCTCCGCCACCTGCAGGGAATACCTCGTAGCCGGAGGATTCCTCTTCCATGGGCGTGAAGTAATGTTTATCTAATTCTATGAGAAAGTTTATTTTATTGTCATTATTGCTGGCTATCCCGACGTTGGCGACAGCCTCTCCCCAAAAAGCCACTTTGACCGAAGGCAAGACTTCGATGTTGACCTACGGGTTCTCTGACCCCAATCCGGTCGCGAATCCCGATTTGCTCCAATACCCCTATTTCAGGTTCGACGGCTACGAGTCCGTCGGAAAACAAAAGGAGTGGAAGACTGTCGTGATGGAGAACGACTGGATCAGTGTCACCGTGTTCCCTGAGATCGGTGGCAAAGTCTGGGGTGCGATTGACAAGACCAGGGGCCTGGAGTTCGTCTATTACAACCATGTGGTGAAGTTCAGGGACATCGCCATGCGAGGAGCCTGGACCTCCGGAGGCATAGAGTTCAACTTCGGGATTATCGGTCATATCCCCTCCACAGCCACCCCGGTTGACTACATGACAAGGGAGAACAGCGACGGTAGCGTCAGTTGCCTGATCGCTTCCTTCGAGCTTCTGACAAGGACCTGGTGGACTGTCGAGATCAATGTTCCTTCAGACAAGGCCTATTTCATGACCACAGCCAGGTACATCAACACCTCGCCCCTTGACCAGCCATATTACAACTGGATGAACGCCGCTTTCAAAGCCGGTGGGAACCTCCAGCTCCGCATGCCCGGAGACCGCTATATCGGCCATCCCGGCGATTCCCACTCCTTTCCGGAGGATCCGCAGGGCAGGGATCTTTCGTGGTTCTCCCAGAACGCTTTCGGAGCGGACAAATCCTACCATATTATCGGAGAATACGCCGAGTATTTCGGGGCCTATTGGCATGATGACGAGTTCGGGTACGCCCATGTCGCCAGACCGGACGAGAAACTCGGCCGGAAATTCTTCTGCTGGAGCCAGTCCCGACAGGGAGGAATCTGGGAAGACCTGCTGACAGACTCTGACGGGCAATACGTCGAGATGCAGGCCGGAAGAATGTTCAACCAGCCATCGCAGATTGAGAGCATCCTTACTCCTTTCAAACACAACTCCATCGCTCCGGCGGCTGAGGACGAATGGACAGAGTACTGGTTCCCTGTCGAACAGATTGGAGCCTACCAGATGGCAAGCCGATTCGGAGCTCTTACCCTTAGCCGCACCACAGGGGGGAACGCGACACTGATGATCTCCCCCGTCGAGAGTGGAACCAAAAGAGTTACAGCAACTTGCGACGGTAATACCATCTTCTCGGAAGAGGTTTCTTTCTCAGTCCTCAAACCTTGGACAAAGTCCCTTCAAGGGATTGGCGAGGGCTTCATCAAAGTCACTGTTGGAGACAATGAGCTAGTCTATGATGAGGATCCAGCTTCGAGAAAGACCAACCGGCCGGACACCATGCCCGAGGATTTTGACTGGGACACCGCCCACGGGCATTGCCTCAGAGGTGACCAGCTGATGAACGTCCGGCATTACGACGAGGCCAGGGAGGAGTACCTTAAGAGTCTTGCCATCGACAAATGGAACGCCCCGGCGCTCAGGGGCATGGCCTCTTTCTGCTTGCACTGCGGAATGTACGAAGAAGCCTTCGAATATGCCCGGAAAGCGCTGAGGATCAACACTTACGACGGAGAGGCCAACTACCTCTATGCCCTTGCGGCCAGGGCCCTTGGAAAGACGGTGGAGGCAAAGGACGGTTTTTCTCTCGCCACCTACACATCAGCCTGGCAGGAAGCGGCCTACACCGAACTCGCCAGGACTGCCCTGGCGGATAAAAACTGGAATCTCGCCCTGACATATTCCTCAAAAAGCGCAAGCCCGATGGCCACGGTGGCAAAACTGGCAGCGTACAGGCATCTTGGAGACAAAGCCTCTTGCGAGAAGATCCTGAAGGAAAACTCGGAAGATCTGACCCTTTTCCCGTTCTTCAATTTCGAGAGGGCCCTTCTGGAAGGTTCCCCGGAGACTTTCACTGGAACTCTCAAATGTGAGCTCCCACATGAGACTCTTCTTGAGACAGCCCTCTGGTACCTTGACAGCGGCCTGCTCGAAGAAGCCTCCCTGCTGTCCGGAATGACTGATTATCCTAGCGCCAAATACCTTGGAGCTTACATTTCTTCCCTCAAGGGCGACTCCTCCAAAGCTGCGGTTCTTCTTAAAGAAGCCGAAGCGGCCTCGCCGGAATTCGTTTTCCCGTTCAGGCCTGAGATGCTTAAAGTGTTCGACTGGGCCTCTGCCACTTCAGCCAAATCAGAGCATGGAGCGTCATGGAAGCTCAACTACTACAAAGCTCTCATACTCTGGCGTCACGGCTCCAAAGACGCGGCAAAGAATCTGCTGGATGATTGCGGAGACACTCCCGACCATTATCCTTTCTACCTCACAAGAGCCACACTGGAGTCTGGTCAAGCCAAACTGTCCGACCTCAAGAAAGCCGAGTCCCTGTCCAAAGACTGGCGCACGGGAAAGGCCCTCGTGGACCACTACATGGCCCAATCCGATTGGGACAGCGCATGCTCGACCGGAGAGAAGTATTTCAAGTTGTTCCCGGACAAGTTTGAATTCGGGCTTGCCTACGCCGAGGCTCTTTGCGATGCCGGGGAATATTCAAAATCCCTGAAGATCCTCTCCAAACTCAGAGTCATGCCGAAAGAGGGAGCGCATAAAGGCCACTACATCTACAGGAAAGCATGCCTCGGCAAGGCCAGGGAGGAACTCAAGGCCGGGAAATACGCGGCCTGCATCAAGTCGGTGGAAGCTTCCAAGATCTGGGACGAGAAGCTAGGAGTAGGGAAACCTTACGACGAGCTAATCGACTACACAGAGGAGAACGCGTTGATCAATGAGGCAAAGGAGAAACTACGTAAGAAATAATTAGTTACATTTACAGATATGAAAAAATTTGTCTTGTTCATGGCATGCCTGTTATCCGCAGGCTCATTGCTGTCCGGCCAGCAAAAGGCGGTTGTTGAGTTGAGGGATCCCCACCCTACTTCCCCGGAAGTCTGGAACAATGTGAAAACCACCACCTTCGGTTGGGGATCAATTGATCTCAGGTATAAAAAGGACGCCGTTCCTTCGCTAGCCAAGACCCTTTCCCTCTACGGATGGAGAGGCGAGAAAGTAAATGCCCAGGCCGTACTTGTGGCTCCAGAGGCCGTGGATGCTTTCGAGGTGTTCTCCAGCGACCTCAAGTCAGGGAAGAATGTCATCCCCTCTTCGGCGGTGGACAAGTATTTCGCCACCTACGTGATGGGAGAGGTCGAGTTTCAGGGCGACTCTGTCCTGGCTGCCGACCGCCTTGTGAAAGCCGGCAAGATGGCTGTTGAGGCCAAGACTGTCCGCCCGGTGTGGTTCACTGTGAATATTCCCCGTGACGCAGTCCCCGGAAAATACAAAGGCACCATAACCGCCAAGGCGGACGGGAAAGCGATCACCGTCCCCTACACCCTGGAGGTCAGCAAGCGTGTCCTTCCGGAGCCAAAGGACTGGAAGTTCCACCTCGATCTCTGGCAGAACCCTTATGCCGTGGCCCGTTACTTCGATGTCCCGCTCTGGAGCAAGGAGCATTTCGACGCGATGCGCCCGATCATGGAATATCTTGCCTCGATGGGAGAAAAAGTCGTCACGGCCAGCATCATCCAATATCCATGGAACAAGCAGACTGAGGATCCATTCGAAAGCATGATCGGAAAATTCAAGGGAATCGACGGATCCTGGAAATACGACTACACCGTCTTCGACAAGTGGGTCGAGTTCATGTTCAGCTGTGGGATCACCGGACAGATCGACTGCTATTCGGTCCTTCCTTGGCACCTCACATTCGAGTATTTCGACGCTGCGGCGAACTTCTCCGTGGCGAAAAGGATGGAGCCGGGCTCAAAGGAATATGAGGATTATCTGCTCCCCTTCCTCACGGACTTTGCCAAGCATCTGAGGGCAAAAGGCTGGTTTGAAAAGACTTGCATAGCGATGGACGAACGTCCCAAGGATCTCCTTGAGCATGCCTACGCAATCATCCACAAAGCCGACAAGGATTACAAGATCGAGGGCGCTATCAATTATTATGGCCCGGAGGTCGCCGAAAGGATGTATGACATCAGTTTCGCCCTGCGCCCAGGACTTCCAGTCCAGATGACACCCGAGCAGGTCGCCAGCCACGTGGGAATGGGCAAGAAAGTTACTTTCTACACCTGCTGCAGCCCCCAGAGGCCCAACACGTTCACCGATTCCGCTCCCGCCGAGTCCGCTTTCCTGGGCTGGTACGCGGCGGCCACTGGCTACAGCGGCTACCTGCGCTGGGCCTACAACAGCTGGGTTAAGAATCCTTGTGTGGATTCCCGTTTCCGCACCTGGAGGGCCGGAGACTGCTACCTTGTCTATCCTGATGGCCCGAGCATCGCTTCCCAGCGCCTGATCGAAGGCATCCAGGACAACGAGAAGATCCGCATACTAAGGGAAGGTCTTGATCCCAAGAAAGACCTGCTCCTGAATGCCAAGCTCCAGCAGATCCTCGACTTCGATTGGGAGAAGTCTACTGATGCCCAGGCCGCAGAGCTGGTCAACAGCGCAAAAGCCCTGCTAAAGTCTTTGGAATAGTATTTGCTTTCTAGTCTAACGGTTTGATAAATACCACATCTAAAAAATGGAAAAACTGAATCATCCTGCCATCCTTGTCGTTGACATGCTCAACGACTTCGTGACCGGCGCCCTCGGCTGCGACCGCGCCAGAGCTATCGTTCCTGCCACCGCTCGCCTCCTTGAGGCAGCGCGCGAGAAAGGAGTTCCCGTGATCTACTGCAACGACCGTCATATCCCGGTCATCGACCGCGAGCTCCTGATCTGGGGAGACCACGCCATCGCCGGTACTCCCGGAGCGGAGGTCATCCCTGAGTTGACTCCCCAGGAGAAAGATTTTGTCGTCCCGAAGAGGCGCTATAGCGGATTCTTCCAGACCGACCTTGACATCCTCCTCAAAGAGCTTGGTGTCAAGACCGTCATAATGACCGGACTCCACGCCCACATGTGTGTGCGCCACACCTCTGCCGACGCTTTCTGCCTCGGCTACGATGTCGTCGCCGCCAAGGAGTGCATGGATTCCTTCACAGAAGAGGATTACCAGAACGGTCTCGCTTACCTGAAGACCTGCTACGGAGCCGACGCTGTCTCCAATGACGAGCTGATCGCCGCGATGTAGAGACATACAATCATAAATCCGAAAAAGGAGACCGGAACATTATTTCCGGTCTCTTTTTTTATGTATATTTGACTACGATCACTCAATACGCTTTAATATGAATAAAACGCTCCTATGCGCCATTGTCTCAATGACCCTCCTTGGCTGCGGTGTCTCCCTGGCACAAAACCATTCCAAAGAACCGGCCAGAATCGTTGTCGCCTATGTGACTTCATGGTCAGATGTAATGCCCGACCCTTCTCTCGTCACCCACATCAATTATGCGTTCGGACATGTCAATGACACCTTTGACGGAGTCAGGATTGACAATGAGCCCAGGCTCCGTAGCATCACGGCGCTAAAACTGGAGGCTCCGGATCTTAAGGTTTGCCTTTCTATCGGCGGATGGGGAAGCGGCCGGTTCAGCGAGATGGCAGCCACTGAGAATAACCGCAAGGCTTTCGCCCTGGACTGTTCCCGAATCGTGGACGAATTCAACCTGGACGGGATCGACATGGATTGGGAGTATCCCACAAGTTCATCGGCGGGAATATCTTCCTCTCCCGACGACACAAAGAATTACACGCTGCTGATCAAGGAGATACGAACCGCGATAGGCCCCTCGAAACTCTTGACTATGGCTTCGCCGAGTAACGCGAAGTTCGTGGATTTCCCGGATGTTCTGCCACACATGGACTTCATCAATGTGATGGCCTACGACATGGGACGTCCTCCAAGGCACAATGCCGCACTCTACCGACAGGATGAGTCCGGGAACACTTCCCCCTTCGCCAGAGGAAGCGTCGACAGGGCAATCCAGAACCATCTGGATGCCGGCATACCAAGAGAGAAACTCACCCTTGGTATGCCCTTGTACGGCCATGGAGACAAGGTCAACTACCCTGACTATGTCGACTTCAAAGACATGAATCCACCCAAAGAGGGACTCACTAAGGAATGGGATGAGATTGCCCGGGTCCCTTACTATGCCGATTCTGAAGGGAAACCGGTTCTTGGCTACGACGATGTCCGCTCTATTACCGAGAAGTGCCGGTACATTAAAGACAAAGATCTTCTCGGAGGCATGTACTGGGAGTATTCTTGCGACAATCAGGAAGGCGATCTGATCAGGACTATCGCCGCGGAGCTGATTCCTAAAAAATTCGTCTCCGCCCAGAAAGTACGCAAGGCAAGCTATGCTGGAAAGCAGAAGCGTTTCAAAGCTCTCCTATTCTATTCTGACAATGTCGAAGAAGCCCACCGCGAGTTCGCGTCCCAGGCTGTCGGGTTTTTCAAGAAACTCACGGTAGGAGACGGGTGGATCCTGGACGTGTCCAAGGACAAGTTTCCAGACCTTGACTCCTACGACATCGTCATCATGCCGGATGTCATACCTTGGGGAAAAAACGACCGTGAACGTTTCCAGAAATACATGGAAAACGGAGGCGGATGGCTGGGGTTCCACGCCGCCGGGTACAACGACGCCTCGACCGGATGGGACTGGTTCCAGAGATTTCTGGGCGGAGTCAGCTTCCTGTGCAACACCTGGCCGCCACAGCCGGCCCTGGTCGAAGTTGAAGGATCGGGACATCCGGTCACAAAGAATCTTCCTAAACGCTACGTCGCACCCTCGTCTGAGTACTATCAATGGAATCCTGATCCTCGTTCCAATCCTGACCTGAGGATCCTCGCAAGCCTGGCGGAAGAGAATTTCCCAATGGGCTTGAAAGACGTGGTTTATGGCGGGGACTTTCCAGTGGTCTGGACCAACACCAAGTTCAGGATGGTCTACATCAACATGGGACACGGAGATGAAACGTTCTCCGACCCCACGCAGAACCTGTTAATTATAAACGCTTTACGCTGGATAGTGTCCCAATCCCCCTCCGGGGATCCATTCTCCCGTTAACTAAGTATCCGCTCAGTCCGAGCGAAGCGAGTACAGGGAGTCTGAGGGGCGTTCCCCTCAGTCAATAGAAGGGCCCAAGGGCACAGAAAAAAAAGGAGGACCGAAGTCCTCCCTAAGCAGCAGGTAGAGTCAGCAGCACCTTATCGGCGCAGTTCGTTCCTAATTACCAAACGTCCCTCAACGTTACGGTAATGGGAGCGGACTATCTCGACCTTGCCGTTGCGAATGCGCTGGTACGCTTTCACTTTGACAAGTTTGGGAGCCTTGTACTCATAGTACAAACTCACCTTCATAAGAAAACGCTTCACTATTAAATATTTAAGATTTAGAGTCCTGTTGAAGGTTTTCGGTGGAGGTA
>ONUG01000095.1 GCA_900320965.1 uncultured Bacteroidales bacterium | reverse complement strand
TTAAGATGAAGATTGACAATGAGTTGACATCGACACAAAAATACATTTTGGAAGAGAAGGAGTACGGAGGAAGAACGTTGGAGGATATTGCCAAAGAACTTAAGATGGAGCCAGCGGCGGTGAGGATGCAACTCTCCAGAGCGAGGAAAACACTTAGAAACAGTATGAGCCATGAATGAAAAAGAGAAATACTTGGAACTGATGCGGCGTTATTTTGACGCGGAAACTTCCCATGAGGAGGAGGAGGCGTTGGCATTATATGCCGCATCGACGGAGGATCCTGCGTTCCAAGAACTGCGGGGTGTGTTGGGCTACCTTTCCATCGGCCGTCAGAAAAAAGTGAAGAAGGTCCGTTCAGTCAGCTTCTTTTCGATTGTGGCTGCCGCAAGTGTAGCGATTGTGACGGCCATTGGGATATCCTTTTCAAATCAGAGTCACAGCTCCTGTATTCGCTATACCTATGGCAATAAAGATAGTGACGAAACATTGATCATGGAATCCGTCGAGTCTTCCCTTGCCGATTTCTTCGCTGGAAATACTCCGGCCGAAGCCAACTTGTTAGAACTGTTCGAGCGATGAAAAAGATAATAATATGCCTGATGTCTTTGCTCTTGTTCTCGGGAGCGGCATTTGCCCAGAAGGGACTCAACTGCTATCCCGTCTTCCGGGGTAAGGTGATTCCCGAAAGGCAGATGGTCATGACGGAAGTCCGGGGTGACGGAATGGCGACTTACAAGCTTGATTATTATAGAAGTGTCCGTTTTCATGTCGATTCCTTAACAGCCCGGAAAGTCGCGGCCATGGTGGAAGCGGATGCCGTGGCGGCGGATTCAGCTGAAACTGAAAAGACCGGGGAGTTGTTGACCTATGGCCTTATTCAACTTAAACCTTTTGGGATTATGCGGCGATATCTCTGTTATCAGGCCCGCGAGACGGAGTTTAAAGGTTGGATGATCACTATTATCTACTTAGAAGGATCCGCCACTCTCCAGGATCTTCGTTCCATGTTTGAAAAGCAGTAAATTATGAAGCATCTGATCATTACCCTTATTTCCATTTGTGTCGCCTTGCAGGCTATGGCACAAAAACTGGATTTTGAACGTCCTACCATCCTCATCAACAATTACTTTGATGGAGTCAAGGCGCATCTTTCCGCCGAAGGGCGAAATGAATGGAAGCCTGAATTTAGTTTGAGGGCAAATGTTATGCTCATGGACGTGTCGATCAATTTGACGGGAGGCATAAGGACCAGCCAGAACAAGGTATTCGGGCTCGGCGCCGGTTGGGGGCAACGATTCTTCATCTATGACCCAGAGTCACATCCTGATGGTCAGCGCCTGACTTTTTACCTGTACCATCGTCATTACATCCCTTTGGGGCACAAACGAAGGTTTTCGTTTTACAGCGATATCATCGGTGGTGGGATGTATGTGTACAAAATGAGCGGGCGTGATGTCCCCACGGAATATCCGCCCCAATCGGGCGATCCTCTCTGGTGGATTCCTTGCAAGCCTGGGGGCTGTTCTTGGTATTTTTCCTGGCAGCCGGGTGTCGCCATCAACATGTGGGGGAAATCAAATCTCTTCCTCGGTTTAAGCATCGGACCTTCTTACGGTCTTCATGTGGGAATCGCTCTGTAAGTTTGGCTTTCCTGAGCGGCATAAACCAAAGCGGTCGGGGCCCGGGCGCCACGACCGCTTCTTTTAAGCTGAATAGTCTTTTATAGGTCAGTAAAACTGAATAGTCCTTTCTTAAGGTCAAAGAGTAAACGTCTGTTTTTGCTGACTGCAAGATCGTGGTTTTAGTTTTTTTTTGGTTGAGTAATCTTACTCATTTTACTCAACATGAGTAATAAAATGAGTATATTTGGGCGGATTATTACTCATGAGACGGTTAAGTATATACTCAAAAGCCCTTTTTGGGGCACTATTAGCCCTTTTTCTTTCTTCTTGTAGTGAAAGGATTGAGTTCAGGCTAGAACGAAGTGTCTCCGATCAGCTCAAGGAGGCGGAAAGGCTGATCTCCCAGTCCCGTTATGACGAGGCTGTCGGTCTCGCGTTCGAAGCGTTGAAGATGTCTGAGAGCGGAGATGTGGATCGGATCAACCAGTCCAAGTCGCATTTGACTCTTTCGAAACTATTCCTTCAGACCAGCCGTGATTCCTTGTCGTGGGAACATGCGGATGCCGCTGAGGAACTGGCTATCCGTGAGAGAAATGACTCTTTACGTGCCGCGGCTCTTCTGTTGAAGGGAAAGATATGTTCATATTCGACGATTTCGGTCGAGTCGAACAGGGATGACGAGGGAATCGGCTATCTTGAAGAGGCGTTAAACCTCTCAGAGGCAAATGGGTGGGAAGGTATTTCCATTGAGGCCTGTTACTTCCTTTGTGAGATTTATGTCAACAAGAACCGCTGGAATGACATTATTGACAGGGATTTGTACAATAAGGCAGGGGAGTGGCTCGCCAAGGCCGAGTCTCTGGATAAGAGCCATCAATCAGCCCGGGCGCTTTCCACACGTATGCGTTATCTGCGTCAGGGAGACAAAACTGATGAGGCTATAGCATTCTGCAACCGCGTGCTGGCTGACACTCCAGAATCAGACTACCTTAAGATCTACCAGATTTATGACCATTTGACCAACCTCTACCTTAAGAAAAGGGACATTCCTAAAGCAACAGAAGCTCACCAGAACTATTCTTTCTACATGCAGATGTACATGCGCCAGAAAGGTGATGACATCCTGCAGGATCTTCAGACTGAGTACCAGACCGATCTTAAGGACCGGCAGATCAAGTCACGCACCGCGATTGCCTTTCTCCTCGGAATATTCCTGGTTCTCTCTTTGGCCGCTATTGTTCAGATTGTCCGTCTTAACCGTCAGATCTCCAGAAAGAACAAGAGTATTGAGGAGATCGCGAGGAGCCGTGAGATGCTGTTCGCTGTCATAGCGAAAGACTTGTACGATCCGGCTCTCGCGGGGATCAAGGATAGCCAGACCCTCGATTTCATCCGAAAGTGGCCGACCATGAGTGAGGAGGAGATCAGGACTCGTTGCGCTAGCCTCTCCGAAGGTGACGCGCCAATGGATCCTAAGGTCGTCAACTACATCTCCGAGCTGATGATCTCCCGAAAGAAATCGTTGGGTACCAAGGGTTTAAGTGCCAGGGAACTGGAGATAATATCCCTTAGTAAAGAAGGTCTGTCGGATAAACAGATAGCGGACAAGCTATGCCTGTCCGCCCGTACTGTAAGTAATCATAAATACCGTATTTACGGTAAACTTGAAGTCTCCGGCAACACCGAGATGCTTGCCAAGGCCGAGGAACTGGGACTATAACAGGACCCTATTTCCCGGCGATTATCTTAAGATCTTCCGCCTTGTCGATGCCTGCTTTTTTAGCAAGGGCTTCTCGGCGCTCCCGTATCTCTTCCTTGTGCCGGATCACCCAGTTCTCCGCGAATATACAAGCGCAAGCCGCCCCGAAGTAGATGATTGTCTGAAGAATCATGATCCTCATCTGGCTGCCGGCGGCGGAGATGTCACCTCCGGCGGTGCTTAGGTTGATGTAGCCTTGAACACCGAATGTCGACGGGAAGATGTAGGAGAACGCTTTCCAGAATCCCGGGAAAGCCACTGTTGGCCAGGAACATCCGGTGAGGAACAGACATATCGGCGACATCGCCAGGAAAAGGAGGAATACGGATTCCCTTCTTGTTATCAAAGTGCTCCAGGTCATGCTGAAGAACACGCAGTCGGTGATGAAGAACAGCAGCAGGGCCAAGATGTCTCCGAACTGTCCCCTTTGAGGTATTCCGAATATCGCTGGAACAATGAAAGCGATGTACAATCCGATCCCCAGGTACAAAAGCCAATAGGCGCCTCCTCGTCCGAGGACTACCCTGACCATTCCGTGCCCTTCTAGCTTGTCGGGGAGGGAAGCGAAACTATGGTTCCTTTCCCTTTGTGTGCCGACCAGCAGGGACATCCCGTAGAACATGGTCTGCTGGATGATGATCATCAGGATCGCCGAGATCAGGAAGAAGCTGTAATTGAAAGCCCTGTTGAACGGGTTGTTGTCCTCATAACCCAGAGGCTTGATGGTTTGCGAGGCCTCTTGTTCTGTCATTCCGGCAAGGGAGTACCGTTCCATCTGGATCTGGCCGATTTCGTGGAGCATCACGAAGTTCGTGGCTATCATGGCGTTCTTGTAGTACAGGAAGCTGCTCATGTCAGCATAGAGAGACAACTTGGCAGTCTCGTTTCTGGCCAGTTTCTCTCCGAAATCTCTCGGGAAATAAACGATACCGTTGACTTTCCTTTCCCGCATGAGCCTTTCCGCCTCATCCATATTCACGCATCTGGCCGCGACTTCGACCTCCCTTGTGGCATCGATTTCCCGAATGAACCTGCGGCTGTCAGCGCAGTCGGCGTCATCCACCACCGCCACCGGGGTGTCGGAAAGGACTCCGTTAAGGTACACTACATTATATAAAAGGGGATAGGCGAGTCCAGCCACGAAGAATATCAGCAAGACTCCTCCATCGGAGAAAATCTGCCGGAGCCCATGGCAGAAAATGTCCCACCAGTCCCGAAGCCAAGTCTTTATGAATCCTTCTTTTGCCATGGTCTTATTCTTTAGGGAAATTCTGATGGATATAAGCTTTTTTCAGCCTGTTTAGCCCGATCAGCGGAACAAACAGGAACACAAGCAGATAAATGACCTCTTTCCACCATCCGGCGAAGCCTGCGCCGAAGATCACTTCCTGGACATAGAACAGGTAATAGTGCCTCAGTGGGAACATCGCGGCGAGTCCCTGGATGTAGGGAGGCATGGCCTCGAGAGGAAGAGTGAATCCTGACAGGGACAGTCCCAACACGCTGTACAGCGCGCCTATGCTAAGCGCGAGCCTTGGCACAGGAAGCATCTCAAGGATGAATATCGCTACCGCCTCGCTGGCTATGATCATCAGGAACATAGCGGTGAACATGTTGAATATGCTTCCGCTTATCGGGAAGTGCATCCAATGGTACAGGAGCATGATGATCACAAAACCGATGACCGAGAAGACCAGTGTCCAGACCAGCAGCTTGCCGCTGAGGGCTGTGACTATCGAGTGGCCTGAGGTGTCCATCAGGTGCCTGGAGGTTCCGAATTTCAGCTCTGCTCCCAGGGAATAGATAAGTACCAGGATCACGATCATCTCAAGGGTTCCCGGAAGCAGGATCCCACTCAGATAATAGTTGTAGTTGGTCGTCGTGTTTCCGATCTGGTGGGTGTCTATGTCGATGGGGCGGATCATCCCCATGATCTGGGCGTCATTGTAACCTTTCGCCCTGAACACTTCTCTTTGAACAGCTCCGCTTGTCAGGTTGACCATTGTGAGCAGGTCTTTCCATGCGAGAGCGCCACTAACGAAGTATAATCCGTTGACATAGAAAGTTATCTTCGGCTGTCTGAAAGCCTGGATGTCCGCGTTCATGCCTTCTGGGATGACGCAGACCGCGGCTATCTTCCCGCTTGTCATGTCTTCCCTGGCGCTTGAGTATGAGTCGTAATGGACGACCTTCCCAAGTTGCGTGGCGTCAAGTTGCTGGCAGAAATTCCTGGATGTGGTGGAATAATCCTCGTCAACCACTCCGATCGGAATATTGTCAGGCAATCCTTGGTTGAGAAATGTCAGGTAGAAGATGGCGCAGAAGGCGATCACTCCGACGGAACCTATGAAGTAAAGAGGACGGTTCCTGATTATCCTCAGTTCCCTGCGGGCGACCGAAAGTATCCTTTGCCAATTGTTCATTTTATTGATAATCTTTTATTTCTGTTTGATAATAGCTGACATCCCTGGACGTATCCTTTCGATAGGGGCGTCCGGAACGGCTCTGACTTCGAAGGTCTTGGCGTCGTAAAGTCCGGTCTCTTTGGTGGCCTTCCATGTGGCGTATGACTCTCTGACCGCGACATAGTTGACCGTGGCGGTGATTTCCTTTCCGTCGAGGGCGGGGATCACGACAGTGACCTTGTCTCCTTCCGACATTCCATGGAGGTAGTCTTCCCTGACGTTGAAAGTGAACCAGATGTCATCCGTGTCGATAACGCTCGCGACAGGGGAACCCTGCCCCACGAGTTCTCCGACTTTAGGGTAAGTCGCGGAGATGATACCGTCAGCGGGTGAAGTGAGATAAAGCTCGCCAAGGTATGACTCAACTTCCTGGACAGCACCTGAAGCCTGCTCCACAAGGGCCTGTGCGGCGGCTTTGTCTTCCTTCCTGGCTCCGCTCACAGCCATGTCATATTGGCTCTTCGCGGCTTTTGTCTGAGCCACGGCGGCATCATATTTCGCTTTCGTCTCGTCGTATTTCTGGGCGGGGATGACTTTCTGCTCATAAAGCCTCTCGATCCTGTCGAGTGATTTACGGAGCACTTCTTCCTGCACTATGGCCTGCTGCCAAAGCTGGTAGGCTCCCTGAATCTGCTCCGAGCGGGCCCCGTGACGAGCTTTGTCGCTCTGGGCTGTCGCGGCGTTCTTGGCGGCGTTGGCCTGGATTAGTTTTGCCCTGACCTCGGGAGAGTCTATGAAAGCGATCGTGTCGCCTTTATGAACTCTCTGGCCTTCTTTGACATACATCTCTTCAATCCTTCCAGGGACTTTCCCTGAGATCCTGTACTCGCTGGCCTCGGCCTCTCCTTGGATGACGAGTGGTTTAGGCTTGGAGACAAAATAACCAACAATCGCTATTATCAGAATGATAGCGATAAGTGCCGCTATCCCGATTACCAGGTTGTAGCTTTTCTTCTGCTTTTCCATTGTATTGATTTTTAATTATTTCCTTTATAAATTAGCTTTGTGGTTGCCTTCGGCCTTCTCGAGATTGGCCGCGAGCATCTGGAGCTCGATCCCGGCGTCGAGGTATTCTGACCTGGCCTGCAGCCATGCGGTGTGGGCCCCAAGGGCTGTGTTGGCGTTGATCACTCCCTCGTTGAATCCTATGGTCGCCGTACGGAGATTCTCCTCGGCGCTGGAGAGATTGCTTTTGGCCATGTTGAGTTTCTCCAGAGCCTCGTTCTCCTGCTTGCGCAGCTGGGTGACCTGAAGGTTGATCATTTCTTTGGCATCTTCGAGCTGGCTGCGGTACAAGGTCGCTTCCGCCTTTGCCTTGCGAGTCTTGTTGAGGGCTTCGAATCCATGGAAGATCGGCACGTTGACAACAACTCCGACACCCCAGTAGCCGTTCCAGTTTTTCTCGAAGCCGTTCTTAAGACTCGGATTGGACACCATGTAGCCTCCTGTCGCGGCAATCTTCGGGAGCATATCGGCTCTCGCCACGGCGACTTTCCCGTCGTAGATCTTGGATGCCAGCTCCAGGCTCCTGGTCTCAGGCCTGTCAGCATAGATCTCCTCGAGACTCTTCTCAGGACCGATCTTGGCCAACGGAATCTCATCCAATTGCTCATCAGCCAGGACGATCTCAGTCCCGAGATCAAGTCCTATCCTCTTGCATAGCAGCATCTTGGCTAAGGTGAGGCCATTCTCGGCCTTGGTCTTCAACATGTCTGCCTCGTTTGCTTTAACTTTGATCTGGAGAGCATCCGACTCTGTGGCGACACCTTCCTTGACTGACAGATCGACATCCTTGACCATGTTATGAAGAAGTTCGGCGTAAGATTCCGCAAGTCTCTTCTTGCCCGCGACCGAGACGATCTGCCAATATGCCTGGTCAACATCCACGATGGTCTGCTGGTACTGCTGGTCATATCTCGCTTCTGAAAGCTGCTCTGCCAATTTGGCAATGCGGTTGGCAGCGATGATCTTGCCACCCATGAAAACTGGCTGCTGGACAGTTACCGCCCCGACGAGAATGTTGTCAAGGTCGGGATGCAGGGCGTCATCTATCTCTTGCCCTATGGCATTGATGGCATCTGACATGTCAGTCGCCGAGATTTTGGCCAGGGCCGTCTGTAAAAGAGGGTCCTTCATGAGTGTCATGTACTTCATGGCACTTGCCGGATCCGTTGCCGCGAGGTTCTGGATATATGCCGTGAGGTCGGCCATGACCTGTTGCTGGTAACCTTGTGACAAAGTGTGAATTGTCGTTCCGGCATTTCTCAACGAGGCTGATGTGGCATCGCTTATGATTGAGATGTCATTGGGATTGTGGAGGTAAGCTCCAGATGCGGACACGTTCGGAAGGTAATTGGCGAAAGCGATCTTCCTGTCGTATCCTGCCATTTCTATCTTCGTCCTGGCTTGTTGGAGTTCCCTGTCCGCATTGACTGCCATCTGACGGCACTCCTGCAGAGTCAGCTCTCTTTGGGCTGAAGCCCAGGGTGATGTCATGAGAGTGATGGCGATAATTGTGATGAACGCTTTTTTCATATAAAACTGCTTTTTCTTTTTTCAAAATGCGTCCATCAATGCTACAAACTGGTTGCCAATTTGACCAAAATAAATATTCAAATAGCCTATTTTGTTTTCAAAAGGTCGAATTTTTGGAACTTTTGATATTTATGCTAAAGAATTGACCAAGAAAACTCATAACTTTATATACTTATTAATGTATTTATGAACGAGGCTCTTCAATATGTGGGCATGTCCCAGATTAAGAAATTTCTTCCTGCGGGAGAGGAGCTCTCCTTCGTCAAGGCGGACATTGATCGAGCGGTTCGGGATGTCTATGTCTATGATATCCCCGTCCTCAACAAGTCC
>ONUG01000199.1 GCA_900320965.1 uncultured Bacteroidales bacterium | reverse complement strand
GAAAGATATGAAGAAATCAAATGGGATGTCTATTATGAACCGTCGATCGCGACCAACAAGAATGTGACTTGGTCGGTCGCCGATCCTTCGATAGCTAGCGTGGATCAGAATGGCGTGATCAAAGGATTATCCCCCGGGAATACGAAAGTGTCCATCGTATCGGAAGATGGAGGCTTAACTAGTGAGCATGAGCTATGGGTACAGGAAGCCAAGGTCAAGGTCACTTCCATCGAGCTTGACAAAAAAACCTTGTCCATGACAGTCGGGACAGAGGAAGCCCTATCCGCTATCCTGACTCCTTCAAATGCTACTAATAAGGTCGTTAACTGGTGGTCTTCCGACGTCAGTGTCGCCTGGGTGACAAATCAAGGGATTGTCAGTGCCAAGGGCCCTGGAAAGTGCACCATATTTGCGGTAACTTCTGACGGCAGGTTTGAAGCTGGCTGCGAAGTCACGGTCGGAGCCTCACCTTCGAGCAAGGTTTCTGGAGTGAGGATCAGCAACTCGGAGATTAACCTTAATGTTGGTGGCGTCGCGTATTTGTATGCCATCATTTCCCCTTCAACCGCGACAAACAGGGGGTTAACGTGGACATCTTCAGATCCCTCCGTCGCCAAAGTGGATAATTCGGGAAAGGTTACCGCTGGCAAGGTCGGGAATGCTGTTATCACAGTAAAGACGGCCGATGGAGGATTCACGGACAAGTGTACCGTAACAGTCCAGACCCAGGTCGTGCTCTCTAAAGCGCTCTCACTTGACAGGGAGTCGGTGACACTTAACAGGAATTCCAAGATACAGTTGAAAGCGACGATAACACCGTCCAACGTGACTAATCCTAATGTTTCGTGGAGGTCTGATAATGAATCAGTCGCGAAGGTTGATGCCAAAGGGGTCGTGACAGCGGTCGGCCCAGGTACCGCGAGGGTAACCGCCTTCACGGAAGATAATGGCACAGCTGCCATCTGTAGGGTCACGGTCAGAAACAGTGTGAATGGAATCTCGATCAACGGGCCTGGTTCCGTGTCGGTATATTCATCCATTCATCTGGAAGCTGTGGTCTCTCCATCAGACGCTACTGAGAAATCAGTCACTTGGTCCTCGTCTAACACTTCTATTGCCACGGTTGACCAGCTTGGGAATGTGAAAGGATTGAAAGAGGGCAAGGTGACAATTACCGTGGCCGCGAAGGATGGAGCTGGAGCTGTGGGATCTGCCCAGATTAGTGTGACGAAGGCGGTAACCACCTATCTGATGTTGGCTGATTCTTACATCGACACCGGTCGTGACCTCGAAATGCTTGTGGGTGAGTATCGTTCGTTCGGAGTGACCCCGTATCCAAGGGAGCATAAACCAGAGGTCACATGGACCTGCTCGAACGATGACATCATTGAAATAAGGGACTATATGAATCAGAAGTACTCCTGTCTGCTGTACGCCAAGAAAGCTGGTACATGCATCATAACCCTGAAAGCCATGGATGGTGGCGGTGCGACAAGATCGTTCAAGGTTGTGGTCAAGCAGCAGTAGGAGTTAAAGGACCTCTATCTCCTTGAGACCATCCCTGTTGCCGATGACGAAAGGCACTGGCGGGTTATGTCCCTGGATGAGATTGTTCAGGAATAGAGGTTCGTTCAGGATGAAAAGGGTGGCACTGAAAGTGTCGCCCTTTTTCAGTTTTGAATTCCGGGATTCCTCCACAATGAAATTCGTGTTACCAAGGTAAAGGAACACACAGTGGCGGTCCGGGTTCCAGGAGACGGCGACCCGGCTTCCTTCTTTCAGGTCATCGACGCTGACATGCGGGGACACCACCAGATCCGACCCGCCTTTATTATCCACATCAGCGAGGAAATCATCCCAGTCCTTGAATCCCAAGGCCTTGGACAGGATGTCCAGGGTGCTGCTCCTGGCCTGGTCTGCCCCGTCGATATATCCCCAAAGCCTTTTGAGAGTCGTCGGACTAATCGTATCATGGGTACGATCCCAGACAACACCACTCAGGAATATGAAATCCTTCGGGGTCTTGATCTTTCGCCTCAATTGGTCTTCGAAACGTCTTTTGAGCTCGTGGATCTCTGGACTGGTTTTGTTCATCGCGGAAAGGGTTTTATTGTCGCGAATATGCGTCTTTTTTCATTAAAACGCTGGTCCATTGTGGTCCTTTTAGAGTTTTTGAATCAAAAAAGGAGTATCTTTAGATGTTTTTCCATACCATCAATGAACGACGACAGCACTTCTGGCCCACTCTCTGGAAGTTTCCTCTCGGAGAACGACTCCGTGTCTATTTACGAGGAGATCCCAAGCCGTGGTTTCAACCGTCTGGTGAAAGTGAGGCGGCAGGGTCGGTGGTTCATGCTTAAGGGACTTAAGACTGAGTTCCTAGGCCAGATGGTTTATCAGGAGTTGCTTAAGAAGGAGTTTGAGCTGATGGCGCAGCTCGACCACCCGAATATTGCCAAAGCCAATGCCAAGGAGATAAATGAGGCGATTGGACCCTGCATCGTGATGGAATACATCGACGGCGTGACGCTGGATGAATTCCTCGCCGTCAAGCCTTCGAAAGATGCCCGTCTTAAGGTTTTGGACCAACTTGTCGACGCTCTGACGTACATTCACAGCAAGCAAATCCTTCACCGCGACTTGAAACCTTCCAACATTCTCATAACCAGGAACGGTGGTAATGTCAAGATCATCGACTTCGGGCTTTCTGACGCGGATGACTACGTTGTCTTGAAGCAGTCGGCCGGGACAGTGAAATATATGTCCCCGGAACAATCTTCAGGGGCCGTTGTGGATTGTAGGACGGATATATATTCATTCGGACTGATTCTGCGAAGGATTTTTCCTCACCGTTTTAGTCATATCGCCGCCAAATGCGTTCGTTCGGTGCCTAACAGACGCTTCGAGGGTATGGAGGCTGTCCGTAAGGCGTTGGACTCCCACCGCTGGAGAAGAAGAGCTACTCCTTTTTTCGTGTTTGCCTTCTGCCTCTTATCCATCCTGTTGCTTTCAAGGTGGCATCAGCCTTCGATCATATCATCCCGTATTTCCAAAGAGGAAATCCGTTTGAACGCTAAGTGCGCCGAGATGTCAAAACTATATCCTCAAGGCAGTCCTGAGCACCTTTATTTCCTGTCGCATTTCAATGATGAAAAAGAGAGTGGTTTTATCTCTGTTTTCAAACTAGTCGATCGGGAGTGCGTTTCTTTTGAGGAGGAGTACAGCAAAGGTAGGATCAGTCGCAGGGAATACGACAGTTTGAAGTTTGTTGTTTCTCCCTTTGTGCAGACACAGGAAGCCTCTGATATAACCGCATCGTCGGCATTATCTGGGAGAACGCTTATGGATGATGGCTTTTCCCGCGGGGCTGAATCCGGAATCTGCTGGGGACCTTGCCACAATCCTTCCATAGAAGGTCTCCATGTACCGATCAATCCGTCGGAAACGAATGGACGTGTCCGGATCGGAGGACTTGCGCCGGGTACGACCTACTTTGTGAGGGCCTATATCACTACCGGAGGGGGAACCACATACGGTAATGAGCTTTCGTTCACGACATCTGACAGTACGCGGGTGTCGCCGACAGGAGCCGTTAAGGGTCTGTTTTCAGTGCGGGAAGGTGCCCAGGTGTTTTTCTCGAAAGGGAACTTGCGGTTTAATGCTTCAAGAAGTGAGTGGCGTTTCGCCGATCATCAGTTCGATTTTGCCGGCAAAGAGAATGAGAATATATCCCCTGTCTGGAACGGATGGATAGACCTTTTCGGTTGGGCCACCAGTGGTTATGACCATGGAGCCGTGAACTACCGACCATGGAGCGGCAACGAGAACACCCAAAGCAGTGCCCTGCATTATGCCTATGGGGATCCGGATTGTGACTTATCCGACCGGAGCGGAAAGGCGGACTGGGGCTTTAACCGCATTTCAAACGGCGGCGGCCAGGAGAATCTATGGCGCACGCCTTCAGTCGCTGAATGGCTTTTTATTCTGCATAATAGAAACACCTCTTCCGGAGTGCGTTTCGCCAAGGGGCAGGTTGCGGGGACGAACGGTGTAATTCTGTTGCCTGATGATTGGAGGATTACGGTCTGGCCACTTAATTCAGTCAATGATATTAAAGCCAGTTATGGCTCGAACACAATTTCCCGGGATGACTGGGAAATCGTACTGGAGCCTGCTGGGGCTGTTTTCTTGCCGGAAGCGGGAGCGAGGACAATCGATGGGGTTTTCCCCTTCATTGGGGGATATTACACCTCCAATGCCGCCACATCGGATGCTTATCATCTGTCATTTACGCATGATTTTTTTACCTTGGAAGCCAAAGGCCACCGTGGCGACGGCCTCTCCGTCCGCCTCGTCCAGGATGCGGACTAGCCTCTCAAGCCTGCCCTAAATAGTCGTCATGCCCGGCTTGATCGGGCATCCCTGTCATCCTGAGTGCGCCTCCTGTCATCCTGAGCGCCGGCGAAGGATCTGTCACCTTATCCCAAAAGGACCAAAAAGGACTAGCGCGAATCGAAGTAATTTGGCTTATTTTGTATTGACAGGAATGAGTTTTCTGCCATAAGTTTACGAAAGTGTTCCACTATTGGTGGATCGCTCCACGCTTTCTTATTGTTAATGTCGCGGCTGGGGCCCGTGGAAATTAATTCTGAGAATGAACGAGAAAGTTCAAAAGGAGGCTTATGATAAGCCTGTGGTCGAAGTTGTTAATCTTATAAGCGCTAAATGCATTTTAGAAGACTCAAATATTGAAGGCATCGGCGGTGGTATCGATGATTAGTTATTATGAATAGATTTATTCTTTGGACATCCATTTGCGTTGTTCTTTTAGCTAGTTGCTCGGATTATTCTGAATTGGACAATCCTATCGGTGATGCTGTCGGTTACAATGGCGTTGAGTTGGCTGTCAAAGCATCTTATGGAAAGGAAGCCACAAGGACTGTCGTCGCTTCTAATGGTACCACGATAATGTGGTCTCCAGGAGATGCGATAAATATGTTCTATGGTAGTGGTAGCGCTGGAAAATTCACAGAGCAATCTCTCTCAGGGCCTGCCACTTATGCAGAGTTTAACGGTGTTTTAAATGTTGTGACTGGGTCTAATGAGACTGGTACTGGAGCTCGTTCGTTCTGGGGAGTCTATCCTTATAATGAAGCGAACACTTGTGATGGGAGCAGTGTCACAATGACAATCCCGTCGATTCAATTACCTGCGGAGAATACTTTTGCGAACGGCCTTAATCCGTCTATTGCCACAGGCCTCGGTCTTGATCTTGTTTTCTATAATGTTGGAAGTTGGTTTATCTTTACTGTTGAGAGTGAAGGGATAACCTCGGCTACTTTGACAGGTAACAATGGGGAAGATCTAGTTGGCAAGGTTAAAGTGACCATGGATTCGGAGGGACATCCTTCGGCTGCTATTATTAATGGAGAGAAAAGTGTGACAATGAATGCTCCGGAAGGTGGTTTCACCCCTGGAGTACAGTACTACATGGTTATCCTTCCACAGACCCTTCAACAGGGTTATACGCTGACTCTGTCTAAGGGGGATCAGACCGCTTCTTTTGTGAACACGAATTCTTCCGAATTTATACGTTCATGGTATCGTCGTAAACAAAAAGCGGATTCCGGCCTTGAGTTTAGGGATGTGATGTATGACACTTATCTAACTTTCGAAGCCATAGAAGATTGTGTGGTGTCTTTCAGAACGACAAATAGATATGATAGAGCAGCCTTTTACATCTCTTTAGATGGTGGGGTTACTTGGTCGTCTAGATCAACGGGCTATTCAGGGTCTTCTGAAACAACAGCGCAATTGTCCGCGGGAGAAAAAATGTTAGTCAAAGCTGATCATGCTAATTCCTATTTCGATAGTGTGAATATATATAAATATTTCTCGATAGAGGGAGGGGATTGTTATGTGTATGGTAATATAATGAGTCTAGTCGCCTGTGATTCTTTCTATGGCCGGACTAGAGTGACATCAAGTCATTTCAGAAGGTTATTTTCCGGATGTACGCACTTAAAGAGCCATCCTACAAAGGATTTACTTTTACCGGCCACAGATCTAGACGAGGCTTGCTATATGGAAATGTTCCAGGGGTCCGGCTTGACAAGGGCACCTAAACTTCCTGCGATAGTTTTAGCGAAAGATTGTTATTATGCGATGTTTCAGAATTGCAAAAGTTTAGTGGACGTTCCTGATCTAGAAGCTACTTCATTAGCCTATGGCTGCTGTCAATATATGTTTCGAGGTTGTACTTCATTGGCAACTGCGCCTGTGTTACCAGCAACAACATTGGTGACGTTTTGTTATCATAGTATGTTCGAAGATTGTTCATCCTTGAGTTACATAAAGTGTCTAGCAAAAGACATCTCAGCGAATAATAGTACTACCTATTGGGTAAGAGGTGTTGCATCAAAAGGTTCATTTGTTCGAGATGATCTTATGATTTCCTGGACAGAAGGAGTCCACGGGTTCCCCCAAGGTTGGATAGTCCTCTCTGAATCAGGAACAATTCCAGTTGCGTGTGTTACACTCGACAAATCTTATTTGTCTTTGACCGTAGGAGATATTGAAACGCTTATAGCATATGTTGAGCCTACTTATGCTTCGTATAGGGATTTGATCT
>ONUG01000217.1 GCA_900320965.1 uncultured Bacteroidales bacterium | reverse complement strand
CCCTGACATTCTCCACGACACAAATCAGCCTGTGATCACGGGTCCTGTCCGAGCAGATAGAGCATGTCTCCTCGTCGGAGATCATCCTGCAGACCTTGCAATACTTCGCCTCATCGCGCAACTTGACGATCGAATCAGCGAAATGATGGACGTTCTCCTGGGGCTGTCTCAAAAGGTGCAGGGCAAGCCTCAACGCGCTCCTCTTCCCTACCCCCGGAAGGGAACCGATCGCCTGCACGGCGTCCTCAAGCAGTTTGGAAGGGTATCTCTCAGGTAATGTCATGCCATGTAAGTCTTTGATTGCAAAGAAGCTACCGCCTCCCTGACAGAACCATGCTGCAGGAGAAGGGAGCGGGCATAGTCATAATCCTCAATGCCGGTCTCCTCCATAATCATTCTCGTCCCACGATCCACAAGCTTGTGGTTCGTGAGCTGCATGTCGACCATCTTGCTGCCCCTGACATGTCCGAGACGGATCATCGATGCCGTCGAGATCATATTCAAAACGAGTTTCTGGGCCGTACCTGCCTTCATACGGGTGCTGCCGGTGACGAACTCCGGACCGACCACCACAACAACCGGGATCTCAGCGGCAGCGGCCACCGGGGAATTCTCATTGCAGGTGATGCAACCGGTCAAAAGCCCGTTCGAGCGGGCCGTACGGATGGCTCCAATAACATATGGAGTAGTACCTGAAGCGGCTATACCGACCAGGACATCATCCTTACTCGGCGAGAAAGGCATCATGTCTTCCCAACCTCCGGTCAGGGAGTCCTCGGCTCCCTCCACGGCGGTCCTCATGGCCTTGTCACCACCGGCCATAAGGCCGATGAACACATCTTTGACGCCATAGGTCGGAGGTATCTCAGAGGCATCCACAACACCCAGGCGGCCGCTTGTCCCAGCACCCAGATAGAACACCCGGCCTCCCCTGGAAACCCTTTCCACTATCCCGTCGACCAACTTCTCAATCTGGGGGACAGCTCTCGCAACAGCGGCAGGAACCGTCCTGTCCTCAGTGTTGATCGCCCGGAGAAGCTCCCGAGTGGACATTCTCTCAAGATGGTCATATCTTGATGATTGCTCAGTTGTCCTTTCGTCCATGTCAATTTTTTCGTGAATGGAAATCCACAAGGCCCTCGATGGGGGCTTTGATGATTTTGGAGAACGTGATCCCGTAAGGTTCCGCTATTTTACGGAGAATAGCCGCGTTGGCGAAACCGAAACCACCCACGACCCCGACCCGCAGGCTGGAGCCCTGGCCATACTGGAGCAGGCAGCGTTCAATGAAATCCCGGAAATTACTGTCAACCAGATTCTTGACATACTCACAAGAATCGTATCTGGCTGTAATCCACGGGGCGAATGATCCGAGATAACCAGCAGGGGTTCCTCCCTTGTACACATTATTCACAATGGTCAGGTAGTCCACATCGAACTCCCGGCCGAACTCTCCGGCCAAGGGCTCAGGCACCAGACCTTTGATGTAGTCAGACAAAAACAGCTTCCCAAGCCTGACCGCTCCGCCTTCGTCTCCAAGGATAAAACCTCCGGGACGCACATTCCGGACAATCTTCTCCCCGTCATACTGGCAGCTGTTGGAGCCTGTCCCGAGGATAGCGGTGATCCCCGGAGCAGTTCCGCAGACAGCCCTTGCGGCAGCAAGGGTGTCTGAGGCATATTCAATCCTGGCTTCAGGGAAGAACCGCCTCAAAACATTGTGCAGCTTCACAGCCATGGATGGGACGCTTTCCCCTGGCTGGCAGATCAGTCCAGCGGCATAAAAATGAATATCCTCAATCTTGGAGACTCCTAACCTTAGGAACTCCTTAGCGGCACATTCAACGACCTCATTCACCGCAGCTTCCGACATGGATGAGATGTTCATCCCGCCGGTTTTCACGCTCCGCGCAGGCCCGCCTTCGGCCTGAAGGCCTACCCAATCGGTCTTTGTCGCTCCACTTTCTACAATCAATATCATATTCTCAGACCTTCACCTTTACGGTCTTGAGGCCCTTGTCAGCGGAGGTACCGCCAACATGGAGGACAAAACCACCATCGCAAGGGATTACTCTCCCAGCTTCGGCATCCCACCAATTGAATGTCTCATCATCGACAGGGATGACCACCTTGACAGCCTTGCGAGCACTGATGGAGACCCTTTGGACACCTCTAAGGGCCTTGACAGGACCCTGGACGTCATCCGGACGGCTCACATAGAGCTGGACGATCTCATCACCATCCCTACGACCGCGGTTCTTGACTTTGACAACGACAGCCTTTGTCCCATCCGCCATAGTCTTGAACCTAGGACGGCCGTACTTGAAGGTCGTGTAGCTGAGTCCGTGTCCGAAAGCGTACTGCGGCACGCCCTTAAAATAGCGATAGGTCCTTCCCTCCATGCTATAGTCATTGAAATCCTTGACCTGGGAATCATCGGCATAGAACGTCAGAGGAAGCCTTCCGGAAGGATTGAACTCGCCAAAGAGCAAGTCGGCCACGGCGGTTCCACCCTCCTGCCCGGGATACCAAGCCTGGACAACAGCGGAACAGATCTTATCCTCGTCCTTAAGCGCGATCGCACTTCCAGAGAAGTTCACGAATATCACCTTCTTACCGGCATCCACAAGGGCAGCGACAAGCATTTTCTGA
>ONUG01000220.1 GCA_900320965.1 uncultured Bacteroidales bacterium | reverse complement strand
AACTACAATGCGGAAGAGCTAAAAAAGCGTATCCCAAAGAACGGAGTTAGCTTCGTAAAGGAGTTGAAGCAGAACAAGTAATCATAGAGAATTATGGACATAGACATACCAGAAGAAGGCCGACTGACAGCCGAGGAAGTCAGGCAGCTCGTTGAAGGAGGCGAGAACCTTACCGATGAGCAAGTAGAGACCATCAAGGACTTTATTACTCTTGCCGCCGTGATTGCTTATGAGGGCATAAAGAAAGAAGCCCTGGGCAAAAACGCCGAGGGCTCCAAGTAATTCTTTTAGTATGACTACCTTTTAATTGCTTCGTCAATAAATAGTTTGCTATTTCAACTTATCAATAGCATCACGCTTGGCCGGGTCAAGAATGCGAATATAGGGACGCATTGCTTCGTACCTCTTGTGTCCAGTCATTGACATAACAACGGGAGCTTCAACCCCAGAAGAAAGCATCCGGCTAATGAAGGTTCTTCTACCGCAGTGAAAAGATAGATACTTATAAATCTCCTTTGTTTCTGTCTTTTCCGTCATTCCTACCATCGTGTGAATGGTTCGTGGCTCAACCAGGCCGCAGAGCTTTCCCACTTGCTTAATATTGACATTGCATCTCTGGTCTGTCAGTATTGGCAATGCCCGGTCTTTATCAAAGATTTCATCCTTATACTTTTCCAAGATTTTCATTGCAGTCTCGTGCAAAGGAATCTTTACGAAATCACGGGTCTTTTTCACCGGCACGGATATCGTTTTGCCGTCCCAATCAACCTGGACCTTTGTCAAGCGATAAATGTCGCTATGACGGAGGCCAGTATAGCAGGAGAACACAAAGCAATCACGGGTGTATTCAAGTGTATGATACCGGTCTAACTCGTCATTGAACTGAAAATCCTTTATTGCTTGAAGCTGCTCGTCTGTCAAAGCGAAGATATCTTTTTCCAGGGTCTTCATTTTTGCCTTGAACTCCTTGTAATTGGTATTGCAATAGCCATTCTTTTCGGCCCAAGCCAGGAACTGATGAACGAAATCCAATTGCTTATTCGTTGAGGCGTTGTTAAGCTTTTCCGTTTCCCAAAGGAAATCACGATACTTGACAAGCCCATCTGCGTCCAGCTTTTGGAAGGTTAGTTGCTTGTCAAAGTTTTGCAAGTGCTTCTTGACGGTACGAAACTTCTGGTATGTCGTGCTTTGCCACGATGCATCTTTCCCTTGCCGCCGCATAAACTGGTCAAAGATTGTGAAGAATGTCTCTTTCTTCACGATTACAGCGCCAAAACGAGCATTGAACCTATCTCGCACCTCTTCAGGTGTCGGCGTGTATTCCTCTTCACCATAATCCTCAAAGAGCTTATCCAGGAACCGAACACGCTCTTCCAGGGCTTCGTTGATTTGGCTGGCTGTATATCCTTGTGATGACTTGCAATTCTTTTTAACTTGTTGAACAACTACTTTCTCGCCATCAACAATTGCAGTATCAATCCATTTTTCCGGAGCAATGGTCAAGCCAGTGTAAAGGTCCATCCGGTTTCCGCAATATGTGATGCGGAGGCGTATTTGCCAGTCAGCACGCTCTTTTCTGGGAACAAGCCCTTTATTGATGCGATGAGTAATAACAATGGACATAACAAAGATGGTTTCTTGCACCCAAATTTACACCCATTTTTTGAATTACCAAACAGGACTGAATAAAACTCAATTGAACAAAAGTGCAAATAATCGGCTTATTATCAATTAGATAAAAAACTAAATGAAACTCCGTAAAATTATCTAAAACTTGCCATTCTGGGGTCGCTCTCTCCGCAAAAAACCCTTACAGAGTGTTCTGTAAGGGTTTTTTTGTTAGGTATGTAATAAAGGATTACTTTGAGACCGGGCTCCCGCTCTCTATTCCAAAACAGAGATTAACCTAGTCCACATAAACAGCACGGATCGGAAGGCCACAGAACCGAGCTATGGCTGAATACCCTAATGTATTCTCATTAAATAAAATATTATATGCCGCATACGGATCATAGTCCAGATCTGAAGTCCAGCAGTAGCCTCCACTTGTTGACATATTACCTGAATCAGCCCGAACTCCGGCCTGCGGGATGAAAATGCTATTACCATTGATGGTACTCGTCAGCAAGCACCCTACCACACCATTGACTGTGGTCCAAGTCCTTTCACAATTCCTTTTGAGTTCCTCAAGTTCAGAGACGGTCGGCATTCTCCAACCCTTACCTAAACTGGCTGTCGCGGCATCATCGGAAGAGTCAAGCCGCTTCTTTCCATCGGTAAAACCATTATACCCGTAACTCTCATCAGTACAATATTTTGTAAGAGAAGTATGAGAGCCTTTGGCGAGTGTGTATGTTGCCCAAGTGTAAGTCGACTTCGGCTTAGTCTCACCCCATGCGAAATAATCACCATAACCCTCAGGCTTAGTGGCTCCGACATTGAAGGACGCCCACTTGACAGAAACATATTCATAGCAATATCCTCATTGTCAGCATCGGTAGTGAATGAGATCAACACCCAATACTTTCTCACTTCAGATGGAACGAACGTGACTTTGAAGGACCTACCCTCACCAACAGCAAGGGTGAAAGGAACCGTCATGTCAAGATATACTCCATCGCCGCTTGTGACCTTGCTGAACTGGATAGGACGCTTTCCTGTATTCCTGATCATTACCCTATTCGTCGATTCAGAGCCGACTTTCACGTCTCCAAAATCGAGAGGATTGGGAGATAATGAATATGATCCGGGTTCCTGTGACTCGCTGCTGACCGTCACAGTAGCCCTGGAAGAAAAGCCACCATCTTTCGATGTCACAGTGATCGTCGCTTGACCTTCCGCCTTGGCGGTCACAAGACCATCGGAATTGACACTCGCCACGGAAGTATTGCTGGAAGACCAGGAGACTTCCTGGTTGGTGGCATTCGCTGGAGTGATTGTGACGCTGAACTGTCTAGTTCCCCCCACAGCGAGAGTCGCTGATGAAGGTGAGATCGAGATCTGGCTTACATTGATCTCACCGCCCGGTTCAGGATTAGACGTCACGGTCACATTACACGTGGAAGTCTTTCCACCGTCGTTTGTGCGCACTGTAATAACCGCCGTACCTGCCGCTTTACCTGTCACGACACCACTTGACGACACGGTAGCCACAGAGGTCCTGTTACTTGTCCATATCACACCTTTGTCCGTGGCATCCGAAGGACTGATTGTCGCCCGAAGAGTCGAACTCTCACCGACCTTTAGACTCAGCGTACTCTTATTCAAAGAGACTGCCGTCACCGACACTTTTTGTGGTTCGCTCGCCTTCTTAACAGTTACGCTAACACTTGCTGTAAAGCCACCATCAACCGTTTTGGCAGTTATCGTCGCGGTACCTTCACCCTTAGCGACCAGCACTCCATCGGTCACAGTAACAACAGACGGATCACTGGAAGTCCACTGGACCGACTTGTTCGTGGCGTTGTTCGGAATGATTCCGGCCCGCAACTCCGAAGTCTTGCCAACTTCCAATTCAACATCAGATTGAACTATATTGATCCCGGTCACAGGAACCCTGTCTCCGGTTGCCTCCTTAACGTAGACGCGGCATCTGGCAGTCTTGTTCCCATCCTCGGTCGTCGCGGTCACATAGACCCTGGTCGAGCCGTTGGGGGCGACCGCTGTGACGACACCAGTCTGGTCAACCGTCGCGAACTCAGGATGGTCGGACGACCAGATCACTTTCTGGTTTGTCGCATCCGTGGGAGTGATGGTTGCGGTCAACTCCACGCTCATCCCCTCCTCCAACGTCACTGTCCCAGGAGTAACCTTCACTCCGGTAACCTTTATGGCAGGCACCTCAGGAGCCTCAATCTCAAAAGATCCCACCTCACCTTTAAAAGACTTAACTTTCTCATTATTAAGCACAAGGTGAGTGACTACATATATATCATGACTACCAGATGTCAGCCCCTTGATTGTGTATAACGGCTTTACGCTACTTCCAGCAAGTTTGTCATCGATATATATATCGTAACTATAATATGATTCCCCAAGATGAGAACTAATTCCTGACTTGGGTGTTGCCCAGGTGAGTGTGACATTATTACCTACGACTTTAGGATTTGGACTGCCAGGACGAGGATCGAATAAGTAGAATGATGCCGGATTAGATGGAAGCGTTATTAATGGATTTACATAGTCATCTCCGAGTACGAGCTTACTGAGCAAAATCGCTTCTTCTAGACTTAAACCGATTTCTAAACAAGAAAAAAGGCATTGGGTAATCACATTATTCTGAGTTGTAGGGATGCTGATATTATAGCCAAGTACAGCACCTGCTCCTCTATCCTTAATGGCTTTCATCAAAGAGCCATTGCCGGTTATATCAGTAGCAGTCTCACATGCGGAAAGGAATACGAATTTATCCTCAAACCGAG
>ONUG01000200.1 GCA_900320965.1 uncultured Bacteroidales bacterium | reverse complement strand
TCGTTCTGCACGCCCTCGATAATCATGTTCTTCGTGGTGGCCGGACTATTCTTCATCTTATTCCCCTCCAGGGCTTATGGATTCCTCACAGAAAAAGCCCCAGGCACGGATTGGATCGGTATTCCCGCTTCCAGACTTGAGAAATTTCTCTCGATGATGCTGACTTGCCTGGTGATCGTTCCCGGCCTGTTTTTCGTCGTTTACCTTCTCAGCGACAGCATCGTGTGCCTTGTCGACAAGCACTGTGAGACTTCCCTGTTCAAGGCATGGCTTGACTTTGACCTTGTCAAGGATGGGGCTCCATTCAAACTCGGAGCCAAAGGGCTATGGTTCCTGATCAACTGGACTTTGCAGACCGTCTCTGTCTTCCTTCTTGGAGCCTTGATATTCAAGAAAGGAAAAATCGCCAAGACAATCCTGACCTTGTTCCTTATCTCGATGGTTAGCTCGATGATAACTGCGGCGATCGCCTCATCAATCGACCCCGACTCGATGATGACTTTCATTGAGACTTGGGCTGAAAATCATCTGGACAAACTCGACCTCTGGTTCAACCTGCTGACCAACGCCTCGCTTGTTCTGGTCGTGGGTGGACTGGGTCTGTGGTCCTGGTTCAAAGTCAAGAATCTTCAACATTAATAACTCATGACTATGGAATTCAATTCAAACAAAGCGATATTCCTCCAGATCCGTGACACGATCTTGGAGAGGATTCTCTCCGGGGACTTGAAGCCCGGAGACAGGATCCCGTCTGTCCGGGAATATGGGGCGACGATCGGAGTCAACCCGAACACCGTGATGAGGACCTACGAGAGGCTCACTTCCGAGGGGGTCATACACAACAAACGAGGCATCGGATATTTCATTTCCGACGACGCCAAAGACATAGTGCTGGAGAATTCCCGGGAGGAGTTCCTCAAAGAGGAGGTCCCGGTATTCATCCGGAAGATGGAACTTTTAGGTCTTAAACCAGAGGAAATATTTGACAATAAATAGATTATAACATGAACAGCATAAAGATCACAATGGCCGCCATCGCTTTGGCGGTAACTGGAGCCACAACGTCTTCCTGCTACATCCGGATCAGCGACGAGGCCAGGGAGAAGATCAAGAGTGAGATAGGTCGCAGAAGGACGTTTTCCGAGGTCGTTTATTCAGAATCAGAGCCCGCGGTATTCCATCCCGGGGAGTTTGACAGTCTAGAAGTAAGTGACTGGATGGATGTCACATTCATCCAGCGGGAGGGCGCCCCGGAAGTCCTCGTGTCAGGAACTCACCGCTCAAGGGATGAGGTCAGAGTTGAAAACGAGGCCGGCACCCTGAAGATATTCTTCAACAAGAACGAGGGTGGGGTGATTGTCGCCAACAACGAGAATGTCACGGTCTATGCCCCCGGCATATCTGTCTTGAATAAGAAAGGAAGCGGGGACATCCACTTCGAGAAAACGTTTAGTGGCAAGGCCCTAACCATCGACGCCAGCGGTTCCGGGGACGTGATTATGGATGAGTGTGAGATCACCGGTCCGGTCACAATCAATAAGACCGGATCAGGGGACGTGATAGCCACGATCCGTGGCAATGTCGTCTCTGTGACAGCTGACGGATCCGGGGACGTGCGCCTCGAAGGGAGCGCCAAGGAACTCATCCTGGATAAAAGTGGCTCAGGCTCATTCTATTCCGGCCAAATGGAGACACAGAAGGTCACCGTCACCCGCGTGAGCGGTTCCGGAGAGGTCGCTTACAAGGAGAATGGCAAGGTCAAAAGCGCGACCAAGTAGAGTCTCTTAATCGATGTAGAACTCCCTGCGGTACTGATAATGGGACCGCAGGTTCTCAAAAGCTCCGGGATCCATCCGGAACATGAAATCGTCCGTGAAGATCGGATAATTGTACTGCAAGGCAGAGGTGATCTCACCCTGCCTTTTTCCTTTCAAGTCAAGCTTTACAGCCTCGAGACTCTCGAGCTCCGTCTTCGGGAAGAACTCGTACAGCTTATCAAAACCGAAGAAACGGGCAAGCGCCCTGACTGAGGCGGCTGTACCGTTCTGTTTTCCCTGGTAGGAATATCCGGCGATGTGAGGAGTCGCGATGTCGACCATTTCCATCAGGCTCCTGTCAATGTCCGGCTCATGGTTCCAAGTGTCGATGATGACAGGACCCAGCTTAGGAATTGCCCTTTTAAGGGCATCATCATCAACAACTTCCCCTCTGGAGGCATTGATGAATATCGTACCGGGCTTCATTTTCTCGAAGAAAGCGTCATCACACATTCCGCGGGTTGTCTCATCAAGAGGCACATGCATCGTCACCACCTGGGAATTCTGGAGAAGATAATCAAGAGAGCAGAAACCTTCCGGCCCTTCCACAGCCATCCTCGGCGGGTCATTCTTAAGGACCTTGAAACCAAGGTAACCGGCGACCCTGTCAACCCTGCTTCCAACGTTACCGACACCGACAATCCCGAGTTTAGACCCATCAAGCCGGATGGCCTTGCGGGAAGCGACGCCGTAAAGGGCGGAAAAAACATAGTTCATCACTCCGCCGGCGTTGCAACCAGCGGCGTTGCGGACGACAATCCCCTTACTGTCGCAATATTCATGGTCTATGTGGTCCGTGCCGATGGTGGCGGTCGCAATGAACTTCACGGCTGTACCGTCAAGAAGGTCGGCATCACACTTCGTCCTGGTCCTTATCACTAAGGCCGAAGCATCAAGCAAGTCCTCCCGGCAGATGTCCCTGCCTCCCTTGTACACCACTTCCGCATAGGGTTCAAAGACTCCCTGGATAAAAGGGATGGCGTCATCTATGACTATCTTTATCTTGTTCTCTTCCATATCATCTGAGTATTATTTCCTTTACAAGACCCACTTTCGGGCATTCTTTGTCGAACAACTTGTCCTTGAGCAAGAAATCGTTGATCGAACACAGAACAGAATCCTTCTGGAACTCAAGCTGCGAGCGGATCATCGAAGACGACAATGACACATAGAGCTTCCCGTCCCTGTAGAACTTCCTGAGGGTGAACTCACTGACCCCGGAGACTTCGTCCCATGCGGCGAACACGCGCTGGGTGTTCAGACCGGCGCTCAAACCCCTGGACTTGATGAACAGAGGGATAATCTCGTCCATTGACAAGGCCTCCTTCCGGGGTGTACCTTTTATCTTACGGAACTCACGAGGCATCACTCACCTCCTTGAACTCTCCTCCATCGGCCTCAAAATAAGCCCTGTCGGCGGTCAGGTTGTCAACAATCCCGGCCATTCTCACTTTGTTGCTGTCCGTTATGAATATCTGTCCGAAGTCGCTCCCGGCGACCATCCCGAGCAGGTTCCCAATCCTGCCAAGGTCAAGTTTGTCGAAGACATCGTCCAGCAGGAGCGTCGGAGGGAAACCATAACGGCGCGTCATTATCTCGTATTGGGACAGTTTCAGCGACACGAGGAAAGATTTCTGCTGGCCCTGCGAGCCGCATCGCCGGATCGGGTAGCCATCCATCTTGAACACAAGGTCG
>ONUG01000203.1 GCA_900320965.1 uncultured Bacteroidales bacterium | reverse complement strand
CCTCCATTGCAAGAATCCCCGTTGTGTGACCGCTTGCCCGGTCAGCATCAAGATTCCCGAATTCATCGCGAAGGTCAAAGAGGGTGACATCAAGGGAGCCGCGGCTGTCATTGCGGAGGATTCCTCGCTGCCGGCGGTCTGCGGTCGTGTCTGCCCGCAAGAGACCCAGTGCGAAGGCAGCTGCATCCTCGGAATAAAAGGAGAGAGTGTCGCTATCGGCAAGCTCGAGCGCTTTGTCGCTGACCATTCCTTCACCGATGACCCTTCGGTCGACAATGTCACCGCTGCAGAGGTGGAGAATGTCTTCCCCCCTAAGAAGAAGGTCGCGGTGATCGGCTCCGGCCCTGCCGGACTGGCCTGCGCATCTGACCTCGCGAAGTGGGGCTACGACGTCACGATTTTCGAGGCTCTCCACAAGGCTGGTGGTGTCCTTGAATATGGAATACCCGAGTTCAGGCTTCCCAAAGAAGCTGTGCTAAAGCGGGAGATAAATGAAGTTAAAGCATTAGGAGTCAAGATAGAAACTGATGTTATCATCGGCCGTACTGTCACCATCGACAGCTTGATGGATGACGAAGGCTTCGAGGCTGTTTTCGTCGGCACCGGAGCTGGTCTGCCGAAGTTCATGGGCATCCCAGGAGAGAACCTCAATGGTGTATTCTCGGCGAATGAGTTCCTGACCAGGAACAACCTGATGAAGGCATTCAGGGAGGATTACCTCACCCCGATCCACGCCGGCAAGAAATGCTGCGTCGTGGGTGGAGGAAATGTCGCCATGGACGCCGCGAGGACTGCTCTGCGTCTTGGTGCTGACACTTCCATCATCTACCGTAGGACCGAGGTCGAGCTTCCCGCTCGTAAGGAAGAGGTCCATCACGCCAAGGAGGAAGGCATTGATTTCCAGATGCTCACCAATCCGGTTGAGATTCTTGGTGATGAAAATGGCTGGGTAAGGGCTTTAAGGTGCATCAGGATGGAGCTCGGAGAGCCAGACGAGAGCGGTCGCCGTTCTCCTGTTCCGATTCCCGGCTCGGAGTTTGAGATTCCAACCGAGACGGTCATCATGGCTCTTGGTACTGCTCCTAATCCGTTGATTGTCAACACTACCAGCGGCCTGGAGGCAACCCGTAGGGGAGGCCTTGTCGCCGACGAGGATGGTCGGACGACCCGTCCGGGAATATTCGCTGGAGGAGATGCCGTGACTGGTGCGGCGACTGTCATTCTGGCTATGGGTGCCGGAAGGAAAGCCGCCAAGGCGATTGACGAGTATCTAAAATCCAAGTAAGATGCTGATGCTGACATTAGCCGCTGTGGCTCCGGCTCTTATCCTGCTTTGGTACGTCTACCACAGGGACACTGAGCCGGAGCCTACAAGGCTAATATTCAAAGGTTTCTGTTTCGGTGGCTTGGCCGCGTTGGTCTCCACCTTGATCTCCGGTCCGCTTCTTAACATGGGTTTCTACACGACCGATCCCACCACTTTTGGAGAGGCCGTGCGGATATCCTTCTTCGGAGCCGCTATCCCCGAGGAGACCGCCAAACTCCTGATGCTCTGGCTTTTGCTTCGTAACTGCCCTGAGTTTGACGAGCGTTATGACGGGATTGTCTACGCCACAACTGTCGGGCTTGGTTTCGCTGCGTTTGAGAACATCATCTATGTCATCAGCGCTGGAGCCAGCTGGGTGGATGTTGCCTTTACCAGGGCTCTGTTCGCTGTCCCCGGACATTTCGCGTTTGCGGTGACGATGGGATATTACTATTCCCTGTATCATTTCCGTGGTAAGGATCGTCAGGGGGCTAAAGTCAAAATGTGGCTCTATCCTGTGCTACTCCACGGGTTCTACGACACGCTTTGCTTCTTCAGTGAGCTCAGCGAGGCTCTGTCGCTGCTCATCACGCTGGCATTGATAGCGTTCTGCTTCTGGCTTTTCAAGAACACCAGGGCTAGGATCCTTAAGGCTGCCGCTGAAAATGAATATGTTGGCTCAGCCCGTTCGGTGACTGCCAACGGCTACGACATCAATCACGACTGGACCGACCGCCCAGAAGACCAATAATCCCGCTGCCGGCCCCTAATCGCCATTCCTGGTCCCTGAGCGGAGCCGAAGGGCCCACCCTGGCCCCTGAGCGCCCTTTCCGGTCCCTGAGCGGAGCCGAAGGGCCGGCTGCGGCCGTCGAGGAGTCCGCCCACAGGAGGAACTCCGTTCGCATCGCTCACTCCGGCCCCTCCCAACGCCATCTTCGTCTTCGCTTCGCTCAGACTCGCTGTCGTCGGGCCCCTCCCCCTGCCCCTGTCCGGGGGTGGACAGGTCCTCCTGTGGCCGGACTCCTCGCCGCCCTTCCTGTCATCCAGTCCTTCCTGTCATCCAGCCCTTCCTGTCATCCAGCCCTTCCTGTCATCCAGTCCCTTACCCTGTTATCCAGTCCCTTACCCTGTCATCCTTCATGAAGTGAATGGTCTGATTATCAATCTTTTATAAAATTTCAGAATCCAGGCCCGTGTTTTTTCTTGGGGTCTGGATTTTGGTAATTTGCAACACCTTGGTTATTAGGCCCTTCTGGGTGAAAGGAATCCATGCCCTGTTTTGCTGGTTGTTGTGTTTTGGGGACAATGGGCAGAAGATTCTTCGCTACGCTCATAATGACAGGCGTGGGAGCTGTAGGCGGGAGATGAGGCGCATAGACAGGGCAAAATGAGGGTGAACTCTCACTTGTGAAGCTCTCAGGTGTTCTGACAGAATACCGGTGTCAAATCAGGTGGCCGAGGAAGCGGGCTTTGTCGGAGTCTGACATGCCTCGGCGAGCGGCATATTCATCAATCTCTGAGGAAGATAGGCGACGGATCTCTGGGTAGGTGGCCTCAGGATGAATGAATATGAGTCCGCAGATTGAGGCTTCGGGAATCATCGCGCAGCTGTCCAGAAGGGTTATTCCTAAATCATCCGCGGCAGGCAGCAACCGGAGTATGTCCCGCTTGAGAGTGTGGTCCGGGCAGCTGGAATATCCGGCCGCTGGTTTTATGACCTTGAACTCCGTACCGTCAGGAATGGAACTTTTCACATATTCATCTAGCCATGATGACGCCGCTTCCGCCAGAGTCAGTATCACTGCCCGGAATACCAAATCATCCTGTGTGTCGGTGCGGCGGCAAGGTCCGATCCAGCCTCCCTGCGCTTCGCGCCCTATCCGGGAAAATGGTCGGCTGGATTGGCCTTGACCGCCTTCAGAGTCGCAGGGAGACGGTGACAATGTCAGAGCCGGCTGGGAAAATGGTCGGCTGGATTGGCCTTGACCGCCTTCGGAGGCGCAGGGTGGAGGTGGCAATAGGACGCTGATCGCGAACATTCCCATGGGGGAGTCGAAGCAATATTCCGAAGGAGGCACGAAGTCGGCTAGGGAAAGGCCATCGGCCGAG
>ONUG01000204.1 GCA_900320965.1 uncultured Bacteroidales bacterium | reverse complement strand
ACCTCCCTTGTCGAGAACGGAGTCTATCCGGAACCATATTACGGAACCAACAACAAGATCTCCGAAAAGAAGATCCCCGACATCATAGACACCGGCCGTGAATTCTGGACATATTGGTTCAGAACAGAGTTCGACGCCCCGGAAGTAGCTGAGGGCGAAAGGCTTTGGCTCCATCCGGAAGGCATCAACTACCGAGCCGAGTTCTGGCTCAACGGCCACCTTGTCAGCGTCATGGCCGGGATGTTCAACGACGACTGGATCGACATCACCGACTTCGCAGTCAAAGGCGGCCGCAACGCCCTCGCCGTACTCGTGAAGCCCGTGGATATTCCCGGAACCACAATGCCTAAGCCGTGGGGAGCGCCCGGCGAGAACCGCAACGGAGGAGACGGCGACATCGGTTGGAACACCACCCAGATGATGACCGTCGGCTGGGACTTCTCCTACGACGACGGCATCCGGGACCGCAACACCGGCATCTGGAAGTCCATCAGCCTCTCAAAGACCGGTCCCATCAGACTGGACTCCCCTTTCATCCGAAGCTTATTCCCCGAGAAGGACTATTCCGTGGCTGCCCAGACCATCTCCGTCGGCCTTGTCAACCCCGCTAGCGGCTTCCAGAACAACGAGCCAGTCAAATGCGTAGTCGAAGGAGAGATCGAGAAGACTGGGATTAAGTTCTCCAAAGAAGTCTCCCTGATCCGGGGCGAGGAACCGACCGTCACCTTCTCGCCAGAGGAATATTCCCAACTCATCATCAAGAACCCTCGACTCTGGTGGCCTAAAAACAAAGGCTCGCAAGAGCTTTACAAGCTCAAGCTAACCGTCTCTGTCAATGGGAAGGTCTCTGACGCCAAGGATGTCACCTTCGGGATCCGGGACGTGAAGGTCACGACCGACACGCCTGACGGATCGAAAGTGTTCATAGTCAACGGAAAACGCATGTTCATCCGGGGCAGTAACTGGATCCCCGAGGCGATGCTCAGGACTGACGACGAGCGTATGCGGACCGAACTGGCCTACACCGACCAGTCAGGAATTAATTTCCTGCGCCTCTGGGGCGGAGGAATAGCCGAGAGAGACCTCTTCTACCAGCTTTGCGACGAGTACGGGATCATGGTCTGGCAGGAGTTCTGGATGACTGGAGACACCCGTCACCCTCATGACAAGTCGATATATTTCAATAATGTAGCCTCAACCGTCAAGAGGATCCGCAACCACCCGTCAATCATCTTCTATGTCGCCTCCAACGAGAGCACCGAAGTCACCGGGACTCCCGCCCTGCTGGATGCCCTGGACGGAACACGCCCCTACCAAATGCAGTCCGAGTGCGACGGGATCCACGACGGAAGCCCCTACAAACAGGTTAATCCGATGCGCCACTACACCAACACGGCCTCTGACCGCGGCAGCCGGGTGGACGGTTTTAATCCCGAATATGGCGCCCCTACCCTGCCTGTCATAGAGTCTCTTAAGAATATGATGCCTGCCGACAAGCTATGGCCAATCGACAAACCGACGTGGAACTACTTGGACGGCAATGGATTCCACCTCATGACAACTCTTTATGACGACATGGTTCGTTGTTACGGGGAGCCTTCCGGTATTGAAGATTATGCCAGGAAGGGACAACTCGTCGGAGCCATGAACTCGAAGAGCATCTGGGAGGTCTGGAACTACAATCGCCTGGACGATGGGGACCGGTTCTGCTCCGGGCTTCTGTTCTGGTACCACAACTGCCCCAATGTGCAGGTCTGCGCCAGAATGTGGGACTACTACCTTGAACCGACGGCATCGCTCTATCACACAATGCATTCCCTGGAGCCGCTGCACGTGCAATTTGACTATCTGAAGAACACTGTCAGCGTGATCAACGACTCTCTTGAGCCGACATCAGGGCTCAAGTTGAAAGCCAGGTTATACGACCTTTCCAGCAAGCTGGTTAAGACCTGGGAAGCCTCGATAGACATTCCCGCAGAAAAGGCCCTGGACGATGTCCTGACCCTGGACTTCCCCACTTCGATCTCAAAGGTCCATTTTATTGATCTTCAGCTGCTTGACAAAGCCGGCAAGGTGGTTTCCGAGAATTTCTATTGGCGATCAACCGACTCGTACGAAGGCCCCCAGACCGTGACAGGTCCTTGCACCTCAGGCTTTGAATCCCTGCAGGATATGCCCAAAGCGACCGTCAAGGTCAGTAGGCGGAACCTCCTCGACGGAAGCATCGAAGTCACTCTGCGAAACACATCATCCAAGATAGCGTTCTTCAACAGGTTGCAGCTCCGCGACTCTTCCGGAGAGCCGGTCCACGGGACCATGTATTCCGACAACTTCATCACCCTGCTGCCGAAGGTCTCCAAGACAATCCTGATCAAGCCAGCCGCTAGCCACCAAGGAGACCTGAAGGTCTTCTTCGAAGGCTGGAACTCAGCCAGCAAAACACTATAATTTTCAGAGAACACATTTTGAATTAGTATTATTTTTTGTATTTTCGCAAAAGTCATGAAGATTAATGACAATTGATGGATCAAAACAGGCATCTACCCTTAATAGGTGCCTGTTTATGTTAAAAGGAGAATCAACCGAGGGGAGGTACTGAGGCAAGGAGGCCGTTGTTCTTACACCCATCTTCCCCTCGGTTTTTTATCACCCAAAATAATATTCAAATGAAAAGAAGGGATTTCCTGAAGATCGGGTCGGCGGCGACAGGAGCGGCGCTTGTCGGCGGGGCTATTCCTGCCGCTGGCGCGGAGAAAGCCAAGCTGTCGACAGACAACATCGCTGTCGAGGGTTATGTCAAAGAACCGGCCCGGAAGATCCCTGTGATCGCATCCTGCGACATCCTGGTTGCCGGAGCCGGCCCTGCCGGATTCGCCGCGGCACTTGCGGCCGCAAGGGAAGGCGCAAGTGTCATATTACTGGAAATGAACAGTTTCCTTGGTGGTCTGTGGACAGGAGGATCGGTTCTGCCTCTGAACTGCATGGAGGCGAAAACCGCCTCCGGATGGAAGCAGGTGGTCTATGGGATCGCTGACGAGCTCGCGGTAGAACTCAAGGACATGGGGATGTCGATCCAACCCGGGCGCTCCCCTATCGTTGATCCTGAGGCCACGAAACACGCTATGCGCCTGATGGTAAAGGATCGATTCCGTGATCATCGAGAGCAAGAGGGGCCGCAGCGCCATCAAAGCCAAATATTTTGTGGACACTACCGGTGACGGTGACCTCTTTTACTGGGCAGGCGAGAGCTACCGCTTTGTCAAACACCATATCGGTGCCATGTGGCGCGTCGGCAACCTAAAGGAGGATAATGCCCACGGCAGCATGACGCCGGTTAAAGGTGTGGGCCTCATGCACACCAACGGGGAATATGACCAGGATGGACTCGACATATTCAACATGTCCCGCCTCAACGATTCCTTGCGGCAGTACATGTGGGACAAGACCCAGGAACTGAGAACGAAAGAAGGCTGCGAGGAGGCCTTCCTGCTGGAGACTCCACCTCTTCTCGGAGTCAGGGTCACAAGGGTGCTGGACAGCCTGAGGAATGTCTCGATGGCAGATGCGATCGGAGGAACAACTTACGACGATGTGGTCGGGATAGCCGGAGTTGACATCGATGCGGAACTTGCTGGAAACAAGTACAAAGTGTCCGAAAGGCCTGCCTGGCAGATTCCCCTTCGGGCCCTTCTCCCAAGGAAAACGCCCAATCTTGTCGTGGCTGGAAGATGTTTCGGCTACGAGGCAGACATCACTTACGATGCCAGGGAAATAGCGAATTGTATGGTGACTGGCCAGGCAGCCGGGACAGCGGCGGCTAAAGCATTGCAAGACAGGGCTTCAGTCCAGAGCGTGGATCCCTCGAAAGTCCAATCCACCCTCCGGAAAGCAGGCGTCAGAATCTGATTAGCCGTTATTGTTTCTCGTAATCCTTCAGGGCGGCGAAAGCCTTGGGAGCGAGGATGATGATGGCCACGACATTGACCCATGCCATCAGGCCTACTCCGATGTCGCCCAGGGTCCAGACTGTGTTGGCCTCTTTGACGGCCCCGAAGACGACAGCACCCAGAATGACAATCTGAAGGATTCTGATAAGCAGATTCTCAGTTCTTTGGGAAAAACCTTCCTTCAGGTTGCAAAGGTACATTATGCTGGACTCGGAATAGAAGTAATAAGCCATCACGGTCGTGAAAACGAAGAAAGCGAGGGCGACGCTGACAAAAACGCTGCCGAAGCCGCCGATAACCGAATCGACGGCCGCTTGGGTATATCCCACATAGTTGGCCCCGAGGCCAGGATCGTTCGCGAGAAGCATTTCGCCGGTTTTAGCGTCAAGGATGTTGAAGGTGCCGGCGGAAAGAATCATGAGAGCCGTGGCCGTACACACCAGAAGCGTGTCCACATAGACCGAGAACGCCTGGACAAGCCCCTGCTCGGCCGGATGTTTCACATCAGCGGATGCTGACGGGATCGCTCCGGTTCCCTGGCCTGCCTCATTGGAGAATAGTCCCCTCTTCACTCCCATCATGATCGTAGAGCCAAGGATACCTCCACACAAAGGATTGATTCCGAACGCGTTCTGGACGATCATGGACAAAAGGCCAGGAATTGATCTCCAGTTCAAGGCCAGAATAACGATCGAGATCAGGACATAGATGACCGCCATGAACGGCGTGACCAGCGATGCGGCCTTGGCGATGCGCTTGACTCCTCCGACAATCACCAGACCGAGGATTAATGCCAGGGCTATACCAGAGATCAACGGATTGACTCCGAATGAATTGAGGACGGCAGCGGAAAGTCCGTTGGACTGCACGGTGGGAAGAAGAAGTCCGGTGGCGATGATAGTCACGACAGCAAACAGGATTCCCATCCACTTGGCTTTCAATCCTTTCTCAATATAAGTGGCCGGGCCGCCCCTGTAGCCTGTCGAATGGGAGAACTTGAATATCTGCGCCAAAGTTGACTCGACATAGGCCGTGGACGCCCCGAAAAAAGCGATTATCCACATCCAGAAGATCGCTCCCGGGCCTCCCAAGGCGATCGCTGTGGCGACACCGACGATATTCCCGGT
>ONUG01000206.1 GCA_900320965.1 uncultured Bacteroidales bacterium | reverse complement strand
TATGAAGTGAGGTCGCGCTGGAATATGCCCATTTTCTGCCAGCCCTGGTAGCCGGGAGGGATCAGGCGGTAGGAAATCCAAGGATCTATCCTGTCGCGGCTGACATATATGTTGAAAGGCTTGTAGGAGAGCCATTCCCCGTCGCGCCTGACGGAGATGGTCATTCCCACCGAATCCCTCGACATCCACTCCTTCCACCTCCTGCGTCCGAAGATGAACCGGCCTCCGCGCCTCGGCTTGATGACCTTCCCATCGACGGTAAGGACGCAAGGATCAACCCCCTCATATTGGAAATCCAGAGGAGCGATATTCTCCGGAACGGTGACGCCCAGATAATCCGGAAACATCTCGGGGTGACTGTCAATGGTGCCGGAGGGACTTATGTCTCTCCCGCACCCGGAGGCCAGAAGGATAATGGCCGCAAGCATCGACAAGGATTTCAGATCTTTCATATTTCCGTGTACAAGAGATAACTCCAATATGTGGTGCGGAAGCCTGCCGGAGAGGAGCCTTTGCTCTGAAGACTGGCATTCTGGAAGGCCCTGAAGCGGTCAATCGTCTCCGCAGTGACTCCATGATCCATACACCATTCCAGGCTCAGCGGCTCGTCACTCCCGAAGTTGCGGGTATATTCACTGTAGAAAAGGATAGCTTCCTGGACTGCGACCGGCAGCTCGCTGAGCGCCGGAGCCCCCCAGTAACGGTCGACGAACTTGGACAGCCGCTCGATGTCCTTTGCCAGGAGAAGGAAGGAAAGATAGTACTGCATGGCTCTTGTGTCGGAAGGATTGGCCTCTATCACCTTCGATAGCTCGTCAATAGGACTTCCGAACATCGAGAAACCGTCTTCGTAAGGGAAGTCCCTCCTGCCGGTTCCAAGAAGAGGATCGCTCATGACCGCATCGTCGTTCCAAAGCAGATGACTCCTCTCCTTGGCCCACTTACTGTAATGCGGGGCCTTCTTCAGGAGAGAAAGGTATTTGTCCGCTACATCGTAAGTCCCCCTCATGAGCTCGATTTCGGCGTTCATCTTGAGCATGGCCGGGCAATAGCCCGTCATCGAGTTCAAGGCATTGAATGCCACATCCTGAGCTGCGGCAATATTGCCCATGGCATACATGATGTGAGCAATCCGCACATCCGCGGTTTTTTCCTGAGGAATGAATATCAAAGCCGAAGTGCCCCTTTGGTCATACTTGAACAAGTCTTTGACCAGCGTTCCCTTATGAGCCAAGGCAAGATTGAGGTAATTCGCCGTGCCCGGAGTCCAGGAATGACGGCGGCAGGACTCGATAAGGTCATCCCAGCGTCCGTTTACGGTATAATATTCATATTCATAACTTGTAAGAGAAGCTTTCTTCTCTATGTCTCCGGAGATTTTCAAAGTTCCGACAAGAGCCGCCAGAAGCAAAACGCAGCTTCCGACAAACACTCCTTTGGTATATTTCTTTTCCCGGGATGCTTCAGTAAACATGGAAAGCGCAGCCACCGATGCAATCGCTATCCAGGCACCCCAGTGGACAGCAGGCATGCTGGCATCCAGATCAAAATAGAAAGCCGGAGTCAGAGCCTTCCCCCCGGTAGGCACGGCGGCTGTCAGATAAGCCACCAACCCGCAGACAAGAACGGCGGCAGGAAAACAAAGGGATTTCCAGGACTTCTCCATGAAGGCCGCACAAACGGCGAACAGAACGGCCGAAGGACCCGCCGTGAAATAAAGGATAACCGTCAAAAATAATCCCCAGAAGGTCTTTCCGGACTTGATCTTCTTGAATATCAGCAAGCCCGCCTCAACCAACAGGATGGACGTCAGGAAATCAAAATGAAGACTGTTGTCTGAAAGAGATGCGCCCATGAAGCAGGCCGGGACGATACAAAGAGGAAGGATACGCCAATCTTTCCTGTCACGTCTCAATACAGCCCACAGCAAATATGAAGATAACGCCAGAAGCAACAGCGTCAGAGACAGAGCGAGGGTTGGATTATGGAAGAACTGGACAACGAATTGGGCGAGCAAAGTCGCAAGGCCTCCCGTCTTGAAAAGTGTCCCAAGAAGATATGCCTTGTCGTACATGAACAACTGCTGTTGCTCACGATATGCCAATGCGAATGGATTCATTGCCTGTCAAATGGTTTCCTTACAGTAAGCGTCCTTCCGAAAGATTCATCATAAACACTCTCTCCATTACGGGCCACCTCTTTACGGCATTCCTTGATGAGTTCATCAGGAAGACAGAGGATATTCCTGAATTCTTCCTTGAAGACCACCTCTCCGGACAAACGCTTCAGCATCATGTCAATGAGATATATGTAACGGTAGTCCCGAACCTTTTTCTCCCCGTTGACGTCATGGAACCTTGCCGTACATTGCAGAAGACAGATGCTGTCATTGACATACACCGTTTTCAGATCCTCTATCCTCCAGTCAGACATTCCCGGACTGAAAGATTCGAGTTCATCCTCCATGGAAACCAGGATCTGCTGCCTGGCACGATCCTCAATAGGGAAATGTTCCTGGCAAGAGACAGCAAGCAATGCTGTCAACAGAAAAAACAAAAGTCGGATTCTTTTCATCACCGTACATTTTTTATAAAAAGAGGGAGCCACATGGACTCCCCCTTTTATGGAAAACCTTAGCTATTAATAACCAGTGTTCTGAGGATAAGTATAACCACTGTTGGACTCGATGACCTGGGTAGGTATCGGGAACTGGTAGTTATGAGGCTGGATGTTGCTGTAGTAAGGCTCGTAACCGTCGGTTCTCTTCTGGCGGCGTCCTGAATCATTGGCTGAGTCATTCTCGAAACCACGTCCATACTTCCTTGTACGGGCATAGAGGGTGTTGGAGGTAGTCTCATCCTGAGTAGGATAGCAATCAGAGATGTAGGTACAGTTAGGATTTACAGACAGACGGTTGAGGGTCACCCACCTGTGCTCCTCGCCCATAAGCTCGCGAGCACGTTCATCCAGGATATAGTCGATGTTGACATCGGAAGCACTGCAAGGAGAAGCTCCGGCACGGGCTCTTACCACGTTCAGGGCAGCAGCGGCCTGAGTCTTGTCTCCCTTGGCGAGATAAGCTTCGGCAAGGAGGAAATAAACCTCTAGTCGCCCCTTCTCACGTGGACGCCCACTCTCACGGCACTGCCCTCTCCGATCTTCAGACGCGAGGAAGCGAGTACCTCCTGGAGTGTACCAGTTACGCTGGATCATAACCTCGGAACCACGGAAGTCATTTTCATCCTTCCAAAGGTTAAACTCGTCTCCCTTGGTCTTGTCCCACATGTAACGCGTTGCAACGCAAACCTGGCCAAGATAAGACACCTTGGCACCGATGGAATCCTGCGCTATGTTTGCAACCTTGCGACCTGCAGCTGCTGCAGTTCCAACTTTACTGACAGCACTGGTGGCATTAGACCCAACAGGATAGCAAGCTATATTATCACCATACTTATACTGGGTCGTTCCGTCTGAGAACTCGACTGTAGTCTGGTTTCCAACGATAAGGCCGTTCATCCAAGCTGCCTCTGTCGCCTGTGAATGTACACGCCACCAAGAGTCACCACCACCGCCGGTCTCAAAAGTACCGTAGTTGTATTGAGCTGTC
>ONUG01000207.1 GCA_900320965.1 uncultured Bacteroidales bacterium | reverse complement strand
AAAGGCAGACTTAAAAGGCATTATGAACCTGGCATGGGGCATTGTAAGGCGCAATGGACTTAGTATTTCTGAAGCTCTTAAACTCGCTTGGCGTAACTTCAAGCTCAAAGTAAAGATGCAGACTGGGATTGTGAAATTCTACTTTCAGAAGGTAGATGGATCTATCAGAGAGGCATACGGGACTCTTTCAGGCGACATTGTCCCTGCAACTAAAAGCGAGAACGGAAGAAAGCCTGTACCTGCTATCCAGACCTATTTCGATACAGAAAAGGCAGAATGGCGTTGCTTCAAAATAGCAAATCTCATTTCAATAGCTTAGTATTAATCGGGGCGACCTCCCGAAGGATCGCCCCACAAATAAAACAACATTATGACTAAATACGAAAAGTTTTACTATCGTAGCGAGATTGTCGCACTAACAAGGGCATATGATCATCTACAGGATGCCTGTAAGGAAGCTCACGAAGCTCTGGCCGGAACTTGGGGAAATGAGATGGCGGACAAGACTATTGAACAATTCTACGAGAAAGTGTCAGCGTGTGATGACCTCCTCGAGAAATGGATGGGACAGATCGCCTTTTCCGGTCTCTGCTATGAACGAGAGAGGAGGTAATGAGACAAGTATAAAGAATGTCGCAAATAGTCCATTTTGGCAATTAGTACACTTTTAGTACACCTCTATAAAAGTTAAACCCCTCAAAATCATCTGATTAAGAGGGGTTTCTTGTGCGGGTGAAGGGACTCGAACCCATACGCCGAAGCACCAGATCCTAAGTCTGGCTTGTCTACCAGTTCCAACACACCCGCATTGGTTTGTGGCTGCAAATATAATGATTTTTTGTCATTCTAGCGAAGGCTTGTCATTCTGTGCGAAGCGAAGAATCTTCTTCCCTCGCCAATGCCTCCAGTTCCTTTCTCATCCCTTCTGAAAGTTCCTCAGTCTCTTCTTCGGCTGAATAAGACACGGCAGTCTTCTTCTCTTCGATTGCCTTCTGGGACTCCTCGTTGCGCTTGATCGCCTGCTCGATGCCACGGTCAAAGATCGTGTGGATCGAGTTAACCAGGTTGAGCCTCAGGCCATCCACCTCCTCGTCAAAGAGCGGTATCTTCACGCTTTTGTATTTGGCTTTCACCAGTTTCCATTTCCAGTCCGCGAATGTCCCGCCGAGATTGACCCCGAACTTGAATGGCAGCGGAGACTTGATCGCCGCCACATGGTACTTGAACTTCTGGTCAAATCCCTGCAGACCGTTTAACGCCAAGGTGTAACGGTCGACCTTCAATATGAAAGGGAAGACCTCCAACTGGTTCTCTTTTACTATTCCCCGGACAGACATCCTGTCGATGTAACTTGAGTCCTTGTCCTTGAACATCAGCGTCTTGCGCAGTTTGTCAAGATCCTCGCTCTCGGATAAGGTCAGGTCTCTTCCATCCACTTTTATCATCCCGCTGAGCGACGGGAGAATGACATTCATCGCGGTGTCTATCGATGCGGTCGCGGCCATCTGGCAGTCCAGCAGGCCGTTGAATGCCTTCAGCATAGGTATGATACTGTCCACGGCGGGGAAAAGCTCGATCACTTTTCCGGCGGTGATGTTTGAGAACATCATGTCGAATCCGGCAGTGATGTCATTTTTGTCCCTCGTCGCATAGAACCCTTCCATGAAGACTTCACCCATGTTTGTCATGGCCATGGTGTTGGACATCTGGAGGCATCGTTGTCTCATCTGGAGGTCTGCGGAAGCGAACGAAGTCTCAAGGTCGGAGTACTTTATCGTGCCGGCCTGGATCCCGACTTTGGCGGTGAGATTGCCTGGCAGCACGATCAGCGAGCTCAGGGCCGCGGTGTCAGCCACGGCTTCCTCTTTAACAGTCTCAAGGTAGGAGTTGTCGTCAACACCGGAGAGGGCGGCATTCTTGTCCGGGGGAGTGAACCCCTGCCCGGCGGCGACCGCAAGCAGCAGTTCATTCATGTCGATCACCTCGGAGCTGAGGTTGAGGTCAAGGTCCAGGTGGCCCCTCCCAGACGACAGGGCTCTGCGGAGCCCTGACAAGGTTCCCCGAGCGGAGATGTCCGAGACTCCGGAGCGGACAGTAAGGCTAGAGAGGTCAATCTGGTTGTTTGTGAATTTGCCTTCAAGGTCGGACAGGCTGTTGTCCAGGGGGAAATATGGCGTGATCACTTTCCCATCCTTAACCTTCAAACTTCCGGACACATTCCACTCCCGGATGTATTTCGAGAAAGATTCGCCCAGACTGATTTTGATGTCTTTTTTCTCGAAGTCCTTGTCAATAAATATATTAGGCCTCCTTCTGCCAATGGAGTCCCTGAGCTGGGGTCTCGCGCGTCTAACGGCGGGACTGGCGGAAAGAGTCACGGCGGCGTCTTCGAGAGAGTACCTGTTCACGCTTTCCCTCACGAATATCCTCTTGTTCTGGCTGCTCACGTTAAGGTAAGGTGTGGTCGCTCCGTCCTTAGGCGCCTGGTAAAGCTTATAAGTGTTCCTTGAATCCCTGAGCCCCACGAAACTGGAATCCTGGTCCATCATCCCGATCGAACCGATGATCAGCCGTCCGGTCAAGGGATGACGTTTTTTGGTACCTGTCACTGTCTCTTCTGAATTGCGGGCTGTCAGGCGTATTCCCCGTCCTCGGAAATAGGTCGACGGGCCGTAGCGGGCTGAAAGACTGTCAACTGATGCGGAGAGCCCGACGTTAATCGAGGCTGAATCGGCCTCGGCGTCCAGAGGACCAAGCGATAGGGAAGTCCTCCCGAGAAAGGCGTTTAGAGTGTCACCGAAAGCCTTGATTCTGATCCCGTTACTTGAAAGATTGCCTTGGATGCCGATCTTGTCGAAATTGTACAGATCAAGCTGGGAGAGTCTGAAGCTGCCCTTCAGATTCCCGTCCAGATTGCCTCGGGCGTTGATGTCTGTTCCCGCCGGAAGAAAACTATGTTCTGAAGCTGATGACGTGGCTTCTGGAAAGGCAGTACGATCCCCTTTTTTCAGAGGACTTGTATTCCTTCCGGGTCGGACAGAGCGCGGGCAAGGCCGTCAGAAAACTGATCCGTGTCCCGGGCATCCTCCGGAAGCCTTGCGGCTCCCGGGCCCGTACGATGGACCTGAGCCGCCTGCGGGGGCGTCCTGCGTACCTGGTCTTCTATTCGGAAGGATGCAGCCGCTGCCAGGAGGAGATCCCGGCGCTG
>ONUG01000208.1 GCA_900320965.1 uncultured Bacteroidales bacterium | reverse complement strand
CAAAAAGGACCAGGACCCTGATGACTTTGGCGATATTGGTCGTGATGGTGCCCAGCCTCTGGAGTGCCGTCTTGATGGTCAAGGATAACAACACTGAGAGGAACGTCCGGAGTTTCGTGGCCGACAACAAGAACTTCAGCCAGGGCTACATCTACGACTACAAGATAACAAGCGGCAAGGAAGGGAAAGTGGAGATCTATTACGCCGGCAACAAACTATCTGGTGAGGAGCGTGACGCCCTCCTCCAGTCCGCGGTCCGTCATGGCATCGCCGCTGATCGCATAACATTCAAGGAAAGCGACTTCAGCCAGGCCCAGAACGCCTCTGACGAGATCCTTAAGGGAATATATGAACGTGCCGAGGACGAAATGATCAGGAAAGACAAAAAGATCGAGGAGTTGAGGAAAGAGATTTCCGACCTCAAGGGCAAGGAAATCAACTACCAACGTGTCGCCCGGGAGGTCCGGTTCAGTTATCCGGAGATTAAGAATCTCTCGATCGGTAAAGGTGCGGAGGTCGACGACAGTCTGAAAGTCACGGACAGGACAATCATCATCGCCCGCTCGGCCAAACCCATGCCAGCTTCCCAGGTCAAGAAAGTTGAGGAATGGCTTAAGCTGAGGTTGGAGGACTCAACGGCCGTTGTCCATAACATTGTTGAAGGTAAAAAGAGATAATAGAATAATTTTTAGTACATTTGCGATTCAAAGTTGAACTAAATAATTCTTTATGAGTCTAAATGAAGAGACTGGTTGTTTTAGCGGCTTCGATCCTGCTTTGCACCCTTGCCCAGGCGCAAGGGGCTGACGATTCCGGCGCCAGTGCCGGGATCACCATTATTCCCAGGGTTGACTTCAATCCGGTGTTCTATGATGGGAAATACGAAGAGGCGACTCTCGGCAATTCTTCACTTTATTCTCTTTTCGAGGGGAACATCACCGACAAACTCTCCTTCAGCGTCTGCAACCATTGGCTCAGCACTGAGCCTAAGTACCTGTACAAGAACACCTGGCGCGCAGATGAAGTGAACTGGTGCGACTGGGCTTACCTCGAGTATACCCCAGGCAATTTCATCCTCACCGCAGGCAAACAGGTCATCACATTCGGAGGTTATGAGCTTGAGGAATACGACTACGATGTCCACCTGGACATGATGTCGTCCCTCTTCAACAACTTCCAATGCTACCAGTGGGGCTTGAAAGCAGGCTGGATGAACAGCGAGGAGACCACCGGGCTGTTTCTCCAGGCCACCAGTTCCCCTTACGGGGAAAAGCCCTTCGACGCGATGGTTTATTCAGCACAGTATCAAGGATATTATGGTCCTGTCAGCCTCCTGTACAGCGCCAATCTGATGAAGAACTGGGACGGTGAGAATGTGTTCATGTTCACCCTCGGCAACCAGGTGGAACTTGGTGACTGGACTCTCCAGGCTGACTTCACCAACAAGGTCGGAAGCCCTGATTTCATCCTCCGCGATGGCGTGACTATCTTCGGCACGGCCAAGTTCAACCCGTCCGACCGATGGGAATTTGTCGGCCGGGCCGGATTCGAGCACACCCATAACGCCAATCTGGACAATGGAATATTCGGTGTCGCGGCCCACTGGTTCCCGCTCAAGAATAGCCGCAACCTGAGAATACATTTCGCCGGCGCACATCAGCATTATTTAAAAATGAACTCCCTCACTATCGGGGCAATGTACTACCTTAACATCCCCAGGAAAAGATAATGAGCGGTAAAGAAAACATCATCATTGACATCGAGCATCTCTCGAAGTCATTCGGAGACAAGCAGGTCCTCAAAGACATATCTTTATATATCCGTAAAGGCGAGTTCGTGACCCTGCTTGGTCCCTCGGGCTGCGGAAAGACAACCCTGCTGAGGATGATAGCAGGATTCCTCCAACCCGACGAGGGCAAGATCATGATGGAATGGGACAACCGTGGCGGCAAGACCGAGTTCAGGGATGTAGCCGGTATCCCTCCGCACCAGAGGCCTCTGAACACAGTGTTCCAGAGATACGCCCTGTTCCCCCACCTTGATGTTTATGACAACATCGCCTTCGGACTCAAACTTAAAGGCGTCCCCAAAGACGAGATCGACATCAGGGTCAGGAAAGTACTCAAGCTTGTGAGCATGAGCGACTATGAGGACCGTGATGTGGATTCCCTTTCCGGAGGACAACAGCAGAGGGTCGCGATCGCTAGGGCCATCGTGAACCAGCCTAAGGTCCTTCTCCTGGATGAGCCGCTGGCCGCCCTTGACCTCAAGATGAGGCAGGACATGCAGACTGAGCGACACCATAGTCGTGATGAACGAGGGAAAGATCCAGCAGATCGGTACCCCTACGGACATCTACAACGAACCTGTCAACTCCTTCGTCGCCGACTTCATAGGTGAGAGCAACATCCTGAACGGCACGATGATACGTGACCGCAGGGTCAGTTTCATAGGCCACGATTTTGACTGCGTTGACGAGGGCTTCGGGGAGAATGTGCCGGTTGATGTCGTGATCCGTCCTGAAGATGTCATCATCTCAGACAAGAAGGAGGGTGCCCAGTTCACCGGGAAAGTCAAATCATGCGCTTTCAAGGGTGTCCATTACGAGATGTATGTCGACACGGACTCCGGCAACGAGCTCCAGATCCAGGACTATGACCCATTCGAGCCTGGAACCGAAGTCGGGATGAGCATCAACCCGGACGACATCCAGGTCATGAAAAAAGAAAGGACCGAGAACGTCCAGGACTGCGAGGTCATCGACGAGACTCACATCAAGATGCTCGGCGAGGTCTTCGAGTGCGCCCCTATTATGTCCGCCAGCACCATCATGTCCGGCTCCACCGGGCATCCTAAGGCCCACTTCCCCTTCTCCAAGGTCGATCTTTGGGATCACGAGGACGAGGGAGTGACAACAGGCGAGGTTTGGTTCATTCTCTACAAGGGTGACCACTACCACCTTACTGTCAAGACCGACAGTGGGGATTATCTCTATGTCGACACCGACGACATCTGGGACAAGGGAGACCTTGTCGGTATCAGCATCCAGCCTGGGGAAATAATTGTGGAGGCCGAAGATGAACAAAAGAAGTAGCTGGGCACTTCCCTATCTTATATTCCTGGTACTGTTCGTAGTCCTGCCTCTGCTGCTTATCGCGCTTTATGCGATCAGGGACGGCAGTGGTGGCTTTACCCTCTCAAACCTGACCAGGTTCTTCACGGACGGCGATGCCCTCAGCACATTTGCCGTATCGATTGAGGTAGCCATAGAGAACACGTTGATCTGCTTGCTTTTAGGTTATCCTGCCGCCTGGATTCTAGCAAATAAGGACCTGAACAAGTCGGCAGTCACCGCGATTCTCTTTATCCTGCCGATGTGGATCAACGCCCTGATGAGAACTCTCGCGACGGCCGAGCTCTTCAACTCGCTTGGATTCACACTTGGGAAAGGCACCCTTATTTTCGGTATGGTCTACGACTACCTCCCCTTCATGATTTATCCGATCTACAATGTCCTGTTGAAGATGGACAAATCCTACGGAGAGGCCGCCGCTGACCTAGGGGCGACTCCGTCGGAAGTGTTCCGCAAGGTCACTCTTCCTTTGTCCAAGCCAGGAATATTCAGCGGAATCCTGATGGTCTTCATGCCGACCGTCAGCACTTTCGCCATCTCTGAGTTCTTGACCAACAACAAGATAAAACTCTTCGGAACGATCATCCAGGAGAACATCAACTCATCAATGTGGAACTACGGAGCCGCCTTGTCACTGATCATGCTCGTGATAATCGGGCTGACCACGATCATACTTGGCGGTGATGAACGTGAAGTCGAAGGAGGGACATTGTGATGAAAAAGTTTTTAGCTCAAGCCTACCTTTGGATCCTTCTGGCTTTCCTTTACGCTCCGATAGCGTTTATCGCCATCTACTCTTTCACCGAAGCCAAAGCCTTCGGCAGCTGGTCGGGATTCTCGATGAACCTCTACAAGAATCTCCTGACCGGCAATGTCTCTGGTGGTAACGGCCTTGTCGCCGCGATCAAGAACACCCTAGTCATAGCTCTGGCGGCCTCGATTGTGGCCACGATCCTTGGCACAGTCTCAGCGATCGGGATATTCAACCTCCGCGGGCGAAAGAAAAAGACCATCCAGTTCCTGAACAGCATCCCCATGATCAACCCGGATGTCATCACTGGTGTCTCTCTCTTCCTGCTGTTCGTTTTCCTGCATTTCTCGCAGGGGTACCTGACAGTGATCCTGGCCCACATCACATTCTGCACCCCGTATGTGGTGCTTAGCGTGCTGCCCAGGCTGAGCCAGCTCAACCCGAACATCTACGAGGCCGCGCTCGACTTGGGAGCGACCCCATCCCAGGCTCTTCGCAAAGTCCTTATCCCGCAGCTGCGGTCTGGAATGCTCACCGGATTCATCCTTTCCTTTACGATGTCCCTGGACGACTTCGCGGTCACATTCTTCACCAGGGGAACCATCGGGCTGGAAACCCTTTCCACCTTCATATATGCGGATGCCCGCAAGGGAGGGCTCACTCCTGAGCTCAGGCCACTTATGACATTAATATTCATTATAATACTAGTTGTGCTTGGCCTTATCAACACCAGGCAGAGCAAATCAAAACAAGCAAACCATATCAATTTCTAGAGAGAATGAAAAAAATAGTTAGCGTCCTCGCATCGGCCATCATCCTTCTGGCCGGGTGTTCATCCGACAGGGAACACATCTTGAAGGTCTACAACTGGAGCGACTACATCGATGAGAGCCTCATCGGTGAGTTCGAGCAGTGGTATGAGGAGCAGACCGGCGAGCCGGTCAAGATTGTCTACCAGACTTTCGACATTAACGAGACAATGCTCTCCAAGATTGAGAAAGGCCATGAGGATTACGATGTTGTCTGCCCATCTGACTACATTATTGAGAGGATGATCCGGAACGACATGCTTCTTCCTATCGATCGTGATTTCGGAGATGTACCCAACTATATTGACAACGGCATTTCACCCTATCTGATGCAATGCCTTAGATCCCTTAAAGTTGGCGACGCCGACCCGACAAAGTATGCCGTGCCCTACATGTGGGGAACGACCGGTTTCATCTACAACACAGAGCATGTTGATCCTGAGGATCTTAGGACTTGGGATGTGCTCCGCAACCACAAGTACGAAGGCAAGATATTCGTTAAGGACGCCGCCAGGGATGTCTACAGCCAGATTATCCAGTTCCTTAAGAAGGACGAGATAGCTGCCGGAACCGTCACAAGGGACGAGCTTCTGAGTGTCCCCTCAAAGGAGAATGTCGACCTCGTCGAGGAATACCTCATGCAGATTAAGGATCAGGTGGCCGGTTATGAGGCTGACTTCGGGAAGGACCAGATGGTTCAGGAAAGAGGTTGGATAAGCCTTAACTGGAGCGGAGACGGCAGGTGGACAAGGGATGAGGCTGAGAAAGTCGGG
>ONUG01000211.1 GCA_900320965.1 uncultured Bacteroidales bacterium | reverse complement strand
AGAAAGACGGTGTCTACTGGTTCCAAGATTCTGAGGAGCTTGCCCGATGGCTTAAGGATAACCCGGTCAGCGGAGCCACTATCCTCGTCAAGGGGTCTCGGGGAATCCAGATGGAGAAGGTTCTTCCGGAACTATAGGAGTCCGGACCTTGTCAATATATTTCCGTATCAGGAAATTGGATAGGCTGCCTAACAGGTAGCCTATTGTTATTCCTATCGCTGTCCCGACCAGGACATCACCGAGATAGTGTTTCCCGACGAAAATACGGCTGATCCCGACCAGAGAAGCCCAGGTCATAGCTCCAATGATGAAGGCTTTGTAATTGTGGGTCTTATCGTTGATAAAACCGAGTGACAGGCAGGTCGCGAAGGCGAAAGCGTTGGCCGCATGGGCTGAGAAGAATCCGTAGAATCCGCCTCGTTTCTCCAGAACGTTGAGGCCTCCGTCGAGCATAGGAAAAGAGTAACATGGGCGCAGCCTCGACACAGAGTGCTTGACGAGGTTTGAGATCTGGTCGCATAGCCCGAAGGCCAGGGCAGCTGAGGCAAGGACAATCAAAGCTTTCTTCCAGCCTAGTCTCTTGAACAGGAAGTAAGCGCAAAGGATGTAGGTCGGGATCCAGAACTTGATGTCAGACATCATTGTCCAAAACGAGTCGCTCCAGGGCGAACTCAGACTGTTGATCCAGAGTGTCGCGTCCTGGTCGACTTGATGGAGAGTCCCGATCAGATCTATTGCCCAAGCGCAGACCATAGCATGTCTTTAAGTTCCTTGAGCCCTTCGCCGGAGATTGAGGATATGAACACGTGGGGGATACCCTTAGGGAGGGTGGGCTCGATTTGAGACTCGATCTCCTTGTCGATGAGGTCACATTTGGTGATAGCCAGAACCCGCTCTTTATCAAGTAGTTCCGGATTATATTCCTCTAACTCGTTAAGGAGGGTCCGGTAGCCTGCCGCGATGTCGTCCTCCTCAGCGGAGACCATGAAAAGCAGGACGGAGTTTCTTTCGATGTGACGTAAGAACCTGATCCCAATGCCTTTTCCCTCGTGAGCTCCTTCGATGATTCCAGGAATATCGGCCATGACAAACGACTGGTCGTCGTAGTACTTGACGATACCAAGATTGGGCTCCAGAGTCGTGAAAGCGTAGTTAGCGATCTTGGGTTTTGCCGCTGTGATGGCGGCCAGCAGGGTGGATTTGCCAGCGTTGGGAAATCCCACGAGTCCCACGTCGGCAAGGAGCTTTAACTCTAGGATAAACCACCCCTCCTGTCCTTCTTCTCCGGGCTGGGCGTATCGCGGGGTCTGGTTTGTCGCTGTCTTGAAGTTGTTGTTGCCGAGACCTCCTCGGCCTCCCTTGCAGAGGATCCTCTCCTGCCCGGGTTCCATCATCTCAAACAGAACCTCTTCAGTCTCAGCGTCTTTGGCTACAGTGCCGACAGGAACTTCCAGGATTATGTCCTCCCCGTTCTTTCCGGTCCGAAGACCTCCGGATCCGCTTGCGCCGTTTTCGGCTTTGACATGTTTGCGGTACTTCAGGTGGATTAGGGTCCAGAATTGTGGGTTGGCCCTGAGGATGATATGTCCTCCGCGGCCGCCGTCACCGCCGTCCGGTCCACCTTTGGGAACATATTTAGCCCTATGGAGATGCATCGATCCAGCACCTCCGTGCCCAGAGGCGCAGAAGATCTTGACGTAATCTATGAAATTCGAGTCCGGCATAGTCGCTTCTTTAGTAATGATGAATATCTACATAGCGTGGTCGAGACCGACATCGACGCCGTTCCAGGCCTTGCGGGAAGTCCAGTCGCGGCCAGGTGCCGCCCAGAATGGATCGCTTTCCGAGAGTCCCAAAGGCAGGAAGGCGGCGCAGCAAAGATAGACGCTGCCGGTGTTGATGTAAGTCTCTCCCATCTGGATTTGGTTGCCTGCGAAACCAACTCGTAGCCAACCGTTGCTGTCAAAGGTTCCTGGCGCTGAGGCCTGCCTGGAGATCACAGCTGTCATAGCGCTGCGGACTTGGGCGGGGCTGAGTTCCGCGGGAAGAAGGTGCAGCCATGCCGCGTCCGCGAGGGCGTGGAGAGAACCGAAACGGTAGGCGATCGACCGGCCGATGACAGGGTAGGTCCCTTCGGGGGAGATCATTCTCTCAAGTTCGGCGGCGTATCTTCCGAGTCGTTTCTGTTGGGTGGGAAGGAAATCCGCACCGTCAATATTGTGCTTTCTCATGACCTGCAGCACCTCTGTCAGCATAGGATGGATGACAAGGCTGTTGTAGTAGTCCAGATGCATGTCATCCCCGTCTCCGTACCATGCGTCTCCTTTATACCAGTCGTCGCGGAAGCGCTTGACTCCGTACATGAGCCGGTCTTTGTCATATTCCCCGGTGAATTCCAGCAAGGCGGCCTCGACAATCGAGGCGAAAAGAAGCCAGTTGCTCTCACCAGGCTTTATCGAGCGGGAACGTTTCCACTCTGTGGCAAGTCTTTTTTTCGTGGTCTTGTCAAGGCGGCCCCAGATCTGGGTGGGAGCTCTAAGGACTCCTTCCGCCAGGAAAGCGGCATCCACAAGGGGCTGACCCTCAGAGGTGCCTCCGAAAGTCAGATAGTCCGGGGAGGAGGGATCGACAGCATTCTTTAATCCTTTGACAGTCAGGTCGATGAACTTTTCCCTGAGACGTCCTTCCTCGCTGTCATCCGGTCCCAGCTCAAGCCAGGGAGCGATGCCGCAGATTGTCCTGCCGACAGCTTCCAGGTAAGCCACGTCCTTGTGGGGAAGCGACTTGTTCCTTGTCTCGTAGAGCATATTCTTCCTTAATGTTCCTGCGGCAAGGTTGGACAGTACCGGCTCGGCTATCTTGGTCAGAGTCTCGACCCAGACCTTCCTGTCGGCGATGCCGTCCGGCCTGGCAATGAGTTTCTTCAGGCGGGTGATCGCCTCGATGAAATAGTAGTCGGCATAGGATAGGGGAGTGTCGACTTCCGAATTGGCGGGAAGGCTGCCGACGCAATGCTTGATAAGAAATCCTCCTTGTTCCCCGGCCTCGGCCATA
>ONUG01000212.1 GCA_900320965.1 uncultured Bacteroidales bacterium | reverse complement strand
TAAAGGGCGCCTCGGAGATTATGGCCAAGTTCGGAACCGTACTCAGACCCCTTGGAGACCAGACTGCCGGAGACATAAAAGTGCCTCTGTCCGTACAAGGTCCCCTGCTTCCCGGCAAAGTGGATATTTCCGGAAAAGATGGATCTCAACTCATTTCAGGCCTGCTGATGGCTCTCCCTCTTCTGCAAGGCGATTCGGTCATCCATGTTCATGATCCTAAAAGTATCCCCTACATGTTCATCACGATCGACGTCCTGAAGAAGTTCGGTGTCAGGATCGGAAGCGAAATGGAGGGAGACGAGGAATTCATGGAGACGCAGGACTGGAGTCTTTGCACGGGCATAACCTTCAAGATCAAAGGTGGTCAGGAATATAAACCGGCCAGTTTCAGCATTGAGGGCGACTGGAGCGCCGCCGCCAATTTCCTTGTGGCCGGTGCCGTATTCGGAAAGGTCCAGCTTAAAGGGCTTGACACCACCTCCCTCCAGGCGGACATATCCATAATGGACATCCTAATGGACGCCGGTGCCAGCCTTTCCCAGGAAGAGGAGACGGGCATTATCACCGCCCAACGGGCCCCGCTACGCTGTTTCGACACAGACCTGGGCAACTGTCCGGATCTCTTCCCTATCGTCTCCGTACTGGCCGCCTTCTGCTGTGGCGTAAGCCATATTCTTGGCTTCAAAAGATTAGCCGGTAAGGAAAGCGATCGAGGCAAGGCTATTGTCGAGACATTAACCAAAATGGGGGTCAATGCCTACGCTGAAGGAGACATGCTTACTGTCGAGGGGCACTCCCTGGAGAGCCGCATACTCAACGGAACGCTTCTCAAAGGTGGTAAATATACTTCGTACCACGACCACCGCATGGCCATGGCCTTGACCGTCGCCTCACTTGGAGCAGATGGTCCGATCATGATTGATGACACCGCCTGCGTCGCCAAATCCTTCCCCGGCTTCTTCGACACCTGGAAGCAAGCGACTATGGTGCCGTGACACCAGGTCCGCTTCATTTACGTAACAAGCTAAATATCAGACGGTGGGGTCCCACCTGTTGATTATCAAGCAGTTCTGATAATGAACGCTATCATTTGAAGAAGCTCATTCCAGGAAGCTGATGATTATAAGATCAATAGCGATCACGGCCGCTCCACGATACTGCCGCAGGCGCCCCAGAGCCAATGGGCCTGATAGAAGGCTTTGGTGCCGGTGGGGACAGAGACTGTGATTTTGGAACGGTCGGTGCCGTTCAGGTAAAATGGTGTGGGGTCATCATAATAATTTTGAATCGTGTTGACCTCCGCGATGGTCTTCCAGTCGAGAACAATCTCCAGCGGAGTCTTGCATTCCCCGCACAAGAATCTCTCCTTTATGAAATTGACGCTTGTGGGGATGACCAGCTTATCTATCGAAGTGTGGAAAACGGAAAACTCCTCCAGATCGGTAGTTCCTTCGGCAATCGTGAAAGTGCCTGTGAGTTTCTCGGGAATCCATCTCAGGAAATGTTTACCCCAGATGTCCTGATACAAGCCGCCGTCCTTGACAAAAAATATTTTGTTTGCCGGATCAACTTCAATCTCAAGTTTCGGGCAGAACGCGAACACTTCATTGGACCTGTCGTAGTCCTCAAGAGTGCTTGGAAGAACGACTTTCTCAAGATTCTCACATCCGCTGAAAGCGTAAGCGTTGATAATCACGACTCCTGGCTCGATCGTTACGGATTTCAGCTCGTCATTCCCGTTGAACATCCTGTCCCCTATGCTCTCAACCGTGTATTCTATTCCTCCATAAGTCACTTTACCTGGGATTGTTATGTCCCCGGAATATTTCTTGGTCCCTGACGGATCGGGTATCAGTTCCAAGCTTGCGGTACCGTAGTCCTTGTAAAAGAAGCCATCGACCTCTATGGTTCCCACGCTCCCGACAACATTTACCGTACAGACAGAGGAGAAACCGCCATCAACCGTGGTCACATTGACCTTGGCTGATCCGGAACTGATGCCGACCAATGTGCCTTCGCTGTCGACAGCTACGACATCAGTGTTGTCGGACGAGAAAGTGACCTCCTTGTTAGTAGCGTCCTCCGGCTGGATTGTGTAAGCGATAGCCGCCGTCTCATTAACTCCGATGTTGATTATCCAGCTGTCGATATTCACACCCGTAACAGATATTGCCGCCGCCTTGACCGTTATATCGCATGAGGCTGATTGGGCGGGGTTGGAGGTCTTTACCGTAATCGTGACCTTGCCTTCCGAGACGGCCGTTACCTTGCCGGAGTTGTCAACGGTTGCTACACTTTCATCCGAGCTCGTCCATTCAATAGATTTGTCTGTGGCGTCGTCTGGTTTTACTGTGGCCGTCAGCTGTACTGTCTCGCCTTCAATTATCTCAACCTCGGTCTTGTCCAGAGTGATTTCCGTGACCTCTATCACCTTGGCGGTCACAGTGACCGCACAAGTCGCAGTCTTGTCCCCGGCCTTGGCTGTGATCGTGGCCGAGCCAGTCTCTACCGCTGTGACCTTCCCAGTCTCATCGACGGTGGCGACCTTGCTGTCGGAAGTGGACCAGGTCAATGTCTTGTCGGTCGCATCGTCTGGTTTTACTGTAGCGGTCAGTTGTACGGTCTCACCTTGGGTAAGGGCAGCCTCTGTCTTGTCGAGAGTAACATCTGTGACACTCACGGTCTTGGAAGTGACTGTGACTGAGCATGTGGCTGTCTTTGATCCGTCAGCGGTCGTGACAGTTATCGTCGCTGAGCCGGCTTTTACTGCGGTAACCTTGCCGTTGGCGTCAACCGAGGCCGTCGAGGCGTCGGATGACTTCCAGCTGACTGTCTTGTTAGTGGCGTTGGAAGGGGCGACTGTCGCGGTCAGGGTCTCGGAGCCGCCTTCTACCAGGCTGAGGCTGGTCTTGCTGAGGCTGACTCCGGTCACGGCCACAGTCGTGGGGCCGGTCTGGCTGCCTCCGTTTCCGCCGGAAGGTGTCGGTTCATCCTTCCCACATCCGGAAGATAACCCGGCAATCAGAATCAC
>ONUG01000214.1 GCA_900320965.1 uncultured Bacteroidales bacterium | reverse complement strand
AGCTCATCCGCGCCGATGGTACTGGCACACCAGCTGGGAGAGTAGGTCGCCGCCGTTCTTCGGAAGTCCCTGACAGACGTTGTCTGCCAGGGACTTCTTTTTTATACATTTATCTGCCGGGAAAGGCGGACTATTTACGGTTGTATTCTTCTAGTGCTTTGCTTATGACAATGAGAGCACGGGCAAGATCTTCTTTTTTAAGAACATAAGCCATTCTGACCTGGTTCTTGCCTAATCCCGGAGTGCTGTAGAATCCAGCGGCAGGAGCCATCATGACGGTCTCTCCGGAGAATCCTTCAGGCGTGTCGGCATCCTTATAGCTGAACTCGGACAAACACCACTTGCAAAAGTCCTCCGCATCTTCCACCGGAAGTGAAGCGACCGTGTAGAACGCTCCTTTAGGCATTGGTGAATAAACTCCCGGAATCTTGTTCAGACCATCAATAAAGAAGTCCCTTCTGCCAAGATATTCCTCGTAACACTCCTTGGAATAGTCCTCAGTGCCTTCAATCGAGGCCTCCGCCACTATCTGTCCCAGAAGTGGCGGACTGAGCCTCGCTTGGCAAAACTTCATGACGGAACTCATGAATGACGCGTTGTGGCTAACTATCATCCCGACCCTGATCCCACATTCGGAATACCTCTTGGAGACAGAGTCGACAACGACCACATTCTCTTCTATGCCAGGCAGGCATAGTGCTGAGAGATAGGGCTCGTCCGTGTAGCGGAACTCCCTGTACACCTCATCAGAGATAAGGAACAGGTCATGTTCCTTCACTATGTCACGAAGCCTGAAAAGCTCCTCTTCGGAGTAGAGATAACCTGTTGGATTGTTGGGATTGCAGATCAGGATAGCCTTTGTCCTAGGGGAGATCGCTTTTTTGAAATCCTCCACGGACGGCAGCGCGAAGCCGTTCTCAATCTTTGAGGTAACGGTCTTGATGGTCACTCCGGCTGTCATCGCGAACGAGATGTAGTTCGCGTATCCCGGCTCGGTCATGATGATCTCGTCACCAGGATTCAGGCAGGTCATAAAAGTCAGGAGAAGGGCTTCTGAGCCCCCACTCGTGATTATGATCTGGCTCTCGGAGACGTTGATCCCAAACTTGCTGTAGTAGCCGGTGAGCTTGTCACGAAGGGACTTGATGCCATTGCTCGGGCTATACTCCAGTGTCGTCCTGTCTATTCTGCGGAGAGCTTCAAGTGCTTTGGCCGGTGTCGGAAGGTCCGGCTGGCCAATGTTGAGATGGTAAACTTTCGTACCTTTCGCCTTCGCGGAGTCGGCAAAAGGAGTGAGTTTCCTTATCGGGGACGCTGGAATCTGGATTCCGCGCTGGGATATTCCGGGCATGGCGTGAATAATTATTTTGCCTTTCCTTGGTTCGCTACGGCCTCTTGCTTACGTTTGAGCTCCTCAGGATCTGCAAGATAGTAGTCCTTTACGAGGTTAAGGTCGTCATCAAACTCGAACACATACGGAGTCGCTGTGGGTATGTTCAGCTTTACGATGTCAGCGTCGGAGATGCCTTTAAGATGCTTCACGACACCACGGAGGCTGTTGCCATGGGCGACCACGACGATGTTGTCATGCTCCTTGAGGGCAGGGAAAATCTCGCACTCCCAGTAAGGCATGACCCTCTCGATGCACTCCTTGAGAGCCTCGGTCCTGGGAATATACTGGTCAGGAACAGATGCGTAACGGGGATCCTTGGTCGCGCTGTTGGGATCGTCCTCAGGAAGATTGTGGGGGGCGATGTCGAAGCTGCGGCGCCAGATGAGGACCTGCTCGTCGCCATATTTCTGGGCGGTCTCAGCCTTGTTGAGTCCCTGGAGCATTCCGTAATGCTTCTCGTTAAGCCTCCATGTCTTCTTGACGGGGATCCAGTCGAGATCCATTGAATCGAGGACATTGTTCAAAGTCTTGATGGCTCTCTTAAGGTAAGAAGTGTAAGCCACTTCGAAGGTGAAACCATTCTCTTTCAGGATTTTACCGGCATCAAAAGCTTCCTGGACACCTTTCTCGCTCAGATCAACATTGGTCCACCCTGTGAACCTGTTCTCCTTGTTCCACTGGCTCTCGCCGTGACGGATAAGTACGATTCTCTTCATGTTTTGAAAATTAAGTTATAATGATTTTCTGTTGTTTCTCTCATATTCCCTGCACCAGTCCCGCAGGCCACAGTCATCGCATTTTGGCTTTCTCGCGACGCAAGTGTATCTGCCGTGCAGGATCAGCCAGTGATGGGCTTTCGCCCTCTGAGACTCTGGAATATTCTTCTCAAGCTCTTTCTCGACCGCATCGACAGTCTTCCCGTCGGAGAGCCCCAACCGGTGTGATACCCTGAAGACATGGGTGTCAACAGCGATCACTGGTTTGTCATAGACTATCGAGGCAATGACATTCGCTGTCTTCCTGCCGACGCCGGGAAGGCTCATCAGGGCGTCTATGTCCGAGGGAACCTCGGAGCCGAAGTCGGCGACAAGCTTTTTCGCCATCTCTATCAGATGTCCGGCCTTGGAGTTCGGATAGGAGACGCTCTTTACGAGGCTGAGCACCTCTTCAAACGAGGCCGCGGCCAAATCCTCGGGGTTGGGGAAACGCTCGAATAGCGGCGGAGTTACCATATTCACCCTCCTGTCCGTGCATTGCGCGCTGAGAATAACCGCCACCAGAAGATGGAATGGGGAGTCATGGCCCAGCTCCGTCTGAGGCATCGGCTGGTTCTCTTCGAACCAGGATAGGATTTTGGGATATCTGTCTTTCTTGAGCATATCAGATGGTCAGTGCGAGGTCAATCACCTCGTCGTTGACATTCTCCTCACAATTTTCGTCCTTGCAGACAAACACCCTTCCAT
>ONUG01000215.1 GCA_900320965.1 uncultured Bacteroidales bacterium | reverse complement strand
CACGTCGGGCGTGTGGTCCTTGTCCCATGTCGCGATCATCACGCAGGGCTGGGGAGTGGTCATAAGTGCATGTGCTGACCCGAAATTCTTGCGTCCGGCGACTTCTTTGAAGGTTTCGTTGGAGGTCATGTCGGTTGGTTCGTTGGATGTACTGCAAATATAGCAATTTGCCGGGACTCAGAAATCATCGTCGTTATACGTCCTGGGCCGTTCCACGGTGAGGGCTTCCTCAATCCCGGCCGTGTCCTTAAGTGTTTCCGCCAACTGTTCCAGCGGGATGTCCAGATGGGCGGTCATTACTTTCCGGAGGTCAAGCGAAACGATGTCTCCTTCGCTTATGGAGTATGTCGTGGACAGGCCCAGAGGCGCTAGCAGGCTAAGGACAAGGGACTTGACAAGTTTATCCTTGAGCTCCCGCTCTTTCTTCTGCCTTGTCATTTCCAACTCCCTTTCTTTGATTCTTGCCATAACTGTGTCCAGATTGCTCTCAATCTCGGGAATCTCTGAGTCGAAAGCGGCCAGGAACTCTGCGAATTCTTCTCCTGATACCGTTACAGGACACCAAGTGAGCGAGGGCCAAGGGCATGCCTCGAATCCTGTCCCGCCGTATTTGTAAATCCGGTATTCGGCATTCTTCAGCTTGAGCCGGAATGAATTTCTCTTGAACTGGACATTCTCCGTGACCATGCCTTTCCTTGTCAGGATTGCCAGAGCTTTTTCGCCCTCCAAGGGATTGCAGTCCGTTCTGTCGCCGTTCAAAATCGCCACCCCTTTTCTCCATACACCGTTTATGAGAGACATCTTGATCTCATCCGGGGTATATCGGACGGCGACAGGAGGATTGCTCAGGTTTGTCATATGCCCGTGAACCCGTCTGTTCTGTTGCCGTTCCAATGGTAAATTGCCCAAGGTGGCTACCACCTCGGCTGTGATTGTCTTGAAATCTATGCTTTTCATACTCATTTGTACTCCGGGCATGTCATTTTCTTTCACCTAAAAAGTGATTATCTTTGTGATAATTCACTTAAAGAATCTTCAAAATGCAATTCTATCACGGATCATCGGCAGAGCCATTCGACAGGTTCAGCCTGGACCACGCCCTGGAAGGCGATGGCAAGGTCAAATTCGGCTGGGGCGTTTATGTCACTGAGTAATACTCGACGGCAGCCCATTACGCCTTCAACAAGCATCGTCCGGAAAACAAGGATTTCTATGTTTATACTGTCGAAATCCCAGACCGGACGCCTGACAACTGCTTGTCGTTGTTGAAGGGCATCCCCGTTGCCGAATCTATAGTGAATCGCGTCGAAGCCAGACTCGGAGAGACCGTTCCTGAAGAGGCAAAGGTGGAGGGCATCCCGTTCCGGAAATACCTTGCGAACAAGCTGACCGGCGAAGACAAGCCGGTTAAGAAGATGATTGACAAGGCAACCGTAGAAGGGGAGAAGGCCGCTTCTGAATTCCTGAGCAGCGTGGGCGTGGACCTCATTGAATGGCCCTATAACTGGCAGAAACCCGAAGCCGAGAAGAATATGGCCGTCCTGGATGACAGAAACGTGCGCATCGTACGTATAGAGAAAGTGGAGCTTGATCCGAAAGGTCATCAGCTGATTGAAGGTTCAATGCAGATCATCAAAGAGTTCTAGTATGAGACTTGAGGGATTCGTCAAAGAGTATTATCCGGAGTGGTACGGCATCCACGAGTATCCGGCCGACAAGACAGCCGCTTTCTGCAAAGTGGCGGAGGAGTGGGGTGTTCTCGGCAACTTCGCCCCGACCCCAATTGTTGTGGGCGGAGTCCCCTTTGACTGCACCGAGAAACTCTTCCAGGTGATGAAGTTCGCGGACTTGGAGTCCCGGAAGATTATCTATGCCCAAAAGGGCCAGCCCATCAAGATGAAAGCCAGGCACCAGGAAAAAGTTGGTGTGGTCCGCGAGGACTGGGGCCGGATCTTCATTGATGCGATGAAGTTTTGCCTCATGCAGAAATACACCCAAAGTGAGTCCTTCAGGAAGGAGCTGGAGCGTTCGAAAGGCCTGTTCATTGTGGAGCAGCAAGCCAATCCCCGCCGCCCGGCAGGAGCATATAGCGCCAAGCTGAGCGAGGATGGCAAAACCTGGACCGGCCCGAATATCATGGGGCGACTGCTGATGGCACTCCGCGACAATGGCAAGCTGGAGTATAATCTCCCGGCAGATGCCATGAGCTTCTCGGATCTTACACCGGATCCTTGATGACGCTCAGGCCGTTGCCGATCGGCTCGACAAGAATCTGCGGGTGGATGTTGTCCTTCAGATACTCCACGTGGCTGATGATGCCGACCTTCTTCCCAACAACCTTCTTGAGGGACGCCAGAGTTTCATACACGCTTTCCAGGCATTTGGGACTCAGCGTACCGAAACCTTCGTCGATGAAAATGGTGTCGGAACTGAAATCGCTGCTATTGAAGCTGCTCAGGCCGAGTGCCAGCGCGAGTGATGCCATGAAGCCTTCACCGCCGCTTAGGGTGTTGGCGGGCCTCGGAGCCTCGTCCTGCTGCTTGTCTTTCATCAGGACAACAAGCGACCCTTCCTGACGCATCAGCTCATAGCGGTCGGTGAACTGGCTGAGATAGTAATTCGCGTTCTCCAGAAGAACACCGAGGAGGTGACTCTGGGCAATCTTCTTGAAGAGTGTGCCGCCGCCCTGGCCGAAGAGACTGTTGAGAGTCTCGTAGTTGGTCAGCGTTGGGCGTATTTTCTCATAGTCCTCGCGTGTCTTCTTCATGCTCGTGATCTGCATCATGCTCATGATGG
>ONUG01000216.1 GCA_900320965.1 uncultured Bacteroidales bacterium | reverse complement strand
GGCTGATCCTGACGGCGGTTATTCTGCTGCTTGCCGTATTTGTCTGCACATTCACCACGATGGCGCTACAGTCGTGGATAGTGGTCATGATCTTGGCAGCGACATCTCCGGCACTCAATACGACGTCGCCCACGTGAAATGGGGAGGATCCTGGAGGATGCCTACTACCAATGAGGTTCAGGAACTCTTTGAAAAGTGCACATGGGAGATGGTGCCGTCTGATTTCGACAGCTGGACCGCAGACAATCCGGGCGGCTGGAAAGTGACCAGCAAGATCAACGGGAAGTCTATCTTCATTCCGGCCGCCGGACAACGGACAAATATGAGCCTTGACAAAGACAAAGGCAGGCAGGCGTATTATTGGACTTCGAACCGTGACGAAGATTCAGAAATGTTCGCCCAAGGTTTCGGCAGGTTCAAGAATGTGCCGTTGTCGCTTATCCAGTATGTCTGTATGGGATGCACGGTGCGTCCAGTCTGCCCTTGACAACCTGTTCCGGGTTCTATCTCCGGATCAGTCTTTTAGTAACCGGGATCATACGAGGGTCGGAAAGGCTCAGGCTGTCAATGCCTGCCTCCAGAAGGAACTCCGCGAACTCTGGGTCGGAAGCCGCCTCACCGCAAATCCCGGCTTTTATCCCGGCTTCATGGGCGTTGGCCACAATTACCTCGACGGCATTCTTGACTGCGATATCCTTGGGGTTGTAAAGTATTGACACTCCGCTGTTTCCACGATCAGCTGCCATAATGTACTGGGTAAGGTCGTTCGTCCCGATACTGAAGAATTCCACCTTCTCCGCTATGGCCCTGCCGGCAAAAACGGATGCCGGAGTCTCCACCATGGCGCCAACAGGTATCGAGTTGTCAAACTCCTTACCTTCCGCGGATAATTCACCCTTACATTCTTCAATCAATACCCGGACCCTATCGATTTCGGCTGAGGTCGTGACCATCGGGACGAGAATCCTCACATTCCCATATGAGCCTGCCCGGAGGATAGCCCTCAGCTGTATTTTGAATAAACCAGGATTGGCCAGACAGAGCCTGACTCCGCGCACGCCGAGGAATGGATTGTCCTCAGGCTCGGTGGAGAGATATGGCATCTTCTTATCGCCACCTATATCCATTGTCCTTATGGTGAGAGGCTTATCTCCGCATAGAAGAGCTGCGTCTCTATAGATCTCGAACTGCTCTTCCTCTGTCGGGAACTCTTCGGAACGCATGAACACAACCTCGGTGCGGAACCGGCCGATCCCGTCAGCCCCTGCCGCCATGGCCTTCGCAACATCCTCGACACATCCGGCGTTACCATATACATTGACAATATGGCCTTGGTATTCAACTGGTTCCTGGATGATCTCAGATTCACTTTCATTCACTATACGGCGTTCCGCGAGCTTCGACAACTCATCCTCCGTGGGATTGACCGCGACCTCTCCGGCGTTCCCGTTGACAATGAGGTTATCGCCATCAGCAATCATATCGATATCGACCCCAAGCGCCACAGGAATTCCCCTGGACGTGGCGATGATGCATACGTGGCTGGTTACGCTTCCCTTCCTGGTGACAAAGGCGCTTACCTTTGACAGATCCATCCTGGAAGTGTCGGAGGGGAATATTTCATCCGCCACCACCACAGAGCCTTCGGGAATATCGAGCGAGCCGGAGAAGTTCCCGGCTAACCTGGACTCGATATTGCGGCAGACATCCTTGACGTCATCCACCCTGGCACGGAGATACTCGTCGTCTATCGATGAGAACATCGACACGATATCATCACAAGCAGAGGCGACAGCCTCCAAGGGATTCTCCCCGCCGGCAAGATGCTCTTCAATAGCGTCACTGAGCATAGGATCATCCAGAATCTCCAGATGCGCAGCGAATATATCATTCTCCACGGAGAGGACCGAAAGCCTTTCCCGCTCCGCCTTGAAAGCCTCGTCAATACTCATAACGTGCGTCCCGGCAGCGTCTCCCCGGCAAAGCCTGAAAGCCTTTCCGGAGCCATAACCTGAGGTTGACGCGACTGACTTGATAATCATTCGGTTACCGATTGAATAAGATTCACGATGGCATTGACAGCCCCCGCCTCGTCACCGCCCTCGGCTCGGATCTCGACCTCGGTTCCCTTCTTGAGTCCGAGAGAGAGGATGGAGAGCATGCTGGTGGCTTTGACGGTCTTTTCTCCGGAGGTTATGGTAACAGCCGAGTCAGGGAAGGACTTGGCGATTCTCACGATTTCACCGACAGGCCTTGCGTGAAGCCCGTTAGGAGCCGTTACAACAACTTTCTCAGTGGTCATATTATTCCAATGTTTTTAAAATATCCTCAGGATCGCTCGTAACCGAAAGTCTTTCAAGGACTTCCTCGTCATCGAGAGCGGAACTGATCTTGGCCAGGATGTCGAGATGAGCGTCTCCGGCCCCGGCAATTCCTATCACAAGACGGGCTTTCTCCTCTCCGAAATCCACACCGTCAGGATATTGCAGCACGACTATTCCAGACTCTCGCACCAATGCTTTGGTCTCCGAAGAGCAACTTTCTCCCTTTCAAGCATCGACTCGGCGTAACCGGATTCTACATATCCCGAGGCCTCCAGCATATGTCCGGCCCTGAGAATGGCATCTTCCTTAGGCTCTGAAGGCAGACCGGTGAGTATATTCCTAAGCCGCAGGACTCCTTCCTCAGTGCCTTTTCCCAACCTGGCCAAAAGCGAGTCGAGAGCCGGGTCGGAGATGAAATTCGTTATCCTCACGACCTCGTGCCCGTGAACCCTGTCGGCGAGATTGCTCTGGCACACGACGATGTCGGCGTCATCCGGGATAGAGTCGACCGCGCTGTTCGTGCAGGTTATCGAGCCGAGCCCGTTCTTCATCAATCTGGCTTTGAACCGTGTGGCTCCCAGGGCACTGGAACCCATACCGGCATCGCAGGCGAAGACGATCTTGCGGATTGTTCCCGGAAGAGGTTTTATCGAGGCTCCATCCTCAGCCGAAGGAGCATTCTCATTCTCTCCCTGGAAATCCGGGCGCGCCTTTATGATAGGTATTGAGAGCAGGAAAGATATCGCGGTGGCGATGAAAACTCCCAGTATT
>ONUG01000222.1 GCA_900320965.1 uncultured Bacteroidales bacterium | reverse complement strand
ATTGATATAGGCTCCGTCCAGATTATCGGTCGGGAAGCACTTGAAATTCTCGTCCACGGTAATGGAGTGGCTCCACGGGGAGATGTTAAGGGGAGTTGAGAAATCGAAGGTCTTGACGAACGCTACCCTGGCGTCATCCGGATTAGTAGGGATAAAACCAAGGTCCATGGTCCACATTCCCCTGAACACATCGGCGTCAGAGGCGATGGCCGGAAGGGGGACTCCGATATATTTCTTTATCGCCTTGCGGGCCTTGGGCGAAAGGTGGTCCTGGGCAATTTTGGCGACAGTAGCATGGCCTAGATTTCCCCAGCATTTGGCTTCGGGGGAGAGAAGGCAAGAGAAAGTCAATAATGCAATCGCAGTCAGTGCTTTTTTCAGTGTATTCATAATCATGTGTGTTTATCTTTTGCTCTGGAGGAATTTTGGAGTTGCCCTGAACATGAGCCAACACCAATGCAGTTCGCGCTTGTCGGAGGTTCGTTTAAGGATGACCATGGTCTCCGTGCCCCGCATGAAGGTGTAACCGGCGCTCAGGCTCATTCCGTGGCCAAGGTCGTAGCTTGCGGAGAATTCGACTTCGTGGCCGAGAGGCTGCTCGGCGTTGCGGAGCTTCGCGGCGGTGGCGAGGAAATGGTATGCCAGATCCAGCGATAAGGCCTCGACGGGCTTCCATGTGGCTCCTGCATAAGCATTTTGCAGACCGGGAGTGAAGCCGCCGTAATAGGCGCTCATATAGAAAAAGTCCATGGCCCCGTAGAACTTGTGGTGCGATCCATAGATGGAACTGAATCCTTTTACCACTTCATGGCGCTGCATTCCAATCATTCCGCCGGGAGGAACGGCAAAGTCGGGGTCGCCGCTAAGATAGTCAAAGCCGGTGTTGAATGTCCATTTTTCCGAAGGCGAGAACTTTACTTTGCCGCTGGCCATCCATGCGTTTAGAGGAAGCCCCCCTTCTTCTTTACCCATCTGCTTGTAATAACTGGCTTCAACGCCCCATTTTTTGGGATGGAAGTTGAGGTATGTACCAATCAGCTGCTGGTGGAACCGGTGATATTCCCACTGGTTAAGATTAACATCGACAACCTTAGGCTCGCCCTCCATCATTATATCTGATGCTGTCAGGGAGATCCCAAGCGGAATCTTGGGCAGGTCCCAATGATACCACAGAGCCGCCAAACCTTTATAAGGCTGGATGCCTCCGGTATAGTAGGTCCCTCCAGAAATATTGGCAAGGTTCTGGTTGAAGGCTCCGAAAAGGTGCACTTTGTGTCCATGCCCTTCATAAGAGAGCTTCAGTCCGTCATGCGAGATTCCGGTCATCGACCAGTCGTCGGAGCCGAAGATTCGCTGATCGTCGTAGGAGAGGACTTGCCTGCCGAGTTTGGCGGAGAAGCCTTTTCCCCAATAGACCTTTGCCCATCCTTCGAATATGTTCAGGGCGGAGGATTCCGCTCCCCATGTCCCGCAGTACTGACCGGAAAAGCGGGTTTCCATTATCGGAGAGCCTTTCTCGTTCAACAGTTGATAGTCTGCAGAGAGCCTGACCCTGCCGAGAACAAAGGCGGCAAAATCTTCTTTGCCGTTGGAGGGGTCGGTGTCATTTCCGCCGATACGCAGCTCTCCTCGTTCCATAAAATCGCCGTCCAGAGAAAACTGATGGGTCTGGGCCACGGAAACGGCTTGGCCGAAGCAAAGCGCCAAAAGCAGAGCCCGTATCTTGTTATTTATGATTGCACGCATGCTACAAATATCGAAATAATTAGCTAAAATTGAGGATGATTATTGAATTAATTGACAACATCAGGAGATTTTAGTTACCTTTGTATATTGAAACTGTGGTATGCTGTGGTATAAATATTCCACAGGATTCCTGAAACTAATCACATAATGCAAAAGTTCTTCGAAAAGAAGTCTTACAAGTGGGAAGTCCTCCTTCTTTTATGGATGGCTTACCTGCTCAATCAAGGCGACCGCCAGGTCTTCAACACTGTCCTTCCTGCCATCCGGGAGGCACTCAACCTTACTGATACTTCTGTCGGTCTGATTGCCACTATTTTCAATTTGTTCTATGCCGCCATGGTGCCTGTCGGCGGCTGGGCGGGGGACCGTTTCTCCCGGAAATGGGTGACAACAGTGAGCATCCTCTTCTGGAGCGTGGCGACTATGTTCACCGGCCTTGCCACCAGTTTCATGTGGCTGATTGTCCTTCGAAGCGTCGCTACAGGCGGCGGAGAGGCCTTTTTCGGCCCTGCGAACTATGCCCTGTTGGGGCAATATCACACCGATACGAGGGCGAGGGCGATGTCAATCCACCAGACGGCCTAGTACATCGGCGTCATCCTTGCCGGGTGGCTGGCGGGGCTCATTGCCGACAAGCTCGGATGGAAGTAT
>ONUG01000223.1 GCA_900320965.1 uncultured Bacteroidales bacterium | reverse complement strand
TAAAAAGCACTCCATGAAAAGCCCAAGCACGGTACAAAGCGCCTTACGCGTCCTTCACGACAAAGGAATTGTCAGAAAAGACGGAACAACCTATTCTGTCACGAACCGGTTGTTCGGTATTTGGCTTGTTATGGAGTATTAGCGGAAACAATAAAATCCAGAATCAGTTGTCGCACCGTGCGCCGATGAAATAGGAACAGATGGTCTGTGCCACGGATGCGGTGGAATTCGCTGTTCTGATAAATCTGATTATACCGTTCGCTGCAGGAGAGGGGGACGATTCTGTCCATTGTCCCATGTAGAAGACAGACAGGACCGGTGTACCAGGCGGATTCCTCTTCTATGGGCAGGGTTTGAGCCGTGAGGATATAATCGCGCCCCATCTTGAAGCCATATACGTTGATGCTATCCGGTGGATTAACCGGATCACAATGAACCGAGAGGAATCTTCCTTGGCTCGCATACTCTTTCAATACGGAAGCCGGGGCAAGCTGAATCAGGGCCGCCGGGGGAGTTCCGGCCTTTTCCAAACGACCGGCAAGCATCCCTGCCACGACACCGCCTTGAGAATGTCCGAGGAGGATGATTCGATTGACATAAGGGAGGGTCGAAGCATACGTCCATACCGCCATGGCATCCTGAATCATTCCCGGGACAGTATTCGCAATTTGTGCACCTTCACTTTTGCCGTAACCATTGAAATCGAACCGTAAGACGGCATATCCATTTTCAATGAAAAACCGGCTCAGAAAACTGATTGGAACCGCCTTCTTGGACCCTAGGAAGCCGTGCATGAGGATGACCATCTCACACTGATCTTTTTCCCGGTCGAAGCCCTGTGGGAACAACATTTCGGCAGAGAGATTCCCAAATGGACCTTTTATTTGCAGAGTGTCTTTCATCGTGTTGGAGCGTGTTACTTCTGCGGGGGTGGAATTCTCCGACCCTATATCCATATTGCCCTTGGCCCAGGCGGTTGGAGACAGGAGGGCCAAGGTGAGGAGAGCGAGAAAAAAAACGCCCCACATTTCTGTGGAGCGATTCCGGAGCGGAAAACGAGAAACAGACCCTTCCGCAACAAACTTCCTGTGCATCAGTTTATTATTCAGGAAAAAGCTCCTTACTCAAATAACGCTGACGCAAGTTAAGCGAAAAAGAGCAGATAATCAACGATTTCTGAGCATATTCTGTTCCCGATCACACGGTCAAGAGTCCCCAGAAGATTTCCTGATGGAAAGATCCTGGGGATTCCTCTATCAATGTGCTACTAGAGTGAGAAGACTTTCTTTACCCTTTGGACTGTGGATTGGGAATAGCCGGTGATAGATGCAGTATGCCTGACCGATTCCCCAGACCGGAGACACCTGATGATAGACTTGTACTCTGCGGCCAACTGTGCCTTGTCCTTGACTCCTGACCCACAGGGTGACGCAGGCGACCGCATTTTCGGCACCAAGTAGTTCGCTACAATACCATACAAAGGAGGGTGACATCAAAGACTGACCACCCTCTTTTTTAGTATAGATTACCCCATTACTGGGCAACCTTCAACACAGGAACTTCACCAGAGAGATCCCATACTGTGGTCGAGAAACCGAGGTCGGTTGCGACCTGTGCGGCGGTCTTGCCGGCCGCGGCAGCCTTGCCGTGATAAGGTGCCTGGCAAGTGGCGGGCGCCTCTACCGCTCCGTCGTAGTATACGAGCGGTTTGTCCTTGGTGGAATTATCCTGGTCGTAGACAAGAGGCCACTCTTTATTGGCGCAGTTGTAGGAGACGGTCATCGCAGGGTTGCGGAAGTTATCGGTGAGGGTGCTTCCGCCTGCAACTGAGCCGATAAAGGCACCGGTGCCCCACTGGTTGGTTTCTCCTGCCTCAGCAACTACGCTGGCACCCCAGGCGATGCAATACTCCACCGTCAGGCCGATGTCGGCGTGCGTTCCTGCTACATTATTCGCTGACTGGCCCAGGCCGATGAAACCGCCGGCGCCAAGTGAGGAAGTCTTGACTGAAGCCCCGGTAAAGCAATGACGCACCGTCAGGTTGCCTCCGGCCGCATGATAGGCAGCAGGGCTGACAACGAGCTCAGATGGCACGGGGACGACTGTGCTCTCGAGCATCATGAGAAAGAATATCGTCGGATAGTTTAAGTTTTCTAAAAGCGTATTAATCCAATTCATGATTATGATTGTTGCTTGACATTGGGTGGATAAACTTAATGTTGCAATGCGTATTGGTAGTAATCCTTTGGCTCTATGTCGTCGGGAAAAAATTCACCTAGAACATTGAAGGCCTCAGCAGGATTCTTTTGGACGGCTGTCTGCAGGTATTTCAACCATTCTTCACGCTGATGTTGTACGTATGCACAGGCAGCAAGATAGCTGTAGCCTTCTTT
>ONUG01000224.1 GCA_900320965.1 uncultured Bacteroidales bacterium | reverse complement strand
TCTCCTTGAATATGTTCTTGAGCGACGGAGGAGCAGGCATATTGTCAGGTACGGAGAAGCACAGGCCCATGGCCTGGCCATATCCGTGGTAGGGATCCTGACCGAGAATAACCACCTTGACATCCTGGACAGGAGTCAGCTCAAATGCCTTGAATATCTCCGGTCCGGGAGGGAAAATCACCTTGCCTTCCGCCTTCTCCTGATGGAGTTGCCTGGCCATGGCGGCAAAATATGGCTTCTCAAATTCGGGAGCCAAAGCCTCTTTCCAACTCTTCTCTATCTTGACATCCATATTCCAAAGATAGGAATATTAATCGAAAATCTCCGAGATCACGTCCTCGATTGTCTTGACATAATGGAAGGACAGTCCCTCGACATAGACAGGTTTGATGTCTTCCACATCCTTGCGGTTGTCTTCAGAGATCACAATCTCCTTGACTCCAGCCCTCTTGGCAGCCAAGATCTTCTCCTTGATTCCGCCCACTGGAAGGACACGGCCCCTGAGGGTCATCTCACCTGTCATGGCGATTCCAGACTTGACTTTCCGTCCCCTCAACGCCGAGACCATCGAACTGACCATGGTGATTCCTGCTGAAGGCCCGTCTTTTGGGACAGCCCCCTCAGGAACATGAACGTGTATGTCTTTAGCGGCGAAATCTTCCGCTGTCATCAGGGCCAGTTCCGGGTGCGCCTTGATATATTGGTAAGCGATAGTGGCGGATTCTTTCATGACATCGCCAAGATTTCCTGTCATGGTCATGACACCCTTCCCAGAGCTCACTGAACTCTCCACGAAAAGGATCTCACCTCCCATCTGGGTCCAAGCCAGGCCGGTGACGACACCAGGAGCCTCATTGCCCTTCTGGAGGTCATGGATGTTTGTCGGCAACCCAAGATACTCCTTCAGGTGCTCTTTCTTGATGACTGGCGGCCATTCCTGCTCCAGGGCGATCTTCTTCGCGGTGACCCTGGCGATCTTGGCTATCTGCTTCTCAAGACCACGCACCCCGGACTCATGAGTGTACTCGTCAATTATCGCCGCAAGTGCCGCCTTGTCAATCCGAAGGGATTTCTTGGCGATGCCGTGCTCTTGCAACTGCTTTGGCACAAGATACTTCTTGGCAATCTCCATCTTTTCCTCAGCCAGGTAACCTGTCACATTGATAAGTTCCATCCTGTCCAGAAGAGCGGACTGGACAGTCGACACAGTGTTGGCCGTGGTGATGAACAGGACGTTGGAAAGGTCGTAGTCAATGTCCAAATAATTGTCATGGAACGCCACATTCTGCTCAGGATCAAGGACTTCCAGCAAAGCGGAAGAAGGATCGCCCTTATAATCCGCACCGACTTTATCAATCTCGTCAAGAACTATGACAGGATTGGAGGTGCCGGCTTTCTGGATCCCGCTCAGGATCCTTCCCGGAAGCGCTCCGACATAGGTCTTCCTATGGCCCCTCAGCTCCGCCTCATCGTGCATGCCGCCGAGAGCGATCCTCACATATTTCCGTCCGAGGGCCCTGGCCACTGATTTCCCAAGGCTGGTCTTACCCACGCCCGGAGGGCCGTAGAGGCAGAGGATGGGAGACTTCATGTTCCCTTTCAGCTTAAGGACAGCCAAGTACTCTATGATCCTGTCCTTGACTGTCTCAAGTCCATAATGGTCGGCGTCCAGCACTTTCTGGGCATGCTTAAGGTCAAGGTTGTCCTTTGACATCTCCCCCCAAGGAAGATCCAGCATGAACTCAATGTAGTTATACTGGATACTGTAATCCGGAGAGGAGGGGTTGTATTTCTCCAACTTCGAGAGTTCCTTCTCGAACTGGGCAGCCACAGCCTCCGGCCATTTCTTCTCTTTTGCCCGGGCGCGGAATTTCTCGAATTCTTCCTCCTCGTCCATACCGAGCTCCTCCTGGATCGTACGAAGCTGGTTGTTGAGGTAGTACTCCCTCTGCTGCTGGTCGATGTCACTTTTGACTTTCTGGTTGATCTCCTGCTTGATCTTAAGGAGCTGGGTCTGGGTCTCAAGGGCGGCGAGAAGTTTCATCGCCCTGACTTTCACATCGTCATAACGGAGAAGATCGACTTTCTCGGAGAAATTCTCAACCTCGACAGTCGTGGAGATGAAGTTGACCAGGAACTGGAATGATGGCCGCGGCCTTCTCTTTCAAAGACTCAGCGATCATCCTGGTGTTGTTGTCATTCTCAGGCACGATATCTTCGACATACCGCACATTGGCCGTAATATATGGCTCGTACGAGAGGATCTTCCCTTTACGGATCCTTTTGATTCCATGGAGGATAGCGGTGACGGTGCCATCGGGCATCTCCAGGACTTTCATAATCTTGGCAGCGACGCCGAACTCGAACAGGTCCTTGTCCCTGGGATCTTCGACAGAGATGTCATTCTGAGGGATCGCCCCAATGAAAGAAGACCCTCTCTCAGCGTCTTTTACCAAGGCTATTGATTTGTCCCGACCTATCGTGACGGGATAGACCATTCCGGGGAACAGGACAGCATTCCTCAGCGCCAGTATCGGGAGGGACTCCGGGAGCTCGGACTCATCCACTTTTATCTGCTCTTCTCCCTGCATGACAGGGATGATGTTGACCTCCGCTCCGGAAGGAAACATCAAGTCATTATTTATTTCTTTGCTCATATACCTATCTATCTAATGCGAGACAGGCTGTTTCTGCCAATATGTCAGAAGACAGCTTATCCCGGACGCGGATAAACTCTTGGTCAATAACCTTGCCAAAAAAATATTCTTCCATTATTTTGATTATTAAAAAAATAAGTCTAATTTTGCATCCCCCGAAAACAAAACGGGGCATTAACTCGGTTATTCTAATAAACTTTTTTTATTATGACAAAAGCAGAAATCGTTAACGAGGTTGCGAAGTCAACCGGTATTGAGAAAATCGCGGTCCAGTCAGTCGTAGAGGCTTTCATGGAGTCTGTCAAAGGTTCAATCGTCAGGAAGGAGCCCGTTTACCTTCGTGGTTTCGGCAGCTTCATCGTCAAGCATAGGGCTCAGAAGGCCGCCCGCAACATCACCAAGAAGACGACCATGACCATCCCCGCTCATGACATCCCTGCTTTCAAGCCGGCCAAGGTTTTCATCAACGCCGTGAAAGAGGAGAAATAATATTAACATTCTTTTATTATGCCAAGCGGAAAAAAGAGAAAAAGACATAAGATGTCTACGCACAAGCGTAAAAAGCGCTTGCGCAAGAACAGACACAAGAAGAAGTAAGTCCGCTGTGTCTGCCATTTTAGCAGTACGCTAGAAGAAAGAGGCTGAACGGGAGATCCTTTCAGCCTCTTTTCTTGAAAACACTACCATTGTTATTTCCATGGAGTCTGAAGGATCAAAGGATTTGATCGTCGATGTAACATCGACAGACGTTCACATCGCGCTGATGGAGAACCATCGGCTGATTGAACTCAACAAAGAGTCCAGCAAAGGGCACGGATTTTCCGTCGGAGATGTCTATCTCGGAAAAGTGAAGAAGATTCTTCCCGCGCTCAATGCCGCCTTTGTGGACATCGGAGACAAGAAGGAAGCATTCATCCACTATCTGGACCTCGGTCTTTACTTCACCTCGTTCGACGAGTTTGTGAAGAAAAGCAACACGAACACTGACTTGGGTCAGCTTTACTCCAGCATCAAGATCGGTCCGATCCTCGAGAAGGAGGGAAGGATCGAGAATGTGCTCAAGCAAGGCCAGATGTTGATAGTGCAGATCGTCAAGGAACCGATCTCCACCAAAGGGTCGCGACTGACTGCGGAGATTTCATTGGCAGGACGGAACATTGTGCTTATGCCCTTCGCGGAGAAGGTCAATGTTTCCCAGAAGATCTCCTCGAAAGAGGAAAAACGCAGACTCGAGACACTTGTCAAGAGCATTCTCCCGAAGAATTACGGGGCGATTATCCGCACTGCGGCCGAAGGAAAGAACGCGGCCGTCCTAGTGGCTGAGCTCAAGTCCCTGATCCAGAAATGGGAGGCCTCCTGGCAGAAAGTGGCGAAGAACAAAGGCATCCAGTTGCTTTTCACCGAGTACAGCAAGACCACCACAATCCTCAGGGATCTCCTTAACGACTCGTTCAACAACATCTATGTCAATGACGAGAATGTCTATGAGGAGACAAAGAAGTATATTTCCTTGATCTCACCGGATCAGGAAAAGATCGTGAAGCTGTACGATGGCAAGGAGAAGATCTTTGACCATTTCGAAGTGACAAGGCAGATCAAGAGCTCATTCGGCAAGGTGGTGCCGATGAAGCAAGGGGCCTATCTTGTGATCGAAAGCACAGAAGCGCTCAATGTGATCGATGTCAATAGCGGCATACGGGCTAAAACAGACGACCAGGAAGAGAACACTTTCGAGGTCAACAAGATAGCCGCTGAAGAGATCGCCAGGCAGCTTCGGCTCAGGGACATGGGTGGAATAGTGATCGTGGACTTCATCGACATGGAGTCAGGCGAGCACCGCAACGAGCTCCACAAATACA
>ONUG01000227.1:2323-3159 GCA_900320965.1 uncultured Bacteroidales bacterium | reverse complement strand
TTCCGCTTTCTTCGCGGTCAAACGCTTCATGCCAAAAGACCCGATGCTGGGAATGCTGTTTGTGGCGGGATCGTTGATGTTCTTTACTTTCGGGGTGAACGGGATCCGCAATGGAATGGCCTGCCATTTAGTCCTTCTTGCGATCAGTCTCCTGTTAGACGACAAATACTTCCTAGGCGGACTATTGTGCCTTGTGGCGTTCGGAATCCACCGGAGCACGATGCTTCCGATCGCCGCTTCTTTGGTGGCTATCTTTGCCGTCCGGGATTTCCGTTATGCCCTCGCTTTCTGGATAGGTTCCATATTCATTTCTCTTATTGCGGGAGGTGCTGTCTCAAATTTCTTCGCAGGCCTCGGTTTCGATGACAGAATGACCCAATACACACGTGCTCAGGATATGAGTATCTTTTCTAGGGAGGGTTTCCGCTGGGATTTCCTACTCTATAGCGTGGTCCCGGTCTTTATGGGTTGGTACATCTGCGTGAAGAGAAAGATCCAAGACAACTGGTACAACGTCATTTGCATGACTTACTGCCTCTGCAACGCATTCTGGATCATGGTTATCCGTTCGGCCTACAGCAATCGCTTCGCCTACCTGTCCTGGTTCATCTATCCGATAGTGATAGCTTATCCGTTGATCAATCTTCCTGTTTGGGAGGACCAGGATCGCAAGACTGGCTGGATATTATTGGCTTATGTAGCTTTCACATCCTTCATGCTGATGGTTGTTTGGTAAACTATTATTGATGAGATTCAGTGTTATAGTTCCTATTTATAATACCGCCGGTGCGATTGTCCGGTGCGTGGAATCCATTATTGCTTCCGGGCTTCCCGAG
>ONUG01000227.1:0-2303 GCA_900320965.1 uncultured Bacteroidales bacterium | reverse complement strand
GGAATTATCCCTTCATAAGAGTGACGGCCCAAGATAATAAGGGAGTCTCTGTCGCGAGAAATACTGGTGTGGCTATGTCGACAGGGGAATATGTTTGTTTCTGCGACTCGGATGATTATTTTGCAAGTGGCGGTCTCCGGAATGTTATCCGCCATTGCGGTGAAGGGATTGACATGGTGCGTTATTACCGTGACTTTGTCTTTCAAGATGATCGTAAACCTAAAACGCCAGTCGATCGCAAAGAGGGGAAAGTGACGTTTCAAGGCACTGGGAAGGAGTATTTGAGACGCTTCGGAATAGAGACTTTCTGCTGGAACTATTTGTACCGGAGGGAGTTCCTTCTCTCCAACGGGTTGTTTTTTACTCCTGGGATCATTGCGGAGGATACTGATTTTATGTTCCGGGTCATGATGGCTGATTCGATGATCATATCACTGGATGATCATGTGTATCAGTATTCGATAAGACCGAATAGCATATCCACGGATAAGTCACAAGGTCAGTCACGCCTGGGGATCTTCTCTCCCGCACAGTGGATGTTCAGGCATTTTTTCTTGCCGATTGCGTATCCTCGGCTACTGCATGATTAGATACAAACCTTCGTGTTGACGATCTAATGATGGTTTTCTTATGACTTGGATATGAAGGTTGTATATGTCCTGGTATTTGATCCGGAGGATAGTTTCTATGAGATGTTCCTCCTATCGCTCTACTCTCTAAGGCTTCACGAAAAAGAACGCGAGGTTGAGGTTGTGCTTGACAAGGATTCATATAACCGTATAATCCTTAAGAATGAACCTTTGCTGCGGGATGTGAAATTGACAGGGGTGGATATTCCTGAACAGTTTGATGGTCTTCAGAAGTCAAGGTATCTTAAAACCACTCTTCGGGATATTGTCAGTGGTGATTTCCTATATATTGACACGGACACCCTTGTTTGTGAGCCTCTTGCCGAATTGGAATCCATTGAGGGGGATGTCGCTGCGGTCTCGGACTTGAATGGTCCTGTAAGGATTACGAATCGTTTTGCTTCAGAGTGTTGTCGAAAGGCGGGCTTTACGGAGTTAAAAGGCTCTCCTTTTTTTAATGGTGGAGTTTTCTTCGTGAAAGATTCTGAAGTGTCCCGCAGGTTTTTTAACACATGGCATCGCAGGTGGCTGGAATCGTTAAGGAAAGGTTTATCCCTTGATCAGCCGGCTCTTTGCCAGGCGAACCTCGACATGGGTTGTCTTATAATGGAACTGCCCGGAGAGTGGAATTGCCAAGTATGTTCGGATGTTGGGCCACATTACCTTGCCAATGCGAAGATAATCCATTATTATGCTTCATACGGATCTTTCCAGAGTACGGTTATTGTCCCTCATGTGAAAGAGCCAGGCATGATTGATTCCGTAGCCAAGGATATAGCACGCAGGTCGCGATCTTTCGGGACTGAATTGTTCCAGCATAGTTACATGGGGCATTTCAAAGGATGGTATTCTGAACTCTTGTTTCGATTTGTCAACAGCCCTGTTCTTTTCAAGTTCACCAGGGGAACTGTTAGTGCTTTGTCAAAACCGCTTTCCTGGTTCTTGGCTGTGAGGAAGGATTTGAAAAAGCCGTTTTGGCGAGTAAAGAAAGTATCGTTAGGCAAAAGGAACGAACTCTTGGGCAGAGGGCTTGTCGCGATGAGGGTCACGGGTGGCGTATACCTTTCTTGGCGAATTCTTTCTTGTGAGGATCCTGTGTTGGGAACAGCGGAGAAGCCATTGACATTCATTGTCCTCCGGGATGGTTCACCAATCGCGGAATTGTCGGGTAAGACCAACTATCTCGATCTTGATGGATCTATGGACTCCGAATATGTGGTAAGGACAGCGGACGGTAACGAGTCAAAATCAGTCCGCCCTTTCCCTTCTGGAGAGAACTGGTTCGATATTCCTCTCGAAAGACCGGAGGACAGCCCTTTCGGGCCTTATACTATCGGAGATGTCAGTACCGGGGACCTTGACGGTGACGGGGAATACGAGCTTGTGGTCAAATGGGACAGCGCCGGTAAGGACAACAGCGTGCCCGGGATGACCGGGAAAGTGCTGCTGGACGCATATAAGTTTGACGGAACACGTCTATGGAACCAACCTATTGACCTCGGGGTGAATATCCGCGCGGGAGCGCATTACACGCAGTTCTTGGTCTACGATTTCGACCGTGACGGAAAAAGCGAGGTAGTGATGAAAACAGCTCCCGGGTCGAAAGACGGGATAGGTCGTTTTGTTAATCTAGCAAGCAGCTCTTTTGCTATCAGGGAGGTGGATAACTCCAAG
>ONUG01000228.1 GCA_900320965.1 uncultured Bacteroidales bacterium | reverse complement strand
TCCTGGGAAGCAACGTGGTTGTCATTGGGATACTCGGGAGTGGTCCACCATACGGTGTCCTTGGAGTTCTCGTCCATGACGATGAATTTGTCTTTGGGGGAACGGCCGGTGTAAATGCCGGTCATGACGTTGACTGCGCCCAGCTCGGTCTCGACGCCCTTGTCAAAGCCTTCGAGGTCTTTCTTCATCTCTTCCTCATACAGGAACTCATAGGAAGGATTGCGGATGATCTCTGTTGTGCCGGTGATGCCATACTTTGTAAGATCGATATTTGCCATTCTCATACCTCTTTCTGAATCATTAATACATCATTAATGTACTTAATAAAGGACACTTATCCTCACAGTGTCATTATACCCATTAGACGTGATAAACGCAACTGACAGAACATAGGAAAACCAACATTTTTACAAGCCTTTTTTCGTGTATCTGAACAATTGTCCAGGCTAATTGTTCGTTATTCTGCCCTTTTTGCTTTTCTTTTACGTTCCCGGTATCGCAGGTGTCAGGGGGACGGTTCCAATGACAAAGTGCCAGGGGGACGGTTCCAGTGACAAAGGAATGTCATGCAAGTGCCGGGGGAAGGCTCCGATGACAAGGGAATGTCATGCAAGTGCCAGGGGAAGGTTCCGGTGACAAAGGTGTCAAAGGAACCGTCCCCCTGACAACCCGGATCAGACTTCCTCGCGCATGGAGTCCTCGAGGGCCTCGACAATGGTGGGAACCACCTTGGTCACGCGCTCCTGCACTTCTTTGGGCGCATAGGGGAAGGTGTAGGAGACGTCGGATGCCTCGATGAGGGGCAGGTCGTTCATGGAATCGCCGATGCCGTAGAGGCGGATCTCGCCGTACTCGTGTTTCATGTACTCGCGCAGGAACTGGACTCCCTCGCCCTTGGAGCAGCCCTTGGGAGCGATGTCGATCTCGATGACGTTCTGGAAGGCATTGACGGAGTCGCCGAACTCGGCATTGATCTCCGCGGCCATGCGGGCGGCATCGTCCAGGCTCTCGGTGTGGATGGAGACCTGGTGGATGAGGCCTTCGGGGCAGTCGTCTACGCCGGTGATGATGTAGTACTTGCCGGGATAGTCCATTTCTTTGAAGACGCAGATATCGCCTTCAACATCAAGGGTGAAGCGGAAATTGTCGGTGCCGTATTTTTTGATAATGGCATCGGCGACCTTGGGGTCGACGCCTTTTTTGCGGATTTCCTTAAACTGGGTGTCAACGATATTGGCGCCGCTGCTGGTGATGTAGAAGTCGGGCTCAACAAAGCCGGTGATGAAGGGGGTAAGACCGCCGACCTGGCGGCCGGTGCAAAGGCCGAAGAGATGGCCAGCCGCCTGGTACTCGCGGATCTTGGCTACGTTCTCGGCCGGAAGCTTGCGGTCATCTTCGGCAAGGTAGAAGTACAGGGTTCCATCAAAGTCACTCGCAAATACTTTTTTCATATTGTATGGGTATCCTTTCAGACTTTAGGCGGGAAGAGACAGGGACGGGAAACAGAGGACGGTTCTCGAGGAGTCAGGGGACCGGGGAGACAGGGGACAGTTCTCCGTCTCCTGGCTCAGGAGGCAGAGAACCGTCCCCTTCCCCGCCGTCTCCCGCTGTCTTCTTTTTTCAAATTACACTACAAAATCATCCTTGACGGAGGGGTTGAGTTTGTAGATCTTCACTTTCGCGCCGTCGGTTACGGTGTAGTGGAACTCTTCCGCCTCGGGATAGCTGTGGGTGGTGAAGGTTGCCTCGCCGTCGTTGACGAAATACTCGGTGGAGCTGTGGTCGATGAAGATGCGGAGGCTCTTAAGGGGATTCTCAAGGGGCATATCAAGGACTTCGCCGACGGCCATGTTAAAGCGTTTGTTGAGGCCGGTGCGGTCGACCGTACAGGTCCTGGAGGCTGCGTTGTAGTGGAGGCGCAGACCGCCGGAACCGTCCGCTTTGGTGTAGAGGTTGAGGTCGAAATCAGCGTCAGCCGCGGGCTCGACGATCATCTCGCAGGCTGCGGGCAGGGTGCCGTCGGCCGGTGCTTCGCCTGCGCGGAGGGCTTCGATGCCGCTGACGGGAGTCTGAAGGAGCTTGCCGTTTTTGACACGGAGTTCACGGGGCAGGCCCATGCTGCCTTCCCAGTCTTCTTCCTCAGTCGGATAGTGATTGTCGGGCAGACCCACCCAGCCGATCAGGATGGCCTTGTCGGGATCGCCGACGTTGGATGCGCCCTGGGCTGCGTAGAAGTCGAAGCCGTAGTCGAGGTG
>ONUG01000229.1 GCA_900320965.1 uncultured Bacteroidales bacterium | reverse complement strand
GAACTTCCAGAAGGTCAGGATATTCCAGAATCTTGGATGTAGCGAACATTATTCGCTTGTTGTTAGTCTTTTTTGACATGTTCTGCCTTTAGGAAATGGAGAAAAACTTTATACGACAAAAAGGTTTAGAGCCCACTAGGCTCTAAACCTGAAGTTTATCCCGCAAGCGGGAAGTTGTTTATTTGACCTCAACTTCGGCGCCTGCCTCCTCGAGGGCAGCCTTCAGTTGCTCAGCCTCAGCCTTGGAGACTTTCTCCTTCACAGTGGAGGGAGCTCCGTCAACGAGATCCTTAGCTTCCTTCAGTCCGAGACCAAGAGCTTCCTTGACGGCCTTGATGACCTGGAGCTTAGCCTGACCGGCGGAGGTGAGGACAACGTCAAATTCGGTCTGCTCGGCGGGGCCAGCCTCAGCGGCCACAGCGGGACCAGCAACTGCCACAGCGGCGGCTGCGGGCTCAATACCATACTCTTCCTTGAGAACCTTAGCGAGTTCCTGAACGTCTTTCACGGAGAGGTTAACCAACTCTTCCGCAAGTGCTTTTACATCTGCCATAATTGATAAATTTTAAATTGTTTATTGTTAATATTCTTATTCTTTTTCCGAGAGAGTCTTGACAAGACCGGCGATTGTCTGTCCGCCACCATTCTGGAGAGCGGAAATGACATTGCGCATAGGAGCCTGGAGGAGGGAGATGATGTCTCCGATGAGCTCTTCCTTGGACTTGATAGCGCAGAGTTCCTCGAGCTTGTCTGCTCCGATGAAAGCGCACTCCTGGACATACGCGCCCTTGAGTTCGGGTTTCTCACCGAAATCCTTCTGAAGCTTCTTGATGAGCTTCGCGGGGGCGTTAGGAGACTCGCAGAACATGACGGCCGTGTTGCCTTCGAGAATAGGGAGAAGAGACTGGAGCTCCTCACTTTCAATACCCTTGATGACGTGGGCGAACAGGGTGTTCTTCACGACACAGAGTTTGATTCCCTGCTCGAAGCAGGCGCGGCGGAGTTTGACGGTGTTTTCGGCGTTCAGTCCCTCGATGTTGGTGAGGTAGAAGTTGGGATACTGCTGAAGATGCGCCGAGATGCTTTCAATGATCTGAGATTTGAGTTCTTTTTTCATGATTTGATCGCTTTTTATTCGGCGCTGCCGCTAATGAATGCCTTAACATCTATCTTGAGAGCGGGGCTCATGGTGGTGCAAATGGTAGCACCCTTCATGTAAGTGCCCTTGAGAGCCTGGGGCTTAAGCTTGAGGACCTCATTCAGGAACGCTGTGGCGTTCTCGCAGATCTGGCGAGGAGTGAATGAGGCCTTGCCTATTCCAGCGTGGATGATACCGGTCTTGTCGACCTTGAAGTCGATCTTACCAGCCTTGACCTCCTTGACGGCATTGCCGATCTCCATGGTGACCGTTCCGGTCTTGGGGTTCGGCATAAGTCCGCGGGGACCGAGGATACGACCGAGAGCTCCGACCTTAGCCATGACGGAAGGGGTGCAGATGATGACATCCACATCGGTCCATCCAGCCTTGATCTTCTCGACGTACTCATCGAGACCGACATAGTCGGCACCGGCCTCTTTGGCCTCATTCTCCTTGTCAGGGGTGCAGAGCACGAGGACCCTGACGACCTTACCTGTACCATTAGGGAGGGTGACAACGCCACGGATCATCTGGTTGGCCTTACGAGGGTCGACACCAAGGTTCGTGGTGATCTCCACTGTAGAGTCGAATTTTGTGTAAGTGATGTCCTTAAGCATCTCACATGCCTGGGCAAGAGGATAAAGAGTAAGGGAGTCGTACTTCTGGGCGACCGCCTTCTGGTTTTTTGTTTTTCTGCTCATGTCGCTTGTGAAATTTTAAAGGTTCTCAGGAAATTCTCCGGTGACCTTGATGCCCATGCTCCTTGCGGTTCCGGCGACCATCTTCATCGCGGAAGCGAGGGTGAAAGCGTTAAGGTCAGGCATTTTGCCTTCGGCGATCGTCCTCACCTGATCCCAGGTGATAGTGGCGACCTTTCTTCTGTTGGGCTCTCCAGAGCCTTTCTGAAGCTTGGCGGCCTCTTTGAGGGAAATGGCCACAGGCGGCTGTTTGACTTCGAACGAGAAGGACTTGTCCGAGTAAACGGTGATTACCACAGGCAGAATCTTGCCGGCAGACGCTTGCGTCGCGGCATTGAACTGCTTGCAGAAGTCCATGATGTTCAAGCCTTTAGAACCGAGTGCCGGTCCTACCGGAGGTGCAGGATTCGCAGCTCCC
>ONUG01000231.1 GCA_900320965.1 uncultured Bacteroidales bacterium | reverse complement strand
CATCTATGAGCTGGGCGTAGAGGAAATCATGGTGGTGGCGCACTCAAATTGCGGAGCCTGCCACATGAGCTTCGAGCACTTCCATCACGAGATGATTGCCAGAGGAATAGAAGACGAGACGCTCGACACCATCCAGAAATGTGGGATAGACCTGCATCATTGGCTGGAAGGATTCAAGGATACGCCTGAATCTGTGCGCAGGACCGTCGAGACCATCAAGACTCATCCGCTCGTCCCAAAGGATACGGTGGTACGTGGATTCATTATCGACTCTCCGGGTCTCAGGGGTTTCGGGCTTGTTGATCTAAAAAAAGAGGAGATAGGGCTTTATTTCCCGGAGATGCTTCGGGAAATGAAAGGGTGCCGGTTCACTCCATGTACTCACACCCATGAACCTGGCTGTGCTGTTAAACTGGCGGTGGAAGAAGGCAGAATCAGTCAGGAGCGTTACAATTCCTATCTCGGAATGCTCGAAGAAGATAAGAAATTCCGTGTTTGACTTGCGTAAATTGCGGTAATGATCTATATTTGCGATAATAGTAAATGGTATTACAATAAAACATGGTACTAGAAAAGCAGGTCTTTCTGTTTCTGAATATCGTACATAACAGCATGAAGCAGAGAATATCAGAGACGTTCCGAATGGGCGGCTTCCAGCTCACTCCGGAACAGTTTCTGGTGATGGATACTCTTTGGGATGAAGGAGTTCTGACCCAGCAGCAGATCGCGGACATCACGATGAGGGACAAGAATTCGATCGTGAAGCTTATTGACGGTCTGGAAAGCCGGGAGTATGTTCAGAGAGTCTCAAATCCTGAAGACAGGAGACAAAATCTGATAAAAGTCACTCCTTATTCTTTGACGATCAAGGATAGAATTGAGGAGTTGGCCTATTCATCGGTGTATGGGATTCTTGGCGAGATTCCTCGGGAAGTCCTGAAATCCTTTGTCCATGTGCTTGCCAGGCTGGAGAAGAACATGGATTCATCCTCTGACCTTGAGGCTTTAGCTGAGAAATATCCTACTAACAAGAATAATAATGGGTAAGTTATATGACCTTCTAATGAAGGATTATCGCCTTAAAGAAGGCCTCAATGCCTGTATTAATTGCGGGACTTGCACGGCCATCTGTCCGGCGGCGGAGTTCTATCGTTACGACCCCAGGCGGATCGTTGACATCGTCCAGAGCAAAGACGATGCGGAGATTGAGAAATTGCTTAAGAGCGACACTATCTGGTACTGTGGCGAATGCATGAGTTGCGTGACAAGGTGTCCCAGGAAAAATGCCGCCGGTTTGATTATCATGTCATTACGGAATCTGTCCATCGAGCTTGGTTATTTCATCGAGTCAGAGAAAGGACGTCAGCAATACCTTCTTACCAAGGATCTGTGCTCGAATGTCTTGGACTATGGTTACTGTGTCTATCCCCGTCGTTTCGATTATGCGGGCCATCCGGAAGCCGGAAGGGTCTGGGAATGGGAGGAGAAGCACCTTGATGACGTGTTTGAGCGACTGGGAGGTAACCTCGACGGAAAGGGACCAGGGGCTATGAGACGTATTCCTCAAGAAGACCTTGATCAGCTTAAGGCTATATTCGACATCACGGGAGCGACTGACCGGATGGAGAACGTACGAAAAGCTGGCGAGAAGAAGGCCGCTGAACTGGGAATGACGGTCGAGGAGTTCACGAAAATGGTTTATACACAGAGCGACCCCAAACATTTGAATCATTAGGATCATGATATACGAAGGAAAACAGAAAATCTGGTCGGATTACCAGAAAGAAATCCCTGACGACCACTATTTCTATGTCCGTAGTTGCATCAGACAGAGTTTTTTCCCTGCCTCTGAGGCGACTTTCCTGGACATCACGAGAAATAAGCTAGGTAAAGATATATTTGAGACTGAACATCACACAACTTGCGGTGGGATCGCTTATCACAGCGACACCATCCCACAGGAGACGGTGATGACGATCATTGCCCGCCAGTTCGCTCTGATGGCGAAAAATGGCTACGAGAACTATATGTGCTCATGCATCACTTCATTCGGTCTTTATTGCGAGACGATGGAGACATGGAGAGAGTTCCCTGAGCTTGAGGCTAAGATCCGGGAGAATCTCTGGAAATCATGCAAACTCGAGTTCGCCAAGCCTAAGTTCCTCATTCATGCCAGCGACCTGATTTACAAGTACCGCAATCAGATCGCCGCCCAGGCAGTCCGTAAGCTTGTCAAT
>ONUG01000232.1 GCA_900320965.1 uncultured Bacteroidales bacterium | reverse complement strand
ATGTTAAGGCTAACGTCGATGGGAATATTCAATTTCTTGCAAGTCAGGGTAGCGAACTTCATCATGATCATCGGTCCGATCGCGACCGCCTGGGTATATTCTTTTCCCTGGTTATTGACCAGATCCTCAAGACAGGCGGTTCCGACGCCGTGGAAGCCCACGCTGCCGTCATCCGTGCAGAGATAGAGGTTGTCGCAGGCGCTGCCGAGTTCCTCAGTGTAGATCAGCAGGTCTTTTGTCCTGGCGCCGATGATGACATCGACAGCCACTCCCCTGTCATGCAGCCATTTGGCCTGGGGATAAACCGGAGCGGTCCCGAGGCCGCCGGCGATGAATATGTACCTCTGGCCTTTGAGGGACTCCTCGCCCATCTTCACAAAGGCCGAAGGGTTGCCAAGGGGACCGACAACGTCCCGGAAGTACTCGCCTTCCTCCTTCGCTATGATGGCTGCGGAGGAAGCTCCGATGAGCTGGGTGACAATTGTCACCGTGCCTTCCTCAGGGTCGTAGTCACTGATTGTCAATGGTATTCTTTCGCCCTCTTCGTTGGCGAGGACGATGAGGAACTGTCCTGGCTGAGCCGATTTGGCAATCCTCGGGGCTGCCACCACCATCTTGCAGATGTTTGGAGTCAGCATTTGACGTTTAAGGATTCTGAACATTTCTTAGCTGTTCTTTATGTGGTTACAAAATTATGCGAATTTAACAAAAACCTTTTAAAAAACTAGTAGACGTGAACAGAAGTCGCATGAGCTGAGGGGAGATAATTGATGCCCCACCAGCAGATCTGAAGGCAAACGAAAGCGAGGAGGAGGATCCACATGGCATCAGCCCAGTTTTTCGGCCGGGCGACGCGGAAGTGGAGGTACAGCAGATAGGCCAGCCAGGTGATCGCCGCCCAAGTCTCTTTGGGATCCCAGGCCCAGTACGTTCCCCAGGCCTCCTGAGCCCACAAAGCGCCGAAAAGCATGCCGAAAGTAAGGAAGGCGAATCCGGTCACGACAAGATTGTCGGCAGTGGACATGTCCTCGGCTGTGGTGTTGTCTTTCTTGAATATCAGCACGTAAAGAGCCATCAGAGTCGCCGCGCCTAGCATTCCGTAAGAGAACATGTAGACGATCACATGGGGAGCGAACCAGGGGCTCTGCAGCGCTGGCATCAAATTCTTGGAGTGGATCTCGGGCTTAAGGAGATTGACACAGATGAACACCAGGGCCATCACAGTGCTGAACGACAGGATCCATTTGTACTTCCACCGGGAATACACTATCATTCCGGCGACAGCCAGGAAGAAGGAGTACCACAGGCGGGTCTCACCCATCGTCCTGAGCGGCGGACGCTCAAGACTGATCCACATAGCCAGGATATAGGAGAAGAACACCAATATTCCGAGACTGTAATTGATCAAAGCCGACACTCTTTTGCCGGCCCATGCGCAGACGGCGCCCACGGCCCAGAGGATCACGGCCGCAGCGGCGAACCAGATGAAAACATCCCAACTCATAGCGTCTCCTCCTTTCTGTTAAAGCCTGTGAAAATCATGAGGAAGGCTCCGGAGAGCATCATGAATATTCCTGAATAGACAAACGGGAGCCAAGGGTCCTTGACGAGCTCGAGCACACTGATCTTGCTCTCTGTGCCAGCCTCCTCGTCGTAGCCATATTGGTACATCTTCCATCCATCAACCTTCAATGGCTTGTTGACTTCGATCACCGCCGAAGTCTCTTTGCCGGACTTGCCGGTCACCACCACATCCGAGGCGAAGCGTTTGGGCATCCCGTTAGGATAGGTCTCCATCGTGAAGTCGTCCAACTTGATGGAAACACCTGTGTCATAAGAGATTCCAGCCGCATCAACAGCCTTTGAGAGAGTCTCTCCCTCGTGCAGGGTCATCTCCAGATCCTTTTTGTCAGGATTACCCAAAGAGGCGCAAACCACAGTCACGAAGAAGCCCAAATGCAGAAGGAACGAGGGGATCTCCCGCCATGAGCGAAAAAGGCGTACGGCCCTGTCCAGCGCCAACATCCCGACTACGATCACGAGGAAGGCATAGCACAAGACAAAAGGCCAGAAAGTTGTCATGCTTCCAAGCCATCCTCTTTCGGGGATCTGGGCGGTGTAGATGTCGCCGCCTTTGGAATCCTTATAGCCGGTGTTGGTCATCTTGACTTCTTCGAAGCGGTAGGAGGTATCTGCCGCGGTAGTGCCGGAAGCAGAAGAAGCTGCTGC
>ONUG01000233.1 GCA_900320965.1 uncultured Bacteroidales bacterium | reverse complement strand
GCCGGACGAGAAGTTCTACGCGATCCACCTCGACGTAGAGCCGCATCAGGACGCGAAGCTCCCGGACGCGCGCAAGTGGCAGCTTTACGCCATGGTCAAGTTCGAATCTTTCGCCAGCGTTATCAACGGGGCTCCAGGAGCGGCCGGACCGATCCTTAACCACATGGACGCCAAGGCCGTGAGGAAGTATCTTGACCACATGACGGACACGATTGAGAAAAGGATAGGGCCCTTGTCTGGCCATGTCAGGGCGATGTTTATCGACAGTATGGAGCTCGAGGGCAATAACTGGACCCCTGACTTCGCTAGTGAATTCAAAGCCAGGAGGGGATACGATGTGATTCCATGGCTGCCTTTCACCATGTTTGAGGTCGGAAGGCTTGGCGATGTGAAGAATTTCGAATATGGCTCCAAAAAGAGCGAAATGTTCCAGGAGGAGGTGAACCGGGTGCGCTTCGATTTCGAGCTCACCAAGGCCGAGCTGCTTCATGAACGTTTCTATGGGACTCTTGGACAATGGGCTAGGGATAAAGGGCTTAAAACCCGTGCTCAGGCCTATGGAAGGGGCTTTTTCCCGCTCGAGAGCTCGTTGATGGTTGACTTCCCCGAGGGAGAGTCATGGACGACCAACTGGCTCCGCCACAAGATCGGAGAGGAGATGGGCGACGAGGATTACCGTCGTGGACGAGGCTACACGATGATCAACAAATATGTCTCTTCCGCGGCGCATCTTTCCGGAAAGAGGGTTGTCAGCGCCGAGGAGATGACCAACACCTATAAAGTCTTCACGACTTCTCTGGAGTTCCTGAAGGTTGGCTCAGACATGAGCGCGATCTCTGGTGTTACCCACTCGGTTTGGCATGGGTTCAACTATTCCCCGCCAGAGGCGGCATTCCCAGGTTGGGTCCAGTACGGAACCTATCACAACGAGAATAACACTTGGTGGCCATACGTGAAAAACCTGAATGACTATCGTGCCCGTATCGCAAGCCAGCTCCAGAACGCTGACATGTACACGGACATCGCCATTCTTCCCGCCAACTACGACATGTGGACCACCATGGGAGTCCAGACTGAGCCGTTCCCGGTGAAATTGAATATTCCTTACACCTCACTCATCTGGGAAGCCATCCACAAAACGGGTGGCGGAGCTGATTATGTCAGTGAGATTATCCTTGACCAGGCCACTGTCAAGAAAGGAAAGCTTTGCTACGGACCTAAGGAATATGGCACTTTGTTCATCGTTGAAGTGACCGGAACGACTCCGGAGACAATCGCTAAGCTTGAGGAATTCGTAAAGCAAGGCGGAAAGGTCTTCTGCGTTGGGAAATATCCTGAGAAGTCACTGGGACTCAAAGATTACGAGTTGAGGGACAAGGCTATTTCCGAAGGAGTCGAAAGGCTTAAGGCCTACCCCGATAACTTTATTTTGCTCGAAAAACCCGAAGATGGGAAGTATCTTGAGTGGTACGAGGAGGTCATGGAAAGGTATTCCCTTCCCCATTACATCACAATCTCCTCTCCAGACCGTTTCCTGCTTCAGGACAGATATGTCACGGATGACAATTCTGACATATTCATGATCATGAACGCTCACATGAGCGAGGCTCGCCAGACCGATATAATATTCCCGAAATCAATTACTTCCGGCAAACACGCATGGGTTTATGATCCCGCCACCGGGAGCCGTGCCCCGTTAAAGCTTGACAAGTCGGGCAAAGCCAGCTTCCGTTTCGGACCGTCAGAGACTTATCTTATTGTCTTCAATAAGGATGGACGGGGTGGTTCGGCTCCGCTCACCAACCCTGCGGAAGGGCGGTCCCTGAGCGGAGCCGAAGGGCACCAACCTGTCCCCGGCCCCTGGTCCCTGACCCTCCACCAGCCCCATCTCGACTCGACTTGGACAGCGCAGCTGGACACCCTTCAGGACTTCAAGGATATGGCCGACTCGACCTTCAAGAACTTTATGGGAACAGTCATTTACAAGACATCCGTCACCCTAGACGGCAAGAATCTCCCCAAATATCTTGACCTCGGGAAGGTCGCCGACATCTGTGAGCTCAAGATCAACGGCCGGGACGCCGGCATGAAGTGGTTCGGGGAGAGAATCTACGACGTGTCTCCTTACGTCAAGGCCGGAGAAAACACCATCGAGGTGAAAGTCACGACTTTGATGGGTAATTATATTCAGAC
>ONUG01000235.1 GCA_900320965.1 uncultured Bacteroidales bacterium | reverse complement strand
GAATTAGTTGATGCTGTTACAGCAGGTGAATCTGTAAAGTTAAAAGATAATCTTGTGGTTAGTAATGGAACTAATTTGACTTATACAAAAGATGCTACAATTGATTTGGCAGGCAAATCATTAGTGATTTCGGGTGGAGCTTCTTTGAAAACCACATGAGCAGCCGTCCGGGGTATGATTTTAAGGGCTGGTATGTATTTGCAAATGTGGATTCCGACGGAAACATCACAAACATTGACCATGAAGAAAATGTAACCATTACGTATCTGGATGACAGCAGCAGTGCGCAGACAACTTCCGTCAGTACAAAGGCCATCAAGGTGGTCAATGAAGATGGCAGCAATGAGCAGAAGCGCCGTTTCTGCGAGGAGAGGGGAATTGAATATGTCGTATTGCAGCGCACTCCAGCCGAAGGCTTGAAAGCCCGTTCGTCCACGGATCTGAAGGCGGAGTCTTCGTCCATCCCCACTCGTTTGGACCTCGCCGGAACATGGATTGACCAGCCGTATGTGAGTTATCTGGCTCCTGGCTGGGCACTCACTATCAGCCTTGAGCCGACTTTTGAAATCCGGGACCGCTGCGGCCTCTCGACCTCGACCCGTAACATGATCCGGAAAATCTGGCCGGTAAAGCTTCCTGACATGGAGCCTGAGATGCTTGCGAAGCTGGTTTTCTGCTTCGAGAATGATCCGGAGCGGTCCGACGGCATCATTTCCGGAGCTCAGGATGCGATAGGAATATGTGTCCCAGGCCTTGCCAGGCACTATTATAACAACCGTTTCTGGCCCGAGAAGATCGAGACTTGCGAGGATCCTGAGGTGCTTGATTGGCTGGAGCGGCATTTGGTGTTGATCCCGATGGAGCCACGTCGCCCTGGATGTAGTGTGGTCGAGGGAAAGGACATCACTGAAGCCAAAGTTAAGGCCTTGGCTGCCGCTGCGGACCGCTGCTGGGATGCTATCCTTTCGATGGATCTGGATCGCTTCGCCGCCGCATACCGAGACAGCTTTGACGCCCAGGTTGCGATGTTCCCCGGTATGCTTCGTCCGGTTCAAGTTGGTATCTGTCATTATGAGCGGAGCGAAGAATCTATGCGAAGCGAAGAATCTATGCTCCCCGACATCCCCTCCATCATCGCGCACTGGGCTGCGGTCCCCGGCGTCCTCGCATGGAAGATGCCAGGCGCTGGCGGAGGTGGGTATTTGGCACTGGTGGTGAACGATGCGGAAGAGTTTGAGAACTCGCATTCCGAAGCGATTAGGCTGCGGATAAGGCGGAAGTGAGGATGGTTATGAGAGGAAAGACTTCGAGGGAGAGCTGAAGTATTGGATTATTTATCTTGAGTTAATATGGTGAAGCAATACCATATTCTCAGTCCGTATAGGGTGTGTCCGCTGGGGGCGCATGTGGATCATCAGCATGGGCTGGTGACCGGGTTCGCGATCGACAAAGGCGTGGATCTGTGGTTCGATGTAAATGAAGACAGCGCCGTGACGCTCCGGAGCGAGACCTTCGCGGGCGACATCGCCTTCGACATCGCCACCCCGACCCTTGTCAAGCAAGGCAATTGGGGCGACTATGCCAGGGGAGCGAAGTTCGCCCTCCAGAAAAGGTTCAAACTATCCAGGGGAATTGACGGTGTGATCAAGGGATCACTTCCTGTCGGAGGCCTTAGTTCCAGCGCCGCTGTCCTGATCGCCTATGTGATGGCTTTTGCTAAAGCCAATGGCATACAGCTCGCTCCTTTTGAGGTGATGAAGATAGCATCCGAGGCTGAACGGGAATATATCGGTCTCAACAACGGCCTTCTCGACCAGGCGTGCATTGCCCTTGGCAAGAAGGATCACCTTCTAATGCTCGATTGCGAGTCGAACGAGTATCGTCTTATTCCTAAGGCGGAGAATATGCCCGACTTTGAGTTGGGCATTTTTTTTAGTGGCTTGACGCGAAGCCTTATGTCAAGCGACTATAATCTTCGTGTGACAGAGTGCAAGACCGCCGCATGGATTGTCCAGGCCTACGAGAACGTGCCCCTGAAGACCCATGATAAGACGTTCCTGAGGGATGTCTCAGAGTCTATGTTCCGTCGCCATCGTGATGAGATGCCTCCGAGGTTTGCCCGTCGGGCTGAGCATTTCTTCTCCGAGCATAAACGGGTCCGAGAAGGCATAACCGCTT
>ONUG01000236.1 GCA_900320965.1 uncultured Bacteroidales bacterium | reverse complement strand
AATGTCTCTGTCAAAGTGGCAGACAAGGAGATCGAAAGAAGCCAGTATGCCAAGAAGGGGACATATTCATCCCTATTCCCTCAGGTTTCCGGATCCGGTTCCTACCAGAGAACTATCAAGAAGCAGATAATGTACATGGACTCCGATAGCGGTGGAGACGAGGAAGGTGGTGGCGGAGGCTTCGGAATGCTCAGTTCCCTGGCTCCTTATTTCGTCAGGATCAATGAGTTGTCCGCAATGCAGGGCATGCCTCTCATCATCCCTGGAGAGTCTGAGAGCTCAAACTCAAACAGCGGTTTCGCTGTCGGCCGTTGGAACACCTACAACGCTGGAATCTCAGCGGCTCTTCCCCTGATCAATCCCCAGCTTTGGGAGAGTCTGAGGATCTCCGGCCAGGCCGTTGACCTCGCTGTCGAGAAAGCCCGTTCCTCCAGACTGGACATGGTCACCCAGGTCAAGCAGGCGTTTTACGCCGTCTTGCTGGCCAAAGAAGCCTTCAACGTCTATAAGGAAGTCTACGAGAACGCGGTCGAGAACTTCGTCCAGACCGAGAGACGCTACAATGCCGAGAAAGCTTCCGAGCTGGAATACACGAGAGCCAAGTCAGTTGTCGCCGGAGCGATTCCGAACGTCTACAACGCGGAAAGCTCAGTCATGCTGGCCCTTTGGCAACTGAAGGCCGTGATGGGAGTCGATCTTGACAGGAATATCGATGTCGCCGGCGCCCTGAACGATTATTCGGTCCAGATGTTCAAGGACATCCATGACAACGACGACCCGTCTCTGGAATATAACACCACTCTCCGACAGCTTGAGATCCAGGCTGACCAGCTGGCTTCGACGGTGAAGATGTACAAGGCAGCCTATTTGCCGACCCTCGCGGCGTCTTTCTCCTACAGCATGATCGCCATGACCAATGACTTTAAGTTCAGCGAGTACAAGTGGTCTCCGTATTCATTTGTGGGATTGAGCCTTAACATCCCGATATTCACTGGATTCAAGCGTCATTACGACGTCCAGCAAGCCAAGGTCCAGGCAGTTGAGCTCGACCTTCAAAGAATCGATACCGAGAGGCAGCTGCGAATAGCTATCCGTCAGTACCGCAATACTATGGAGACCAACATGAACAGCTATAACGCTGCCGCTGAGGCGGTCGATCTGGCCAGGAAAGCCTATGACATCGCCGCCAAGTCCTACAAGATTGGCAAAGGTACGATCACGGAAATGAATGATGCCCAGCTCACGCTGACTCAGGCGAGTCTTCAGCAGAGCCAGGCAATCTACAACTTCATAGTGGCCAAGTCGAATCTTGAGAAGACCCTCGGTGGGGACTTTATCGATGAGGCGGGGGAAGTTGATCTGGAAAAGATGTAAAATAAAAATAGAGATATGAATAAGACATTCAGGACATTGATTATGCTTGCGGCGGCCGTCGGAATGGTCGCCTGCGGCGGAAAGAAAACGGGTACTGAGGCTCCCGCCATGGTCGAGGAGGAAAGGGCCACACTTGTGTCAACCGCCGAGGCTGTGGTTATGGAAGTACCTCAGACTGAGGTATATTCTTCGACAGTCGAGGCTTATGCCATTAATAATATAGCCCCTCAGACTCCTGGCAGGATCCAGAGCATAAAAGTGGACGTCGGATCTTTCGTCGGTAAAGGACAGGTCCTTGCGACTATGGACGCCGCCCAGTTGGATCAGACTCGTCTCAAACTTGTCAATGACTCCACCGAGCTTAGCCGCCTGAAGAGCCTCTACGAAGAGGGAGGAGTCTCAAAGTCGGACTACGACGCCGTCGAGATGGCGTATAAGGTAAGTCGCCGCTCTTACAATAACCTTGCGGAGAACACCTACCTTCGCTCTCCGATCAGCGGCGTGGTGACGGCCAGGAACTATGACCGTGGCGATCTGTATGCCGGTCAGCCGATCTTTGTTGTCCAGCAGATCACGCCGGTGAAGCTCAAAGTCGGAGTGTCTGAGTCTGACTACACTAAAGTGAAAGTCGGCAATCTTGTGGAGATCACGGTAGATGCCCTTCCCGGGCAGACTTTTACAGGAAAGATCAACAAGATCTACAAAGAAACCGGATACATGATCAGCCTGGACCGGCTGATGAACGCATAAAAAGGAGGAAAAAGACATGATGAACCTTAC
>ONUG01000237.1 GCA_900320965.1 uncultured Bacteroidales bacterium | reverse complement strand
TCGTTCTGGAGGCCCCATTCTTTCCTAAAAGCAGCGGTCGTAGCTCCCTTCACAACATAAATCTTGCGGAAAAGTGTCTTTAAGTAAAGACGGGCATATTTGCCAATGATTCCTATGTCAACGCCCTGGCGGTTAGAAAACCCTTCAGGAACCTTGGTCATCGTGAACCGCTCGTACTTCCCCTTCCAATAATTAAGCTTCATTCTTAGATAATGTATCCGCCGGATGGCAGAATCCTTTACATCCTTTGTCTGGGCCGTTCTGGCTTTTCTTCGTAGAATGAAGATCTGGTTGGACAGATTCTCGATTGTCTCCTTCCATCCCGCAATCCGTTCAAGTGTGACTTCATTGTCAATCAGCTCGGATGGAATCTGTGCTTTCTTGATTTCTCTGTTAAACTTATTTTCACAGAGTGTCTTGTTCGCCTGTGAGTCGTCACCGCCCCGCGAGCGCGGGATAGTATGCTCTATATCGAACTCAGAAGCACCTCCAAGAAACATACGGGGGGAAATCTGACGGCCAGTATAGAGGCAGATGTGGTTTTGTTCCTCGTAGAGGCGATATTTCAAAAGTTCATCCTCGGACGGCATGTACCCGTCTCCCATGATGCTGCGGATGGAATCGGCATCCTTCTTCCGCTGTTCCTCCAGATCTTTCTGCCAGTCAGCGATGGCCTTCCGCATGTTGGTGTCATTCAATTCCCGCGCGAATTCAATGTTAATCTTGGTGGAAGGGTCGATGATTCCCTCGTCAAGGAGCCGATTAAGAAGGGCTCGGAGCCGGAAGAGGGCACGCATCGCCATCGGGTTCTTGAATGCATCCGTACGTGGCGAGCCCAAATGGACCCGTCCACGTCCGTCCGGCATGACGACACGGTACGTCTCTATCATCGAAGGATGATATAGCTTCTCCGGATGGACACCGTCGGCCACCCCAAGGAGGTAGTCGGATATGTTCTTGACCTTGCTTGACTCCCTGCTCAACGGATCCCTGGAAAAATCTTCCAAAAGGGTTCCCACGTTCTCGACCACATCGGCCATCTTGGCCGTGTCTTCCGTTACGCTGGAAGGAAGTACCGCGGGAAGATTGGCATAGAAGACAGCGTCACTGTAGATGTGTCCCTGACGAAGCCAAGGCAGGATCTTGTTGATGGCTTTCAAGCTGAGAGCAGCGTATCCCTGGGGCAGGCGGAATTTCGCCAGACCGTCCGCCTTATCCTCGTCAATCTGAAGCGCGGTGGAAAGCCATGTGGACAGTTTCTTCCCGTCGTCGTAGAAGAATAGCGCATGCCAGATGTCATTCAGGATCCTGTCCCGCGATTTCCCGTCCGCCTTTGTATAGACTGAACAGAGTTCTTCCTCCCACCCTTCGGACTCTTGAAGGCCGAGTGCACTGATAATGGCCGCCGAGACCGGACAGGCGGAAACGCTTACAGACATCCTGTAATTGAAGCGGAACTGGTCACGGAGTGCGTCCTCCTTGTATGCGTAGTTTCCCTTCCCTGCAATCTTCTTAGCAATTTCCTCAAAAGGGAAATCCGGTTTGCTCTTCCTAAAGAACAAGGACTATATAGATTGGACTTCATCATCATTAAGAGGAGATGCTTCAGTTTCATACGGTCTCTGGACGCGAACCGAATTGATAAACTGCAGCATTCGGAATTCCTCATATCGGGGGTGGGAAACAGGACAGCGAGGTTTCCCCTTCTCGAAACTGCATGTCCCTACACTCCCTTTCTGGGAACGGAGAGGCCTCTGGAAGAAAATCGCCCGTTCAAGATCCGCTTTCAAACGAGCACTCAACCCCTGCTTCTCACAAATGGCATCGAACTCTGCCTTGTAATGTTCTTCCCGGGCAGTATATTGGCAGCGAATCTTATTACCCTTCTGGAAAAGGTGATAGAAGTATTCTCCGAGATAGCGGTATCCAGCCTTGGTCATTTCCTCCGTAAGCCGGTTGATGCTCTCCTTCACCTTTCCGCTTTCGGCATTATCGGCCGCGTCTTTCCGGTTGCTGAGAAAGCCACGCCGCTGGTTGATGTGGTAGAGAGCACGACCAAGGGTATACCGGTCCCGGATATCGGTCAGGTCAAGTTTCTTGGTAAGGGAGCGATATCGGTCGTGATAAGGGTTTCTGTCCGC
>ONUG01000238.1 GCA_900320965.1 uncultured Bacteroidales bacterium | reverse complement strand
CCCCAGATCGGGATGCTTCTCAATTCTTCTATTTTCATTGTATTAAAATGCTTTATGATTCGGTAATTAAAGCGGTCATTTATGCAGTCATTGGACATGACGGGACCATAAAAGTGCCAGTTAAAAGCAAACCGTATAGTTACTTTTTCCCTATAGGCACCCTTACCTAACTATACCGTTTTGGTCAGAACCGTCTTGGACATAGTGGAATTCCCGGTTGTACAAGTATTTCTTGTTCTCTTTGATGATCATTCCATTCTCAACGAGGAATGTCTTCAGTTTGGACAGGATCGCGTACGACCGGCCAAAGCCCTGGGCTTCATAGCCCACCTTGAGCCTGTCGATTAGTTCGCCATACCCCACCTTGGCGGCACCTTCGAAGGCCTTGTCCAGGGCATCCCGGTGCTTTTCCTCCGACATTTTCTTATAATTGAAAGACTCCCTTTTCGGCTTTGGGTCGAACTCATAGTCTTCTTCCAGCACCGGCACACCCTCGTCATCAATGCTGAAAGCAAAGGGAGGGAACTTGCGGTCCCTTACCATGGATGCAGAGACCTCGCTGATGTTTTCGTCTTCCTCGCTCACCTTGATCTGGAGGATGGTCTCCGCCTTGTGGTTGAGCTCCGTACCAATGTGGCCGCGCAGGTTGTCATCGCCCTTGTTCAGGTGAAGGACAGTATGTATGTGGACGTTGAACTGGCTGCTCCATCTCATCAGCAAGCCAATCACTTCCGCCGCCTCAGTTGAAGAATTGATATCGAAGAGGAGATCCCTCAGTCCGTCGATGATGACGAGCCCGATGTTCGGCTCTGTGATCAGGGCACATTCAATGATATCCCGACGATCCAAGGTAGTTTCTTGGCGAAGGAAGGCGAAACGGATACGGTCATCGTCCTTCTTCTCCGGATAGCCGCAGAGCTTGTTGATACGCCTCAGTATAGTCCGGCAGTGATCAGGGCTCTGTTCCGTGTCAAAATACAGGATCCTATCCTTTCCTTCAGGAAAGCTGGCCTCGTAATTGAGAACTTTCCTGCCGGTCAGGGCAGACGCGACGATAGCGCTTACATTGAAAGACTTCCTCGATTTACCCTTGCCCGTAGACGCGCTGAAATTTCCCAGCGTGCTGATGGTAGTGCCCTCAATCCTGATTACCTCCGGCGGTATTTCGAACTCGTCAGACGCCCTGATAAGCAAGGACTCCCATATCTCCTTGAAATTATCTAACGTGACTCTTTTTTCCATATCCCGTGCCTTTATCGATTGTAATTAATGTAGCCTATCGTGTCTTCAACCAATTCATCATCTGTCCGGTGATAACCTTTTGCAAGCCAGGTATCTATTTCGGAACGGCAGAACCGTATGTGCTTACCCTCCTTATGGTACGGGATCCGGCGGATGGCCACCCAATGGTAGACTGTTTTCTTTGAAGGGTGATTGGGATGATACGCGCACAGGTCACGGACGTCCATCCATTCATCGGGTTCGGACACGTCCTCGTGGTTGCGGATCATGAAGTTCTTGATCTCCTTGACGTCCTTCGACAGGGAAGAAAGGATCCTGGGGAGATGATCGAATGAGATTTGTTCATCTGGTAACATGACATTAGCATGGTTTTAAGTGAATACCTGGTCCCAGATTCGCGGCAGCAAACAGGAAACCGTGGCCCGACCTGGACCACGGCACAAAAATACCGGCCCTGATGGGGGCCGGGGTAGGTTTAGGGGTACACCAAAGTATCCCCAAATTTCTGTTATTCTGCTAAATACTGCTGTCCCGCTCTATTTTGGTAGCAATGGATGGAAAGAGTTCCTTCAGGCAACCGGCAACGATGCGGAGATCCTTCTGCGTCTGCTCCTCATCAAACCTGAAGTTCAAGCGCTGCTTGATGTTGTCCTGGTTCCTGCCCGTAACGCTCCGGAGTAACCGGATCCATGCAGCTTTGTCAGAGTTGTGGAAGGTCAAGCCAAGGGAATCGAAGAGATAGTAGAAGAAGAGCACCTGCTGTCCCGTGGTCATACCGGAATCCTTCTCGGCGGTCGACTTGGTACTGTAGCCAGCCAGTGCCTTCCTCTTGGCCCGGATACGGTCGAGTTCCGAACCGTTCGTCTGCGAAACGACGTACTCCAGGGTAT
>ONUG01000239.1 GCA_900320965.1 uncultured Bacteroidales bacterium | reverse complement strand
GGTCAACTGCGATTACGACAAGTGCTTTGAGTATGCCTCAAAGATTCCGGGAATCTCGTTGGACAACCTTACGATCGCCGTCCTCGTCAATTCATGGCGTGATCAGGGTACATGCCAGTCTTTCCAAAACGCCCATAAACAGTCCTCTGTGGCCATTACCTCGACGCAGAGCAATGACCCGAATCTTTTCGGTCCGGTATTGCGCCATGAGACGTGCGGTCACGGCTTCGCTTTCCTGGATGACGAATATGTCACGACCGAGGGGACTGTCCCTCAGTCTTTCATCGATCAGAGAACCAATAGCTACAACAAGTACGGCTGGTATTCCAATGTTGATTTTACCAACGACCCCAAGAAAGTCAAGTGGAGTGCGTTCCTTGCGGATGACCGCTACAAGGACGAGGTTGGCATATTCGAAGGAGGCGGAACATACGAAAAGGGCGTCTATCGGCCTTCTCAAGACAGTATGATGCGTTACGATGACGAGTACTTCAATGCTCCTTCCCGTTGGGCTATCTACAAGCGCATCATGGAACTCTCCGGTGAGACGGCTTCATTCGAGAAGTTCCTTGAATACGACGCCGTGAACCGTGGCAAGAAAGCCTCCTCGAAAGCCCTACGCACCCGTTCCGACAGAAAGCCGCATCACAGCGCCCCGCCGATAGTTGTCAGATGATCCATAAATAATAATTAAAGGCCTCATCCCCGGCTTGACCGGGGATCCCTTGCCGGAAGCAGATGGCCGATCAGGTCGGCCATGACGAAGGGTGACGTGTTGCTAATTAAATGTAAATGATTATATTTGAAAAGTGCCCTTACCGTGTTGTTTATCGATGGAGGGGTAAATTGCTTATTATTAATGGGTTACGCTATGAGAAAATTATTTGAGACATCTGTTTTGTTCATTGCCGCGGCAGTGATCTTGGCCGGATTGTTCATTGGTTGCGATAAGAAAGAGCCAACCCCTTCGGGAGGTAACGGCGGTGGTGGTCAGACCGTGGCCGTGACCGGAGTGTCGCTCAGCAAAACCAGCCTCAGTCTTGTCGAGGGCGGATCTGAGACCCTGACCGCAACGGTCGCCCCAAGCAACGCTACCAACAAGTCCGTCAGCTGGAAATCCTCCGCCACTGATATTGTCACGGTCGATGGCAGCGGCAAGGTGACTGCGGTCAAGGCCGGCTCCGCAACCATCACTGTCTCAACTACAGACGGAGGCAAGACGGCCTCTTGTTCTGTGACTGTTACAGAGCAGGCGAAAATAGTGATTACCGGAAATACCGCCAAGGTCCCTGTCGCAGGTGGTGCGGCTGAATTCGCCATCCAATTCAACACCTCGTATAGTGTTGAGATTGAGGAGTCTGCCAAGGATTGGCTCCACTTTGTGGAGACCCGGGCGATGCAGAGCGGAACCCTGGTATTCAGCGTCGATGCCAACAAGGGTGAAGCCCGTACGGGCAAGGCCACGGTCAAGGACAATGCGGGCAAAGTCGGGTCGATAACCCTTACCTTCGAGCAGGATCCGTATATTGCCGTAACCTCCGTCCAGATCGCTCCCGAGACCGCGGAACTGGAGGTCGGAGAAACACTGGGACTGACTGTCGCAGTGCTTCCGGAAGAAGCTACGGACAAGACGGTTACTTGGTCGAGCGACAACGAGTCTGTCGCCACCGTGTCTGAGGACGGTCTCGTGACTGCCTTGGCAGAAGGAAAGGCAGTGATTACGGCCACGGTCGGAGACAAGAGCGCTTCTTGCGCCGTAACTGTCATACTTTCGCGATACGAGGTCGAGCGTGCCGCGCTGATCGCTATTTATAATGCGACAGGTGGAAGCAATTGGGAAAGAAGCGATAACTGGTGTTCAGACAAGCCGTTAGATCAATGGTATGGTGTTCGTACAAATTCTGAAGGACGCGTTGACAAGATTGAACTTCATGGGAATATAACGGGGCAGATCCCTCCTGAGATTGGCGATTTGACAGAGCTGACATGGCTCTCGATATCTAATCGTCTTTTGCCTGATAATTTAGATTTTGGCCCACTCCCTTCCGAAATAGGAAACCTTAAAAAACTTG
>ONUG01000240.1 GCA_900320965.1 uncultured Bacteroidales bacterium | reverse complement strand
GCTGGTCAATCATAACCCCTTCCCAAGTATAGACAAGATTCCCGTCCGGATCCTTCTGGAAATCCTTTATCGATAAGGCTTCGATCGCGGCCTCAAACTCACCGGGAGGGAGGAATATGTCAAGGTCACCACTTTCCCTCAGACTTGGGTCAGGATAGTAAGCGGCGACTGCCGGACCCTTTAAGATAATAGGATGGAAGCCGTTCTTTCTCAGCTTGTTAATGAGACTGCTTTCGGCCTTTGACACTTGCTCGGAGCGTCTGATGATCCTGTCAGCTTCAACCATCAGACGAAAAGCGATACTGTCAGGGACAAGTATCTCATCAGGCAGCGAATCAGCCCCAGAGAAAAGAAGACCTGTGACTCCCTGGATCTTTCCTATGTTAAGGACCGCTTCCCACTGGAATTCATCAAGATTGGGGAAAGGTTCATCTTCCCCCGTCTTTAATGCCCTTCTCACAAGGATGCGAAAAGCGTCTTGAACAACCTTGTCAGTCGTTGCCATCCAATAAGTCGTGATTCTTCAAAGTGTCGATGAGAGTGCTCGCCTCGAGGGTGGCCTCAGGTGCCTCAAGGTCAAACATCTGGATAAGCTCGCTTGCGAGAGATTCAACGGTGAAAGCCCCCTTTAAGGCAATCTTCAAAATCTCAGCGAAAGACTGGTTAATCTCCAATGATTTGTAACCAGTTGTCAAGAGATGATGCCCCCTGAAACTGACCACTTTGCAATCACCTCTCAGTCTCATCTCCTTCTATGTTTTTTCCCGAATATTCTCTTCCAGAGCGATCTCTTGTGGTGTCGCTTTGCAGGCTCTTTGGTGATCATCTCGTAGATTGTCCCCCAGTCGGGGAGTCCGCCGAGATTCTTGTCGTCAATGTAAATGTCGGCGATCACTTTACCGGATTTGTCGGAGCGGTCGGCGAACAAAGCGCCTTCGGGATAATTACTGTTGACCGCGAAGAACTCCAGCCCCCTTTCCTTGCAGAACCGTACGGCGTCTTCAAGTAGTTTCCCGTCTCTCGCTGTCCATAAGATGAGTTTGTGACCTTGCGCTGAGAGCTCCATGAGTGTCTCTATGGCAAAGGGCCTTTCCCGACCGATGGCAGGGTACTTGTGTTCGACTATCGTCCCGTCAAAATCTACAGCGATCGTCATAATCAATCATCTTGTTCACCATAGCCATAGCCATAACCGTAGCCATAGCCGTAGCCGTAACCGTAGCCATATCCATAGGCACCGTATCCGAACCCCTTGACTATCTCAGAGCCGTTCAGAACTATGGCCATGTTGTTTAGGCGGCCGCTTTGATAGAGCTCCTCAATCTCGTGAAGATTCCTGCGATCCATCTGGCCACTCCTGACGACATAGATGTTCATGTCAACCACCCTGTTGATAACCAGCGGGTCGGCTACCACATTGAACGGCACGCCGTCGAGGATGATATAGTCGTACCTCGCCCTCAAGTCATTGATCATGTCGTCGAAGCGCTGGCGGCCAAGAAGCTCAGCCGGGTTCGGCGGAGTGTGACCGGCAGGGATGAAATCGACACCAGGGATTATGTTTGCCTTTATCACATCATCAAGAACTATGGTCTCGTCGTAGATGAAGTTGATGTCTGTCGTAGTGTTGCCATAGGCATTTTTGTTAACCAGATAGCCATCGGCTCCCACACCCGTAGCAAGCAGGTATTCGCGAAAAGCCTTGTCGGGGAAGTTGGTCTCATTTATTGCGATGGCATTGCTGCACAGCATGACGGTAGTAGGCCTGTAGATATAACCGGAAGATTCAAATTCTTTCATCACACTGCTGTAAGATACTTTCTTGTAGCCAGACGAAGTCTTGATGGGCAAGTAAGTCATGCCCGAATATATAGTAAGCATCTCCAGGTTTTTTGTCATTGGCGCCTTATCTACCTCTATCTTTATGTCAGAAAATCGCACATCCAGCACCTTGATGTCGAAAAAAGCATATTCATCACAGTCGGCATTGTTGCAATACACCCACAGGGAGGAGTTTTTTACATACACTTTCTCGCTTCCTTCTT
>ONUG01000241.1 GCA_900320965.1 uncultured Bacteroidales bacterium | reverse complement strand
GCAAGCCCGGATAAAGGCCCCTGACCGGGAATCTGGGCATTGGCCCGTATCCCTATAGCCAGGAGCGTTGTTGTTAATATAGCTAAATGTAATAACCTCATATTCGGTTCGGGCTAAAACAGATTCTTTGAGACTCCGGCCACCGCCTCTTCCACATCGGATCTCTTCATCAGGCCATCTATTCCGATGAAGACAGTCTCTCCATCGTCCTTATTGAATATCGTGAGCAACAGACTCTTGAGGAACTCCTCATTGCCGAGGGATAAGATGTTGACTTTCTGTCCGCCATCTTTCACTTCCATCAGTGTCTCGAACTTCTGGCCTCCGACGACCTTACTGACATCCTTGGATATCTTTTCGGCCAGGGAACTGTCCTCTGTCCTGAGCAGATAGAAACCTGTCATAGACTTGATCATCGGGCCGAAATCCACATCGCTGTCCTCAATCCTGACCTCGGGAACCTTCCCAATCATCTTGAACATGGCTGGTGAGATGTAGACGGCGGTGATGCGATCATCATCTGAATACTTCTGATACAATGACTTATAGTCCTGGGCGACCGCTGATATAGTCAATAATGCGGCGGCGAGTGTTATTATGATCTTTTTCATTTTGTCAAAGCGTTATTAAGTTGTTCGTTGATTGTTCCGGACACGGAAAGAAGAACCCTTTCCACCTCGGCATAGGCCAAGGCCGGGTCATCGAAAGTGTCTTGCAGCTGAGGTGGCCTGAGGCTGATAGCCAGACCAACGACAAGGAGTAGGGAAGCCGCTATGCCGCAGATCCAAGGGATCATACGCTTACGGGAACGGGCGTATAACGCCTGTCCGATTCTGTTCTCAAGACCATCTGGGACCTCTATCGAATTATCTAGCGAGATCCTCTCGAGTTCATCGAGACTCAGTTTCTCTATTTCATCTATTGTCTTCATCCGCGATCATTTTCTTTAAGTTCTTTCTGGCGTTGCTGAGTTTTACTCTCACATTGGTTTCGGAGAGTCCGGTCAACAGCGCTATCTCCGGGTAAGATTTATTGTCGAAAACTTTCATTTCCAACACCTTCCGTTGTTTGTCAGGGAGCCTCGCCAAGCATTGCTTGATTCTTTCAAGGTTCTCTTCCCTGATCAGAATCGTGTCTATTCCGTCTGAGTTGTCTTGCACTTCATCCAAAGTGTCTTGAGCTTTGATGTCTCGCTTGGCAAGCGACGAGCTCCGGATCTTGTCCAGACAGATGTTTCTTATAACCGTGATTCCGAAGGCCGCGGGGTTCTTTATTCCGCCAAGAGTCGAGCGCATATTCCAAAGCCTGACCATCAGGTCTTGGACGGCGTCCTCGGCACCGGATTGATTCTCCAGGATGTAGTAGGCTACCCTGTAGAACCGTTCGGTAAGTGGAACCCAAATCTCCTTGAACTCAGCGGTTGTCATAATTTACTTAGACTTCGATTCGAGAAAGGTTGCCATGTCCTGGACATTGACTTTGCCTCTGACGCAGATGAGGGCACCGCTTCTGGGGGCGTTGATAATCAGGTCGGAGATATTCTCTCCGTCATCATCCGGGATAGCGAATATCTGAACTTTCTCGCCGGCGTCTTTGGCTTCGACGAGGAGGAAGTCTTTAGTCAGCACTTTTGAGAGCCTTGACTCGAAACGGGACCTGACATCGGGGTCGCAATCGGCAAAACTGGCTATCGTGACTTGCTTGACATCTTTCATTAAATCAAGAAGTTCCAACGCGTCTTTATCTCCGCTTTTCCTGATGGCTCGTTTAACTATCGCCAAGCCCAAGCTGCCGAGATTCACGCATTGGAAATCCGAGTTAAGTGAATATTCCTTCATCAGCGAGGTTACCCGCTTGCCATAGTCAATGGACGGGGTAGCAGCCTGAGCAAGTGCTCCAGTAGCGACTGACGCAAGGATGATCAAAAAAGCGATTACTGTTTTTCTCATGTCTGCGAAGTTAATGATTTTTCCAAACTCCGCTATAAAGACGAAAGAAAACCCGAAATGTAACGATCGCTTATGATTTTTTTCTACAGGTTCT
>ONUG01000243.1 GCA_900320965.1 uncultured Bacteroidales bacterium | reverse complement strand
ACTCATCGATGCTGTCCTTAACCTCGAAATAGTCATACTCCCGAACCTGAGCAATACGTATTTTAGGATGGAATGACGGCTTCGTGACCTCTTTGTCACCGAGGACTTCCTCGTAAAGCTTCTCTCCATCGCGCAGCCCAGTGTACTTGATCTCCACTCCCTTGGCTCCGCTGAGCTCGATCATCTTCTTAGCGAGATCCGAGATCTTGACCGGCTTACCCATGTCAAAGACAAAGATCTCTCCGCCGTTGCCTTTAGTTCCGGCCTCAAGGACCAGCTTGCAAGCCTCAGGGATCAACATGAAGAAACGGATGACATCCGGATGGGTGACGGTCACAGGGCCGCCTTCCTTGATCTGCCTTTCGAAAATCGGAATTACTGATCCATTGGAACCCAAGACGTTACCGAACCTCGTCGTGACGAACTGGGTGTGACCTTCGACCTTTCCGTCGCGCTCCGCTTTGTCCAGGCTCTGGACATAGATCTCGCAAATACGCTTCGAGCAACCCATCACATTGGTCGGATTGACAGCTTTGTCGGTCGAGATCATCACGAACTTCCCTGCCCCGTACTTGACAGCCAGATCGGCCAGGACCTTGGTCCCGTAAACGTTGTTCTGGATGCTCTCGGAGGGGTTGTCCTCCATCATGGGGACATGCTTGTAAGCAGCGGCATGGAAGATAATCTCCGGACGGAAGGAACTGAATATCGCCTCCATACGGTCGGCGTTGGCGATGCTTGTTACAACCGTTGAAGCCTTGACTGAAGGATATTCCCGGGACATCATAAGGCGGATGTCATGCTGCGGGGTCTCGGCGGAATCGATCAGCATCATCTCCTCCGGGGAGAAAGACGCTACCTGACGCACGATCTCGCTACCGATGCTGCCGGCGGAACCGGTGACCAGGATGCGCTTGCCTTTGATGGCGGCGCCCACTGACTCCATATCCACATTGATAATATCCCTTGGAAGCAGGTCTTCCACACTGACCTCCTTGAGGGTGATCGGGGAAAGAGAAGAGTCGTCTTCGCCAGCCTCGACTGTAGGCTGGGCGAAATAGATCTTAGCGCCACACTTGATCAGACGGTCCTGAAGGGCCGCATCCGCACGGAAATCATCCAGACGGATGGCAGGGACCAGGACAGCTTTGATTCCTTTTTCTTCGAGAATACCGGAAAGATCGTCCGAAGGGCTGAAGACAGGCTCGCCAAGGAGGAAAGTTCCTTTGTGGTAATAATTAGGATCGTGAGAGATGAAACCCTTGAGGTTGAACCGAGTAGGCTTCTCACTCCGGATGAACTTGGCCAGTGCGACTCCACCTTCCCTGGTACCATAAACCAAGGTGTTCTTGGCGTCGCGATCAGAGAAACTGGCGTCGTAAATCAACTTGATCAGCACCCTCTCAAGCCACATCAGGGCTGTGGAAAGAGCGAATATGAACACAAGACTCCTGGCGTTGAGATGGGCCAGGGTGGTCTCAGGGACTTTATAGACAAGGAGATGGATCCCAAGGCAGACCACAAGGGAGCATCCCATGGCGTAGCTGATGCGGATGAGATCCGAGAAAGAGGAATACCTCAATATGCCGGAATAGGTCCTGAACAGGCGGATGAAGACCATGCTGACGAGAATGTAGATCAGCATCACGTTCAGCAATGGACAGAAGTTTCGCTGAAGCGCGGCACCTCTGTAAAACGCCCAATAAACAAACAGACCCGAGAAGAAAATTATCAGGCAGTCCAAAGCGAGAACACACCAGTAAGGAAGAGTCCGCTTGGAGAAGTACCACTCAAATAGATTAATTCTGTCTTTCATAACACTGCACCACTCCCAAATATAAGAATAAAACGTGAAAGAACAGCAGTTTTCTTAAAGATTATTAACCAAAAGTACAGAATGGTAAAAATCCAAAAGGCATTTCCGGACATATCCCTGTTCGAAGCGGGAGGCTATCATGTCGCGGCTGACGGAGGCGGCTCGCTCCCGGAAATCACTGTCAATCAACATCT
>ONUG01000242.1 GCA_900320965.1 uncultured Bacteroidales bacterium | reverse complement strand
GCCATGGTGCTCTTCAAGCCGCTTAATCCGGACATCCACAAAAAGGTCTGCGACTGTTTTACCTACAACGGTCACCCGCTGAATTATAGCACCCTAAAGACTCAAGGCAGTTACGTGATGAAACGTCGGGATAAGTTCGACTTTGTCGTCGTGATCGACGGAATCATAGCGCTTGCAAGGAATGAACAGTGATATATCGTACTATGGTGTTGCTTCGAGCAAATCACAAACACCATGTTGAATATAAAACATAAGACAGAAATGGAAAACGAATCCTATTTCATCTCTCTTTTTGAGCGGTAAACAGTCTCATTCTAAAAGAGGTGCCTATGCAGGCGACGAAGGGCTTTTCTGCCTCTGGCAGGAAGCCCTTTCCATGTTCAAGAAGTGTGTCCTGGAATGTGGCGTGTCCTACGACCGTTTCCGTGACGACTTCATCAACTCCCATACCTTCCACAATGTGAAGAATCCCGCCACCCGGAACGATCACCTGGTCAATCTCGGGAGGATCGCGGCTCTGTTGATGTTCCGTGAAGACCTGGTTAGGAAGTACTACTCCAGAGAGACCGACCACGAAACATTCCTCTCTTGTATGCGTGATCTGATGCTGGATGGTGGCAAGACCAAGGCGAGGACTCTCAACTTCGAGTGCTTCTTCAGTGACAAGGTGCTCTCCCTTCTGGCCCAGGCGGCCAACGACATCCCCCTTTTCAAGCGGCCCGTCTCACCACAGGATATGGCGCTGCTCTTCAACGAGTGTTCGGCCAACGACGAGGATCCTCTCGTCGCCAACAGGAACACCGTCGTTGCGTACTTCTTCTCCCAGATGAACAGCTTCGGCTTGATCACGGCTAACTACCAGCTTGTGATCTCAACCAATCGGCTGATTATGGGTTCAACGGGGCGCAACTACATGACCCAGCACGACCTGTCAGTCGCCCTCATCCGGTACGGATCGAAGGATCGTCCGGCCAAGACGCGCATTGACAGATGGGTCGATCTCATAAGAACTGCTAAAAATTCTATAAAAGAGTAGTATTTGAGTAACAGTTCGTTTGCTACTACTATTTGAAGTGACACTTTAGCATAGTGCGATATACCTTTGCCCTCCGTAAGCCCTTCGCTTTCGGGGGGCAATTTCGTTTCACCTTAAAGTATATCGCGTATGGAATTCAGTTCAAATGAGATTCTCAAACTGATCGAGAGGGCCAGCGGTATTCCGGACTTCCTCAGCAAGAAAACGGACATCGAACTCCTACTTGGAAAGTTCCAGTCTGTCGAGGAATACCTTGCCCGGTTCGGCTCCCTGGATGAGCTCGTCACCTTCTTCAAGCGTATCGAGGAGAAGATGTTCATGTTGAAGACCTTCCTGACCACGGAGGAGGCCAGCAAATTTGTTGGGGTGAGCGTATTCACCCTGAGGGAGGCCGTGAAGAAAATGCAGCTCCCGGTCTACACGCCGCCAGGGAAGGGCTACCTATTCTTTAGGGAGGATCTGGAGGAATGGTTGGGACGCTTCAGGAACCCCTCACGCGAGGAACTTGAAGGAGATGCCAATGTTCCGGTCCTTTCCCCCAGCGAGCTATTCACGAAGCACGACCGCCTCTCCCAGAAGCAGATATAAGTTTAACGAATTATGCACAACATATCATGGAATCAAGAATCACCCGCGAGAATTTCCACAAGATTTGGGAACAGATACTCATCCATGTCGGCGACCAGTTCGCCACTCCGCCAGTGGTCATCAAAATAAATGGTTCGGTCATCAGCACGCTGGGCAACTTCAGCGCTTCGACCGGTAAGGGCAAGTCGAAGAAGACCTTCAATGTCTGCGCCATCGTTGCCGCAGCCTTGTCCAACCGGAGGATCCTTAATTACGAACCGACCTTTCCCGAAGGCAAGCGCAGGGTCCTGTACTTCGATACGGAGCAGAGCGCCTATCATTGTCACAAGGTCCTGAAGAGGATCAATGAGCTGTCAGGGTTCCCTCCGGACGAGGAGAACGAACGCCTGGAGTTCGTGATG
>ONUG01000244.1:1676-3558 GCA_900320965.1 uncultured Bacteroidales bacterium | reverse complement strand
TGTAGGATTATCTCCTCCTGAAAATACTTCCGAGGATGTTTCCGAAGAGACCGCCTCCGCCGATTTTTCCACCGAGGGCGATGATCACGTCGTTGATGTCAACCTTGCCGTCACCATTCTGGTCCCTGAATAACTTGGTCACGCCACCGAGAATGGTGGGGATAAGAGCGGTCAGGGAGCTGTTGAGGGCAGAACCGAGGTTGAGGTTCTTGAGAATGTTCTTGGCGAACAAGGAGCCGGCGAGGGAAGTGACCGGACTCTTGGCAGCTGATGTCTTGCCTGTGAGAAGGTCAGTGATGACGTTCACACCACCCCTGCTGGTGGCTGTCTGGGTGAGGCTTCCGAGGATAGAATCGGATAGACCTCCGAGAACTTGGTTCTGGACATTGGCGGGAATCTGGATTCCGCCGGCAGCTGAAGAGACTTGCTGCTTGATGATGTCAGCGATAGAGAATGCCATTTCTTTTAGCTTTTAATTGTTGATTGTATTGAGTTATAGATAGAGGTCGAAGTAGTCAGTTACCTTGTCCATCAGGTGGATTCTCCACCTTCCGAAGACATTGTGTTCTGAGCGAGGGTAAGGGAAGTAGTCCAGCTGGATTCCTTCCTCCACGCATTTCTGTACAAAACTGAGGCTGTGCTCCCAGACGACAGTGTTGTCGATAGCGCCTTGACAAATCAGGAGCTTGCCTTTCAGGTTGGCGGCTTTCTCGATCAGGCTCGTCTCCTTGAAACCTTCTGGATTAGTCTCAGGATTATCCATGTAGCGCTCGCCGTACATGATCTCGTACCACTTCCAGTCGATGACCGGGCCTCCGGCGACACCGACCTTGAAGGTCTCCGGATAGTTTGTCATAAGGGAGATTGTCATGAAGCCTCCGTAGCTCCAGCCGTGTACTCCGATCCTGTCGGAGTCGACGAAAGGAAGGGACTTGAGCATGTTGATGCCGACCATCTGGTCCGCCATCTCGTTCTGCCCGCAGCGGCGATGGATCGCTTTTTCATACTCGGCGCCCCTGTTCGGCGTGCCGCGGTTATCCTGGACGAAGACGATGTGGCCTTTCTGTGCCATGAGAAGCTCCCACATGCTGATTCCTCCGAGCCAGCTGTCCCTGACGAGCTGAGTGTGGGGGCCACCATAGACATAGAGCACCACGGGATATTTTTTCGATGGATCGAAATCTGCCGGGAGGTACAACCTGTACCAGTTGTCGTACTTGCCGTCCGCGCTTTTGACGGTACCTAGCATGATTTCCCCAGTCTTGAAAGCCTTGAGCGGATCATCAGCCCGGCCTATCTCACGAAGCATCTTGCCATCGGTTGTCTTGACCTGGGTGACGGAAGGGACGTTGAAACTGCTGTAGCGGTCGATGAAATACTTGCGGCCGGGACTTAGGGTGACGCTGTGCCATCCTTCCTCGGTCGTGAGCCTGACTGGCTTGCCGAATTTGGCTTTTGAGAGGTTCTCGATGCCTTTGCGAGACTTCAGACCGGTGACCGAAATCTTGAAAAGGTGGTTTTCAACAGGGGAGACTTCGGCTGAAGTGTAGTAGACCGTGGTCCCGTCATTGTCAAGGTAGGTGACGTCAGCATCCACGCAGGTCAGGCGCCTGACGTTGCCGAGGGTGTCGCAGAGGTAAAGATTGCGGAAGCCATCCCTGACGTTGGACGTGTGGATGAACGAATATGTGCCTTTGAGGAAGCGGACGGGATCCGAAGGCTCGACATAGCGGGAGTCGTCTTCGGTGAAAAGAGTCCTGACAAAGGATCCGTCAGAAGAGCGGTACATGTTGAACCTCATGTGTTTCTGGCTCCTGTCGAGTACTTGGATAAACACATATTTGTCGTCCGGGGACCAGCTGATGTTGGTGAGGTAGCGGTC
>ONUG01000244.1:0-1619 GCA_900320965.1 uncultured Bacteroidales bacterium | reverse complement strand
TACTTGATGCTCTTGAGGGTACCTGTCCTGGTCGAGATGTCCAGGAGAGGGAAGTCGCTGACCCGGCTTTCATCTTTCCTGTAGAAAGCGAGCTTGTCCCCCGATGGAGACCAGAATATGCCACCGTTTATGCCGAACTCGTTGCGGCTGACGCTCTGGCCGTAGGTGATCTGGTCGTTCTCGTTCAATGCGACAGGGATCTCTGAGTCCCCGTCTTTAATGTAGAGGCTCTGGCCTTTCGTGAAGGCGGAAACGCCTTTGGCGCTGGTAACACCACCACGCATTCCTTGCCTTGGTCCGCCGAATCCTTGGGCCTTGGCGTCGTATTCCACGTTTTTGCCGGTAAGCGCGTCAAAAGCCTTAATGTCCCTTCCTTCAATCGCGAGGTAGGTGTTCTCGTCCGCCCAGATGGCCTGGGTGGCTTGTGGCCTGACACCAATTCCCATCACGGCTTCTTCCATGGTGAGAATCCGGCCTTCTTTGTTGGCGGGATGGGTCGCTACGACTCCGGTCTGGGCAAGCGCCGCCACCGGCAGCGACAACGCCAAGAATATCAATAACTTTCTCATAAATTCTCAGGTGAAGTGACGGAGATAACCTTATCAACCACATGCTTTTGCATTCCCCTCCAAGGGAGTGCCCCGAGGTATTCTTTGTAATGGACCTCGATGGTCTTCCCGCTGCACCTCATCAGCTCGTTGGCGATCTCCTCGTTGGCGACGGAGAAGTCAAAAATGTAGGATTGGATCGTGGCTGTGCCTCCGGTCTTGGGGACGCTGCCCTTGAATCCGGCCTGGATAAGCCTTCCTTCGTAAGTCTTCCAGACGTAGCCCTTGTAGGTGAACTGGTTAAGTTCTCCGGCTTTCACACCGTCTCCGAAGACGAAATAGAACCTGAAATAAACGAACAGTCCGGCAGCCAAAACGAGGCCCAGGACGACCCAAAGAATGATTTTCTTCAAAGTAGTCATGTCTTTATTCCTTTATTTTATCTTGTTGTCAGGATTCATCTCCCAACCGGTGATGGTCGAGATGTATGGAATCACGGAATGGGCGATCTTCAGGTGGCCGCTATAGTTGGGGTGGCCATCCGCTCCCATGTCGGAGATCTCGTTGTGGACCGAGGGTCCGAGAGCCATCACGTGAATTCCCTGAAGGCCACTTGTCTGGGCGGCCTTTTGGATGTATTCAAGTTGGAGAATATCATGTTTAGGGGCTACGCAGAGAATCGGATGCGAATCTCCGTGAAGTTCCTTAATCTTTTTGAGAAGGGTGATGTAGGCTGCGGTAAAGACCCTCTCGGCAGGCTGCATCCTGGTTGAGAAGTCGTTGGTGCCCAAATAGATGACTGTGATAGCAGGCTTTAAAGTCGAGGCTTTCTGATCCCAGGCTGGAGCTTCCGGGCTATCGAAAACATTCATGTATCGCTCAGGCATGTTGCCTTCGTTCAATTTGCCGTTGTAATTCCTCACGACACCAATTCCGGAATGAGCTATGACGATCTGTTCGGCACCGAAATACCTGGCGGTGGCGCAGGCGTAGGTGAGGTTCTGGTTCTCAGTCTCAGGGGTGAAATGATCTTTGGATGATGCCTCCGTACCGTATCCGCATGTGTAGGAG
>ONUG01000245.1 GCA_900320965.1 uncultured Bacteroidales bacterium | reverse complement strand
ATAGCCGTCTATCCTTATGACAGTAAGCTTACTTATAGCGGGGGAGGATTCACAATCAATCTTCCGGATAGCTATCAGGGCAAGGCTGTCTTTCCCTTATTCGGAAGAAAATCTGGCGAGCTGTTCAATATGAAACCGGTGACGGCAATAGTGAAAGTTGGTGGAAATATCTCATATTCAGGCGTTTCTAAGCTTGTCGTCGAAGCCCCTGGTAAGAAGATATCAGGGTCTTTCACCTTTACTCTAGGGGATCCGAAGGTGATGACTTCGGCCTCTTCAACGGGAGGAGCGGTGACGATGAGCGGGACTTTTGCCCAGGGGACGGATTTCTCATATATGATACCGATCCCTGCCGGGGCATATGAAAACCTCGTTTTTACTCTATATGACCTTTCAGGGGAGAAGTTGGACGATTATACCGAGAAGGGAATAACTCTTGATGCCGGGCAGGTTTTCACAAAGACTATTCGTAGTGAAGGATCTGTTGATCCTAGGACTCTTCCTGAGCAGAAGCTTCTCTTTGTTAGCGAATCCCAGATAGGTCTAATCTGGTCCAATAACGGCTTTGGCAACATCCAAGAGGATATTTCTGATCCGTATATCGCTGCAATCTATTCGGACCCTCAGTGCAAGGATCTCCTTTGGGCATGGCATATCCCTGCGGGAGGAGCATCCGGCAGCACCCAGAGCGTTTATTCTTGGGATGGGAGTGAAGGCGGACATAAGTTCCAGCCGGGTATGGTCTTTAACGGGCTCAAACCGGAAACACAATACTTTGTGAAAATCTCCGATTCAAAGACAGGGACGGCTACGGTAAATGCTTATACTACAACTGCTTCTTTGAATGTGGACAGGACTGCCGGAAACGTCTCGGAAGGTGATGTCATCCTCTCCGAGGATTTCAGCGAGTTCCTCTATGGAGGCAGTCCTTGCGGCCTTCCGGGATACAAATCCTCAGCGGCAGCTCTTGAAGGAGCGGCAGTAGTTCCCTCAGGAGATGATCCTGCGGCGTCGACCGGTGGAAAACTTGCGCTTTGTTCTCCAGAAGAGGGCTATACACTCTTCTCCACTCTTTACAAGGCGTTCGGGTCGTCCAGGATAAAGAACTGGGGGAGCTTTGTGCAGCATAACAGTATCATGTCGGTCTCTGTCCAAAGCGGAGTTGTCAAAATCGGAGGAGATAAATATACCGGCGATATTCTGACTCCGGCTCTCAAGTGCCTGAAAGAGACGGCTACCCTAAAGATAACATTCGATGCGGCCCCTTATATTGAGTGGGGCTCTACTCCAATCCCGGACGGAAACAAGTGTGTGGTTGAGGTTTTCCCTGGGGATCTAACGATAGTGAACAGGGTCATGGCATCCTTTGGAATCAATAGCAACGAGCCTCTGTCATCAGACGTAGTGGAGATATCCTCCGAGCCGGGATTCAAGACTTATTCTGTGACGGTAAAGAACGTTCCTTCAGGTGGTTCCATAGGTATTGGTCCCCTTAGAGACAATGATCAGGACGTTCCTTCAGGTGGTTCCATAGGTATTGGTCCTCTTAGAGATAATGATCAAGGGAAGAGCGAACACCGCTGCTATATAGACAATATCAAGGTCGAACTTGTGAAATATGAGGATTCTTCTCATACCCATTATGATTCGATCAACGGAACGCCCATTCTAGAAGGGAACAATGGAATCGGGCTTATCACAGATGCCAAGACCGGCAAGGGGATTGAAGGCGTTCCGGTCACTGACGGATACAATTACACGGCGACTGACGCGAATGGGGTTTATCAGATGAAACTTGACAGCAGGACCAGAAATGTATACATGAGTGTTCCTGCCGCTTATAAGATACCTCTTGACGAGTATAATCATGCTCCGCGCTTCTATTCTGTCGGTAAGTTTGACCCGAGCAGGCAGAACCGTAATGATTTCGTTCTCGAGCCTCTCGATGCTCCGGAAAAGGAATTCACCCTTGTAATGATAGGTGACCCTCAGTGCCAGACATCGAAGGGAGTGGGATATTTCACTACGAAACACGACAATTATCCCGGTACTATCCCGGATATCCAAGCGACAGTCAATGAGGGCCTTTCTTCAGGAGAATACAAGAATGTCTATGCAATGACCCTCGGTGATATTGTGTTTGACTCTTCAAATATGTGGCAGTCGATGCAGAGTGCTATGTCCAATGTGAGGATAGATTCCGGCTGGCTGCCGTTCTTCCAGTGCATCGGCAACCATGACCACACTGCTACTGTAACAAGCAGTGACCCTTCAATGATTGATTATTTGTCCTCCGAGCTTTTTGTCAAGCACTTCGGCCCTACGGAGTATTCTTTCGACAGGGGAGATGCCCACATTGTTGTCATGGACAATGTCTATGCCGCCTATTCGACCCCGTATTCATCTTATCCGGACGGGGCGACAATGGTATATAACGGAGGATTTACGGACGAGCAACTGGAGTGGTTCAAGAAAGACCTCAGCTATGTCAAGGACAAGGAAAAGAAGATGCTCATCTTCTGCGCCCATATTCCTTTCCGCGAGGGAGCCAATTACATTACCGGCTCAATGGTCATTCTTTTTGCGCATCACCATGATTTCCTGGATGAGATGAAAGCCTTCCATAGCGCAGAATTGATGATAGGGCATGTCCATTATCCCGGAGTCTATATCCATCGCGATTGGGTCACCGGAAGCGGCCGTCCGATTATGGAACATCTCCATCAGGCCGCCTGCGGAGGTTGGTGGAACTGCCACAGCAGCGTGACCGGAGGCCCTAACGGCTATACTATCTATAAGGTCAACGGCCCTGATATTGTCGACTGGATCAATAAGGGTACAGGCCGTTCTAAGGACTATCAGGTCCGAGTTTATGACGGCAATCAGACCTATTCGGGCACCAGAAAATATCAGTTTACATGGGCGGCCGGTGGAGTTGGAGGCACCTCGAATATTCCTGCTTACGGCCATAGTCCCCTCGAAGGATGCTTTGTCGCTGAGGTCTGGGATGACGACAGCGACTGGTGGACAGTAGAGATGTATCAGAACGGGAAGAAGATAGGTGATTTTGAGAGAGTCCCCGACGGAGTGATGTCCAATGTGGCTCTGGCATCCTATGCTTTCAACGAACTCGGAAAGAACTCTGTTTCATGGACAGACAGGGCTTTCAGCCATTACTGGTTCTTCCGTCCCGCTTCGGGTATTCCTGCTGCGGAGACGGGGTGGGAAGTGCGTGTGACA
>ONUG01000246.1 GCA_900320965.1 uncultured Bacteroidales bacterium | reverse complement strand
CCCTGGCCGTGGAGCTCGGATGCTCCGAATCTACTATTTACGCGCTGATGCGCGCGCCGCGCGAGGAGGACGGATCCAAGGTCGGCGGAGGAGTCCTGCGGGAAGCAATCGTCTCCCGTATCGGCCGACGAATCGTCTTCGATGTCGACAAGGCGCGCAAGCTGGCGGACTACTACCAATCCACCCGGAAATAGGATGGCTGCCTACGTGGAAAACTAGATGATGGGTGAGGGGCTCGGCCTGAAAGGGATAGAGCTGCTCGTCTTCGCACATGCGTTCTCTTATTACCGGCAAGGGAAGGAGATGTTCATGAGCGAAGGGAACCTTGGAAAAATGATCGGTTGTTCCCGCAAGCATGTCGGCATTGCATTTGGCCGTCTATGCAGGAAGAAACTGCTCATTCGTTCTGAGGCTAAGCATCCGGGGCACCAGACCTATTCATATTCAGTATGCGAAGAAGAGGTGCGACGTTACGTCACATCGGGGTGTGACATAAGGTCACAGCAGGATGAGACCAAACGTCCCACAGAGATGGGAAAGAAGGTCACACCAACTCATAACCTTTCGTCGCACAATAATGGAATGGATAATCTGAAAGACAATCAGATGTATATAGAAACACCAACTCGAATCAAAAGAAAATCTAGCTATGGAACAGCAATTAATCCAGCACTTGAAGTCGGAGATCTTGAAGACTTCCTTGAATCCTAATAAGGTACTTAAGTTACCGGCCAAATTGGAGGGGATCGATACACAAGACCTTGAAGGACTACTGACGGAACTGTATCAAGGCGTGGTCGAAGACCGCGGAAATGAATTCAGGGAAATCAACGATACGGAGATGGCCAATAACATCGCTGCTGTAGCCGAATGGATGACCGGCTCCAGGCTGACCACCAGTTTGCTCCTGCAGGGAACCCCCGGATCCGGGAAGACCTCACTCATGAACGCGTTGTATTCGCTGTACCGCTACTATTATGGCAGCAGTACTTACAGATGCACCGCCAAGATGATCAATGACAACTACCAGTCCAAGCTTGACAAGGAACGTTCCTTCTATGACGAATTCAAGAAGGCAGACTACCTCTTCATTGATGACCTGGGGACAGAACCGGACAAGTTCAAAGATTTCGGAGTGGACTACACCCCTATACCAGAACTCTTGTACGAAAGGTATGAGAAGCAGAGGGTCACGGTCATTTCCACGAATCTTCCCGATGGAAAGCTGACGGCAAGATACGGGAAACGGATCATGGACAGATTTGAGGAGATGTGTCAGAAAATCCTTTTCCTTGCGCCCTCTTATCGAGAGTTGCCTGTGGAAGACCATAAGGAATGACGCTTCATGCAACAGAGCCTCAGATATAGCATCACCCTCAATGAAGCGCAGCTCGATTATCTTTCGGACGAGCAGCAGGATATCCTCCGGATGAAGTGGAGGAAACCAAGGTCTCCGGAAAGAACTATTCAGCTGTCCTACAACCCGGGCAATTCATGGCCTCCAAGGTCGACCTTGCCCGGCTGTGGGGCTGCAATCGGAAGACGGCAACCCGCATCGTCCACGAGTTCAACCAGCTTGGCATCCTCCGGTCCGAATCAACCAACCGAACCACCATCCACACGCTGATTTGCCTGTCAGCCTGGTTCACCGGTTGGAGATTGATAAAGAGCGGTTTCTTCGACAGTAACCCTTTGGTCAAGCCAATCAAGAAACCGCATAGAATTCCCAAGCATGTCCCACCTGAAATCGCTGTCGAAACCGGTGAATCCGACAGTGCAAATCCTCCGGGCCCAGGTGGGACATCGTAGATCCATCCCCGCCTCTTTTCCCTTTCCCTTTATTCCTAACCGGATAGAGAAAAGACGCAGGAAGCGGGAACCCTCCGGCGACAGGGATCAACAACGAAAGCTCCCCTGTCCTGTCGCCCCGGCTTCTTTCAAAGCAGTTCTGTCAGAGCCGCGAATGTGGCTTAGAGCAATGGCGAGGGTAATGAAGCGAAGCCGGTCCGGAGGGTGGCAGATTTAGAAGCAGGGCTTGCCCTGTTATAGCCCACTATAACTACGCGCTCCGCTCCTGTAGTTGTGGGCTCTGCCGAGGGCAAGGGCAAGGGATCTCCACCCCTTGGATTCCCGGGCAGGGAGTGACCCTCTCCCTGCACCCTCCGATCAGGGCGCCGCCCCGATACCCTGACGCCGGTCTTAATACAAACCAAAGAACAAGAACACCAGCCCATGAGTAAAGCATCCATCCATATCAAACCGTGCAACATCGCCCAGAGCGAAGCGCATAACAGGCGGGACAAGAAATACCTCAAATCCCTGAATCCCGACCAGATTTACATAGACACTTTCCTGACTCCCTTCAATAAGTCTTATGTCACACCAGAACTGGAGTTCACCAGCCTTCAGGAATACTATGAAGAACTCAAGGCAATGGTTAAAGAAAAGACCGGCAGGGCTATGCAGGAGAAGGATGTAGAATACACGGACAAGAATGGCAGAAAGCGTGTCCGTAAAGGAAGCAGTCCTCTCCGTGAGGGCGTGGCAGTCATCGAAGAAGGGACCACGTTGGATGACCTCAAAAGATTTACCGCTGCCGTTCAGAAGAGGTGGTACATAAGAGCCATCCAGATTCACATTCACCGGGACGAAGGGCACTATGAGGAAAACGAGCGAGGCAGGAGGATC
>ONUG01000247.1 GCA_900320965.1 uncultured Bacteroidales bacterium | reverse complement strand
TACGTTCACTTCTACCGGTGAGGAAGGCCGCAGCAAGGCGGAATTCTCCGGGACCTGGACCGGAAACGCAGGGGACAAGGTCATCTGCCTGTATCCGTCGGTGGACTCGTACGCTGGCAATTCGATCTTCGACGCTGTGCGGGTGGGATCTCCGACCATTTATATGAGAAACCTTTCGACCGCCTTGGGTGCCCTGCAGCACGATGATCCGTCTTCTATCTCCGATGTCGACCTGATGCTGGGTGAGGTGAAGATCTCCGGCGATGTTGCCCACGTGTACCTGGAGCACCAGTTCGCCGTGTTCCGCATCGAGGTGACCCTCAGGAACTTCCCGTACGAGGCGCCTCCCGGTTCTCCTTTCGACCAGGCGCGGATCAATTCCATCCGCATCAAGTGCGTGGATCCCGACTCGGACGAAGAGGAAGAGTGGGGTGTGAACGGTGACCCGGTCTTCGTCAGGTTCTCCGGCCTGGATGTGACCACCGGAAGCTACACGGGGACGCCCTTCACGATCGAGCGGGGACCGCTGGACTATTACCTGCTCGACAGCGGCAACAACAGCGATCTCACACTGATGGACGAGGATGTGGTCGAAAAGACCTTCTTCGTGCCCGTCCGCTTCGACAAGGATCTCGAGGCGGGATATGAACTCTGCTTCCAGTTCGGCGGCAACTATTACGACGACGAGGAGGAACGCCGGAATTCGGTCACCGTGTTCCCGGACTGCGACATGCGGAAGACGATCACGAGCAAGCTCTCGCTTGAAAATGGTAAAATCTACGGCTTCAAGGTAACCATATAGGCTTATATCCTGTCTGAAGTCCTTTTGGATTACATTTGCGGCTAACTCTACGCTGCGATATAAACTCTTTTTATATCACAACAATCCCGGCCATATTTTTAGTGGACACTAATGAAAAAATACCATCTTGCTTTTGGACAATACTCAGACGGTATCTATCTGGCCCCGTCAGGCTTCGAAGGATTCGATATTGAGGAAGGAGCCATCGTCACGACGGATGCCGACACTTTCTGGGCGGCACCAGTGAAGGCGGTCTTATAAATTCCTTTTTATCGCTCACTTCGCTATCTTTGTGTCAGATAAAACGAAATTTAGCATGAAAAAGTATTTGTGCTCTTTGGCTGTCATTTTTCTTGCGATGACGGTCTCTGCCCAAAAAGCTAATAACAGCTGGTCCCCCGAGTTTGCCGCAAAGGCCTTTATATCCATATATCATGGATCATATGAATTGATGGCTGGAGCCCGGGTGGGTGACAATGTATTCGGTCTTGGAAGCGGTCTTGGTATGGAGTTTTGGGATGCGTATCCTGCTGATGTCAGGAAGATTCCGGTTTACTGTTTCTACCGTGGGTATGTCCCGCTTGACCAGAAGAGACGTTTCATGTTGTTCGGAGAAGTGACGCTTGGAGGAGAGTGTGTCTATAAGATAATAGGGACAGATGTCGGTGGCGGAGAAATCAAGCATACTCCCTACTGGAATTGGAGAGCTACGCTCTCTCCGGGCATAACATTGAGTTTGCTCAAGAACCTCAATATCTATGTTGCTCCGACAGCCGAGATCCTTCCTCATCAAGAAGTCCATGGCGGCATGGCTGCTGGCTTAACAGTCGGGTTCTAAAGTTATATATTATCGCTCACTTCGGTGGGCGATTATTTCTTTTGATACTTCGCAGACACAATCGCTAAACAGGATTGAACTTCATTTCCCTCACTTTACCGGCTCCCAGTTTCTCATAGGCTTCCTTGACGAGAGGTTTCTCCACCTCGATCCTTGATTTCCGGAAACAGTTAAGATTGTAAGTGTCTTTGCACAGATCCACGTTTTCCTCGAAGATGTCCTTGAACGGTGTCCTCTCGATGCTCTTGAGCTCGTCCAGTTCCAAGTCCTCACCGACCTCGAAACCTTTTAGGAGTCATTGCTCCGGAATCCCTTTTGAGCTTGAGACTTCTGAAAAAGTCGTCGGTCAACGCTCTGCGATGACTTGAAGCAGTCCCTTCTCCGCAAGGCATTCAATGGAGAATTATAAGTTTATTTGCTTTATATAATAAAGTGTTATATATTTGCTATCGAAATAATAACACGTAACTATATGCAGACGACAACGACAAAAGTTCAAACTGCTTTCAGGTTTGATAAAGAACTCATCAGGAGACTGAAGATCAAGGCGAAGAAGGAGAATCGGAGCCTGAACAACTACGTGGAAACCGTCCTCATGGATGTCGCCTACGATGAACCCAATGAGGAAACCATGGCTGCCATCAACGAAGTCAAAAGCGGAAAGGATCTGGAGCGGCTGGATATGGACAAGTTTGATGAATTTGTAGCCGGGTTATGACATGTGGACGCTGGAATATTCGACTCAATTCAAAAAAGATCTGAAAAAGATCAAGCATCAACCTGTCAAGTTACAGGCACTTAAGGATGTTCTGATTCAGTTGGAGCAGCATGGGACGGTTGACAGCACGCACAAGCCTCATATGCTTTCTGGAGAGTTTTCCGGATGTATGGAATGCCACATCCAGAACGACTTTCTCTTGATATGGCTGGATAAAGAAACCCAAACCATCAAGCTGATCCGCACGGGAACACACTCCGAGCTATTCAAG